>JBDHHX010000383.1:0-3233 GCA_039589155.1 Gemmatimonadota bacterium | reverse complement strand
CACGGTTTCGACATCACCGCGGCGGCGCTGACGCGGCTGGGTCACGCCGCGCTCTCCCTGGCCTGGTCGGACATCGACTCCGACCTTCGGCTGGTGATCGACGTCGGTTACCCGTTCTGACGTCAGTGCTGCGTCCGGGCGCGGCGGACGACCCGACCCGGCGTCGCTCCCGTGTGCTCGCCGTGCTCCAGGACCTGGGTTCCGTTCACGAAAACGTGCAAGACGCCCGTCGCATATTGGTGCGGGGCATCGAACGTGCCGTGGTCGATGATCTCCCCCGGATCGAAGACCACGACGTCGGCGAAGTAGCCAGGCTGGATTGATCCCCGCCGGGCGAGCCCCAAGTTGGAAGCCGGCTGCCAGGTCAGACGCCGAACCGCCTCCTCCAACGTGATGACTTCCTCCTCGCGCACGTACTTGCCCAGCAGTCGGGCGAAGGTGCCATAGGCTCGCGGGTGTGGGTTGGACTTGAGGAAGACGCCCTCCGGAGCCAGCGATCCCGCATCGGAGCCGAAGCTGACCCACGGTTGGGCGACCTTCCGAGCGACGTTCTCCTCCGACATGGTGAAGTAGACGCAGCCGACCCGGCTGTCGTCCTCGATCACCAGGTCCATCGCCGTCTCTTCCGGCGACGTGCCGCGCATCGCCGCAACCTCCGCAAGCGTCATTCCGGTTAGCGGCTTCAACTCATCGTTCTTGAAGCTGACCAGAAGAATGTTCTCCGGCGTGCCCGCCGCCAGGTAGCCGTTGGACCAGTCGTCCGACGGCATGTTCATCTCGCGTTTCACCCGCTCGCGAACCTCCGGATCCCTCAGCCGCTCGGCCCAAGCATCGTGTCCGCCCTCCTGCACCCACGGCGGCATCGCCGCATCGAGCCCGGTCGAGCTCGCCGGATAGGTGTACATGTCGGCCGTGATCTGCAGGCCCGCCGCCCGCGCTTCCTCGACCCGGGCGAAAACAGCATCGAGCTTGCCCCAGTTCGCTCGGCCCGACGCCTTAAGGTGATAGATCTCCGCCGGGATGTTCGCCTCCGCCGCGACCGTGATCAGCTCCTCCAGAGCTTCGAGCAGCGAGTTGCCCTCGTTGCGCATGTGGCTGATGTAGATGCCGCCGTACTCGGCCGCGACCTTCGCCAGCTCGATCAACTCATCGGTCTCGGCATAGAATGCCGGCGCGTAGATGAGCGACGAACCCAGACCCAGAGCGCCCTCCTCCATCGCCTCCCGAACCAGCGCCCGCATCTCGTCCAACTCCGCTGGAGTCGGCGCGCGATCTTCGTAGCCCAGTACGTGGATCCGAGCCGTGGTGGCTCCGACGAACGACGCGATATTGGTCGAGATTCCACCCGCAACCAACTGATCCAGGTATTCGCTCAACGTCGTCCAGGTGATCTCGTACTTGATGTCCCCCTGGCTCAGCAGCTCTTCCTGCTTCATCTCCTCGCTGTACGGCCCCATCGACCACCCTTCGCCAAAGACCTCCAGCGTCACGCCCTGCCTGATGTCGCTCTGCGAGCGACCGTCCTCGATCAGCGACTCCGTAGCCCAGCTGAGCATGTTGATGAAGCCCGGCGCCACGGCGCGGCCCTCGGCCTCGACGATCCTTGCTGCGGTCGCGTCGCCCAGGTCGCCGACGGCGGCGATGGTGTCGCCGGCGATGGCGACGTCGGCAACGAACGGGGCGTCGCCGCTGCCGTCGTATACGGTGCCGCCGCGGATGAGGACGTCGTAGTCGGGCTCGCCGGCGCAGCCGCAGAGGACAAGTGTCAAGCTGATGAAGACCGCTAGTCGCATGATCATCGGTCCCTCCTCACCGCTCGTTGATCCGGTGCGATATTCTCGTGGACGTTGGGGGAAGTTGGGCTAGTTATCGTAACGTCATGTTGTCGATCGGACTAGGACTAGGACTACGATTGAACCAGGACTACGATTGAACTAGGACTGGGACTAAGGACTATGACTGTGACTAGGAAGTTTCCTAGTCCTAGTTCTAGTCCTCGTCCAATCGTAGTCCTCGTCGCACCCAATCTCTGTTCAGGGGATCAAACGACTGTCATCACGTAGCAGCAGGTCCCGTCACTTCCCAACACAAAACTCAGAGAAGACCCGGGCCAAAAGATCGTCCGGCGCGATGACCCCGAGCATTTCCTCCAAAGCCACGGCGGCGGCCCGCAGATGAGTCGCGGCAACCTCGGGAGCGAGCCCGGACGTGCGCGCTCCAAGGAACGCATCGATCTCCGAACGAGCCATACGAAGATCGCGGGCATGACGCTGGCGCGTGACCAGCGGCGCCTCGACGTCACGGCCGCGCGCGCCCGCAAAGACGGCTTCGACAAGACGCTCCTGAAGCGCTCCCAAGCCGGCACCTGTCTCGGCCGACACGGCGATCTCAGCGGCATCCGACCCGCTGGCCAGATCGCTCTTCGTGCGAACGACGATGACGATCCCGGCCTCCACCTGACCCAGGAAGCCCAGCTCTTCCTCTGTCAGCGGTCGCCCGGCTTCTGCACAGAAGAGCACGAGGTCAGCGCCTGCCAGATAGCGACGCGCGACCTCGATTCCCTTTCTCTCGACCACACCGGCGGCGTCGCGGAGACCTGCTGTATCGACCAGCCGGAACGGGAATCCGTCGAGCGAGATGACGGCCTCCACCGCGTCCCGGGTGGTACCCGGCTCGTCGGTGACGATCACGCGCTCCGTGCCACAGAGCGCGTTGAACAGGCTCGACTTCCCGGCGTTGGGCCGGCCGGCGATGACGGTGAGCGCGCCCTCACGAATCAGCGCGCCGTCCGCCGCCGTCTCCAGCAGGCCGTCGATGCGCCCCGCGAGATCGTTCGCCTCTCCATCGATCTTCTCCGGCGCGATCGGACCCTCGTCCTCCTCGGGAAAATCAATCTCGTAGACCAGCATCGCCTCGCAGCGGACGATGGCCTCGCGAAGCTCCTCGATCCGTCGTGATAGCCCGCGATCCAGTTGATGGACTGCCGCCCGGTGACCGGCAACGGACCGACCATCGACGAGGTCGAGGATCGCCTCGGCCTGCAGCAGGTCGAGCTTGCCGTTCAGGTAGGCGCGTCGAGTGAACTCGCCGGGCTCGGCGGGCCTGGCGCCGGCGGCCTGGACCGCGGCGAGCACCAGTTGGGACGCCAGCGCGCCGCCATGGCAGCTCAGCTCGAGCATCTCTTCGCCGGTGTAGCTGCGTGGGGCAGGGAAGTAAGTCGCGAGCACGCGATC
>JBDHHX010000382.1:0-3243 GCA_039589155.1 Gemmatimonadota bacterium | reverse complement strand
GCGTCTCCGTCATCACACGCACGTGCTCGCGGATCAGATACGCCAGCCGCTCCGCCGCCGTCTCGCAGCAGCCTTCCGACTCCTCGATCAGCCGCGCCATCTCGGCCAGCGACTCCCGGTGGCATTCGTAGAGGATCGAGTCCTTATCGGGGAAATAATGGTAGAGCGCCGTCTTGCGGACGCCCAACCGCTCGGCGATGTCGTCCAGGGTCGTGCTGTGATACCCGTTCTCTCGGAAGGCGATCAGCGCCGCGTGCAGAATCTCGGCCCGCCGACGCTCACGCTTCTCCTGGACGTGGGGCGAAGGCGAGCTGTTTGCGGCGCTGTCGGGCATGGCGAAACCCAGTGAGAGGGCGAATTTGAATCGACGTTAAAAAATTGAACATGCGGTCGGATTTGTCAAGAACCGCTGGGGCCCCTTCCACAGGCAGGCAGGTTGACTATTAGTCGAGTGACATATATGCTCGATGCAACCATTTCGAGCTTCTCTGCGTCTACCTCACAGGAGACCGTGATGCCTGAGCCGAACGTTCAATCCATGCTGCCTTTGAGTCCGCGGGATTTCCTCATCCTGTTCGCTCTGGTTGACGGAGAGCGTCACGGATACGGGCTGGTGAAGGATGTGGAGCGGCACTCGGACGGGACGGTGCGCATCGATCCGGCGAACCTGTACCGATCGTTGAAGCGGCTGATGAGACAGGGGCTGGTGGAAGAATCGGGCCGGCGTCCGGCGCCAGAGCTGGACGATGAACGTCGGCGTTACTACGAGATCACCGATCTTGGCGGCCGTGTCCTGACGGCGGAGGCGGTCCGCCTGGAGCGTCTGGCTCAAGCCGCGAAGGCCAAGAAGCTAATCCCGCAATCGGAGGGCACGGGTTGAGCGCACCTCGTCTCGCGAGCTGGGCGACTATCGCCGAGCACCTGTACCGCCTGTCCCTGCTTTCGTACCCGGCGGGGTTCCGCCGCGAGTACGGTCGCGACGCCGTCGAGTTGTTCGGCGATCTCTATAGAGAAGCGTATGCCGAAGGCGGACTGAGGTCGGCGATCGGAATGCTGCGGCGTTGCGTGGCGCGGGCGATACTCTACGGTCTGCGAGAGCGTATTGACGCTACTCGTGAATCGGTACGCAAAGCGCGGTGGGCTGGCGAAAGCTCCGGCTACGACGACTACGCTCGCAAGAGGACCTTGGAGGATAGAATGGAGAAGCTAGTCCAGGATCTTCGCTACGCGGCCCGCACGCTTATCAAGAAGCCCGCGTTCTCACTGGCGACGGTGCTGCTCGTCGCGCTGGGGGTCGGTGCTACGACCGCGATCTTCAGTGTCGTCGACTCGGTGCTTCTGCGGCCGCTTCCCTATCCTCACTCGGACCGACTGATCAGCGTCAGTCGGGACGGATCGTCGGTCCCGCTCCCCGACTATGTCGACTGGCGGGACGGTTTGTCGTCGTTCGAGGCGTGGGGCGCAGTGTGGACGATCTCTAGAGACCTGACGGGCGAAGGCGAGCCGGAGCGGCTCGAGGTCGCGCAAATCACGCCACAGTTATTCTCGATCCTGGGCGCCCAAGCGCAGAGCGGCCGGCTCCTGGCGCCCGACGATTGGGCCGCGGGTGCTGAGGGTGTGGCCGTATTGAGCCATGAGCTGTGGCAACGCCGCTGGGGCGGAGATCCGGGCGTGATCGGTGGGACGATCAGCGTGGGTGACGCGCCGTACACCGTCACAGGTGTGTTGCACTCGGATTTCGTGCCGCCCGAGGTATTGGACCTGGCCGATGCGGGCGTCTACGTCCCGTTAGATCTCAATAGCCCCGACCTCGCGAGCCGCAATATGTACGCCCTCTCGGTGGTGGCGCGGCTCGGCTCGGGAACTTCTTTCGCAGCCGCACGCGCGGAAGTCGACGCAACAGAGATCGCGTTCGCCGAAGCGTATCCAGAATCGTATCGCGCCCGCGATGGCAGCCTGTTCGGGATCGAGATCCGCACGCTGATGGAGGCTACGGTGGGCGACATCGGCGGAACTCTCCAGATGTTCCTCGGCGCGGTGGCACTCATGCTGCTGATCGCCTGCGCCAACGTGGCCAATCTCTTCCTCGCCCGGGGCACGGACCGAGAGCACGAGATCGCGCTCCGTTCGGCGCTGGGCGCAGGTCGCGGCCGGATCATGACGCAACTGCTGACCGAGAGCGTGGCCCTGGCGGTGGTCGGCGGCGCATTGGGGATCGCGGTCGCCTACTGGGGAGTCGAGGCTTTCAGGGTCCTGAACCCCGGCGGCGTGCCGCGACTCGCGGAAGTCACGGTGGACCTTCGGATCCTCGGCTTCGCCTTCGCCCTGGCGACTCTGACCGGTATCTCATTCGGTATCGTGCCTGCCGCCAGCTCGGCCAGCGTCAGCGCGCAAGCCGCGCTGCGGGAAGGCTCTTCACATACAACGCCGGGCCGCCGGCGGTTCAAGTTCAGAAGTGCGCTCGTCGTCGCCGAGATCGGCCTCGCTCTCGTCTTGCTGGTGGGCGCCGGGTTGCTCTTCAACAGCTTCCTCAGACTGCGCGATGTCGAGACGGGCTTCGATCCCGAGCAGGTGATCACGATGTCGCTGAACCTGGAATCCGGATACGAGGGTGAGGAGATCACACGATTCGCGCAGGCGCTACTCGAGCAGATCGACGCCGAGCCAGGTGTCGTCGCGGCGGGCGCGTCCTGGCGACTCCCCTTCTTCCGTGGACGCTGCTGCTGGAGGACGAGAGTGAGGCGCCTCGACGGAGCCGACAGCGTAGTGGCCTTCATTCATCCGGTAACGCCAGGCTATTTCCAGGCCCTGGGCATTGGCTTCCTGCAGGGACGGGCCTTCACACCATCCGATGTTCCGCCGGGCTACGTCGTCTACGACGAACCAACTTCACCGGGAGGCACAGTCCCGGTGGTCCTGAACCGATCGGTCGCCGATCGCCTGTTCCCGAACGGAGACGCCGTTGGCCAGTCATTGGAGGTTTCGCGCCGCGCCGAACTCGACATCCGCGTCGTCGGCGTGGTCGATGACTTCCGCCACTGGACGCTGGACGCCGATGCGGGAGTGCACCTCTACGTTCCGTACTCTACGTTCGCCAACTGGATCGGGTATCTCGACGTGGCCGCTCGTTATGAAGGACCAACTGGCAGCATGAGCTCCGCTATGCAACGCGCGGTTCGGCGGCTCGACCCCAGCCTACCCCTGGGCGAAATCGCGACGATGGAGCAGCGGATATCACGTTCG
>JBDHHX010000381.1:0-3249 GCA_039589155.1 Gemmatimonadota bacterium | reverse complement strand
AGCGGACTCGCGACGAGACTCTCTCGAATTGGAGCTGACCGCCAGCTTGTGCGCACATGCGCCAGGCACGGCGGAGGTGATCGTCGAGGTGCGCCAGGCGGGGCTCGAGCCAGCGGAGTACCGGGTTCCCGTCGTGGTCAGCAGGGGCGATTGGCCTGAAGTCCTGACCGTGACCGAGAGTGACACGGTCGGCGTGAAGCTCACGAACGTCGAGAGCGCCGCCGCAGAGCTTGGCGTGGAGTGGCGGTCAGCCGATACCGGCGTGCTGAAGGTGGCCAAGCTCGGCGCGCTCGGTGCAGTCGTCACCGCTCACGCTCGAGGCTCGGCGGACGTCATCGCCACAGTGGACGCGCCGGGATCCAGTCAGACGGAATTCCGCATTCCGATCACCGTGGGGCCAGTCGAGATCGACGAAGCGGCGGCCTGGCCCGATACGCTGACCACAGCTCAGACCGATACCGTCACGGTCACGATTCCCAACCTCAGTGGGGTCAGCGCGGCCGGTATCGACGTCGAGTGGACTTCCAGCAATGCCGCCGTACTGGAGGTCACCGAGCTGGATTCGCTCTCCGCAATGGTCACCGCCATCGGACGCGGATCGGCAGAAATCGTTGCCCGTGTGGATGAGGCAGGATTCGAGCCGGCGGAGTACCGAAAGCAGGTCCTCGTGTTGCAGGGGTGGGGCAACGTGAGTGCCGGAGGCGGTGTAACGGGCTACGGGACGGGACCAATTACGGGCGGTGGCATACATGGCCACAGCTGTGGAGTAACCACGGCCGGAGAAGTCTATTGCTGGGGCGATGGCAGCTTCGGCCAGCTCGGTACGGGCGCCTCCGGCGGCGGCGTCGCCAGCCCGGTTCCGATGCCTGTGTTCACCGGTCTTCGATTCCGGGAAGTTGTCGCCGGGCAGTTCCATAATTGTGCCTGCTCGGGCGCATGCGGCGCATTCACGGATGACCAGGTCGTCTTCTGCTGGGGCTGGAACCAAGATGACCAGATTGGAGCTGGACTGCCTGACGTTCAGCCGGTCCCCGCGGCGCTGACTTCTATTGGTGGTTTCTGGGCCGTCAGCCTCGGGGGCTACCACAGCTGCGGTGCCAGAAACCGGGATGTGTGGAGCGACGTGCTCGTGAATGATTGCTGGGGCTACAACGGGTACGGCCAGCTGGGCGAGGGTCTCGACACTCTCTTCAACATCCATGTGAGCGCCGGAGCGTTCCACACTTGTGCGATCACCACCGACGCGCCCGCCGGGACGGCCTTCTGCTGGGGGCGTGGAACAGAAGGCCAGCTCGGTGACGGAAGTGGGACCGATCGTTCGACGCCGATGCCGGTCGCCGGCGGCTTGAGCTTCGCCGCGCTGAGCCCCGGGGGTCTGCACACCTGTGGGCTTACGCCCGTTGGCCAGGCCTATTGCTGGGGATCGAACACGGAAGGCCAACTCGGGGATGGCAGCACGACCGACCGGCTAACACCGGTTCCCGTTTCCGGCGGACTGACGTTCAAGGCGATCACCGCTGGCGGTGGCTACCCGAACGACGACGGGCAGGGCACGTCGCAGCCAGAGGGAGGTTTCACCTGCGCCTTGACTCTCGACGGCAGAGCCTACTGCTGGGGCGAAAATCTGTATGGGCAGCTGGGAGACGGAACCGGCCAACCGAGTTCAGTACCCGTCGCCGTCGTAGGCAATCACAGCTTCTCCTCCCTCGCTGCCGGCCACGAACACGCTTGCGGCGTGACCGCCGGTCAGGCGATCTACTGCTGGGGCCTGAACGCAGTGGGCCAGCTTGGCGGCGGTGTCGATTCTCAAGGGCTCCATGATACACCTCTGCGCGTTGCAGAGCCCGAGATTCGACGTTAGTTACGCCAACCCTGGCGGTGATTTACGGCTCAGTCCATTACCGGCCGGGACTCATCGTCGGCCATGGGTCGATGAAGTCACGCTACACGATGGAGAAGCTGCTCAGGCCGCTCGAGTTTCTGTACCGGCCCTTCAAGAACCTCTCGATCCGCGCAGACGAGTTCGCTCAGGCGATGCTCCAGGCCACGGTAGAGGGCTTGACCGACGGCGTCCTGGAGAACCGCGATCTGCGCGCACTGGCCGCACGCTATGGTGCCGAATCGAGCGCGGCTAGCTAGAAATCGAACTGCAGCTGTATCTGGACGAAGTTGTCCCTAACGCCGCTTCCTCCCTGTTCAACCCTGAATGCCCAGTCGGACTGTAGTTTCAGGTTGTGTTCGCGGATGTATACGTTGAAACCGACGGAGGACCGTATGACTGTGTCGTCCGGTGTGATGCTGCTGTCATCGAGCTCTTGATGCCGAAGCGCGATCTCGAATCTTTCCAGGAATAGATAGCCCGCCTGTACGTACCAGCCATAACCGTTTATGTCAGGTTCGTCGGCGACCATCTTTCGAGTGTAACGATCGTACTCGGCCTGAACTGTAACCGCATAGTAGTTAAAGAAGAGATCGGCGCCCCAACCGTATAGATCGAAGATCGTGGTGCCGGCGGTGTCTTGTACACGTACGCTGGACAGGTACGCCGCATTAGCCCCGATGGCCAACCTCTTGCCCTGGCCGATGTAGGAGCCCCGGTAATCCGCGTAGCCTAACGCCGGGGCGGGATCCAACAGGTGCGCTACGACCCGCCCCATCGGCATCAGGCCATCCGACTCCCTGAACGCGGCTCCGGTTTCCTCGGTGAACACCTCGAAGCGAACGTTATCGAAGATGCCCGCCGAGTACTCGAAGTGTCCCCCGAAGGGTCGCCCATGCGCGAGCACGCCAACAGAGTTGTCGGCCAGACCCAGGAGCGTGAGCGCTCCCTTGATCAAGCTGCGGTCCATGAACAGCAGCTTCGAATCCGAGGTCAGCGCGTCCCTGGAGAAGACCGCATCGTAGAGCCCGACGCGAACGGCCAGGTCCGGTGTGACCGGAAACTGCAGCCAGGCGTTCTCGACCTCGGCTCTGGGGATGATGGCGAAGCGGGCCACGTTGTCGAACTTCACTTCGGCATAGTACGTGGCGATGCCGTAGACGCTGCCCGCGGCCTTGATTCGCAGCCGCCGGATGAAGATGTCGCTGTTGGCGTCGCTATCGAGGCGTAGGTACCGGGGCTGCACGCGCAGCCCCGGCGCAAAGGTGATTTCGCCCTCGCCGTCCGGCGTCAGGTACTCGGACTGACCGTAGAGCGGCGACGCGATGAGGATGAACGCCAACAGTGCCGGCGTGTAGGAAGCCAGCGCG
>JBDHHX010000380.1:0-3258 GCA_039589155.1 Gemmatimonadota bacterium | reverse complement strand
GCCGAATGTTTTCGAGATCGGCACACGTCCTCTCAGCGCCACGATCTGTATGATGTGATCGGCATCCGAACTGCCGGAACCGTCCTCGAAATTGACTACCGACCCGTTCAGCGTGTGGATCCACTGCATCCGATAGTGGAGCCCCACAATCTGCCGACCGTTCAGGAGAAGAAACCCGCTGAGCCGTCCGCCCAGACCCGGTCCGTAGTCGTACTCACGCAACCGTTCCTGGTCTTCAAGGTCGGCGGCGAAGGCGTATTCGGAGTTAACGGCGCCCAGCAACAGTGCCGTGGCGTCGACCTGGGTGCGAAGCTGCAGTTTGTCGGACAGTTGAAACCGCGACAGGATCGCCGTGCTAAAGCTCTGGCCGCCAAACTCGAAGGCGTTGTTGTTCACGTAGTCGAAGTTCTGCAGGACCGCAAACGTGTGCGACGTCTTCTGCGTGTTCTTGAGCGGCGACGACCACAGGTTACCGCGAATCTGGAGCCGTCCGATTGTCTGCTTGTCCCCGAAGTTCGCCTGTAGGTTGAACAGGAAGAACTCGAACGCGCCCGCCTTTTCGGCTGCCCAACCGTCGCCGTAACCGTAGTCGACCTCGAAGAACGCTGTCGTCTCAGAGCTCTCAAAGAACTCGCCGGTGGTGCTGGTCGTCGTGCTCTCGATCACCCTCACGCCGGCAGTCAGCGCGTTTCTCAGCAAGCCGGGCCTACGTTCTTCCGGATTCGGCCCCACTTCGCCGGTCCGGCCGCTGACCAGGCGGTTGAAGCCGCGCACCGGGTTGAGCAAGCCGTTGCCCAGCTCGCGCCACACCCGTTCCTTGCCCGATGATTCGTTGTCGAGGATCGTGGAGCCCACCCGATACAGCATCTCGCCGATGGCCGCGCCGCCGATGCTGGTGTTGATCCAGTCGTTGATCGCCATCGGGTGCGTCTCGCCGCAGCACTCCCACATGAAGCTGCCGGTCACGGCGAAACCCAAAGAGGCCCAGTAGTTGTATCCGTTGGTTCGCCCGGAGTTGAAGTATAGACTCCCGTGATACGGGTGGGCGAACTGGTTGTTGTTGAAGTGGTTGTCGTCGTACTCGAACCCGTGGTCGATGTTCTCGTACCAGCTGCGCGGGTTCACCTGGGTGAAGTCAGCGCCGCGGATGTACTCGTTGTACGCCCAGACGATCTGGTTGACGAGGATCACCTCGCCGATGGCAAAGCCGAAGCTGCGTTTGGCGCCCCAGGGGTCGTACCTCGGTCCCGACTCCTGGGCGACCGCCGCCTTCTCCGTCGTGTCCGTCGCAGCTACTGGCTGTCCCGAAACACCGGCCATCGCTTCCACCGATGCGGTCGGCTTCAGGATCTCCGAGACGTCCTGCTGCTGTGCATAACTCATGGGCCCTGTGACTGCCGTCAGTATGGCCAGGGCCAGAACCGTTCTCAGCGTCCTCATGGCTTCCACGTCGCTCCCAGGCGGACGCTGTACGCCGTCCCCTTACCGATCGGATCGAGGCCGATCGCGCTCAGGTCGACCTCTTCGGTGCTGATGTAGCTGAAGGCGGCAGAGAGATCGAGAGCGAACCACGGCGTGATGAAATACTCCACGCCAGCGCCCAGCACCCCCTCGAAGCCGCTCACCGACGTGCCCGGGTTCTCACCCTCTTCATCCGGATCGGTCTCGCCGAACGCGTCACCCTCAGGACGATAGCGGATGAAACCCGCCCGCAATTCCAGGTATGGGATCAGGCGTGCCTGAGGACGAATCAGCCACTGGGCGAATCCGTTCACCGCCACCTGGCTGACGCTGAGGCTGTCGTACGGCTCGACGATATCCAACGATACCAGGTTGAAGCCGATGCCATAACGGAAGGCGTTGGCCTGGTAGCTGAAATCAATCTCGCCGACCACGCCTCCATCGAGAATCTCGCCCAGGTCGCCGGCCATCCCCTTGTAGCCCAGGTGGAAGTCGAAAACGACTCCGTTCTGGGCCCGCAGGTCGTCGGCACCCGATGCAGCCAGGCACACGACCGCCAGCAGAGCCAGGCCCATGCGTCTCAGCAACTCGCTAACCTCACTGTTGGGGGTTGGGGAAGAAAGCAGCCCCTTGGCTATTTCTCCAAGGGGCTCAAGATAGCGCCGGCCCTTGCGCAGGCAAGCCGACACGGTCAGTCGGTGGTGGGAGTTCAGTCAGCGGCGCCCGTTTGGCCGGCTTGGGACGGCATGTCCAGCACTTCCCGCACCTTGCGGATCAGCGACTCGGGCGTGAACGGCTTCTGCAGGAAGTTCTCATCCATTCCGATGGCGCCGTCACCGAGAGCCGCGTGGTCGGTATAGCCCGACATGAAGAGCATCCGCATGTAGGGGCGTTTGGGCGACATGCGTTCGGCTAGCTCGCGGCCGTTCAACTCGGGCATGACGAGGTCGGTCAGTAGCAGGTCGATGGCGCCGTCGTGTGTGAGGCTGACCTTCAACGCCTCGACGGCGCTCTCGGCCTCGATCACGGTGAACCCCTCCTCACTCAGAATGCGCCGTGCCAGACCGCGCACCGATCCTTCGTCTTCGACGAGAAGAACCGTTTCCGGTTTGTGCTCTTTCTGTACCGCGCGCTCCCTCGGCTCGAGGGCGCCGGCTGGCTGCGCGACCCGGGGGAAGTAGATCTTGAAGGTCGTTCCCAGGTCCGGTTCGCTGTAGGCCCAGATGAAGCCGCCACTCTGCTTGACGATTCCGTAGACGGTTGAGAGACCCAGTCCGGTCCCCTTCCCCATCTGCTTCGTGGTGAAGAACGGCTCGAAGATGCGCGACCGCGTTTCGGTATCCATCCCCTCACCGGTGTCGCAGACGGCCAACATCCCATACGAGCCCGGTGAGATCGGGTAATGCGAGCGCGCGAATTTCTCATCTACCTCCACATTGCCGGTCTCGATCGAAAGCCTGCCACCCTCCGGCATGGCATCGCGAGCGTTTACGGCGAGGTTCATGATGATCTGCTCGATCTGACCCGGGTCCGCCTCAACCGACCACGGCTCCGGCTCAAGCATCGTCACCAGCTCCACGTCCTCACCGATGAGACGGCCCAGCATCTTCTCGATATTGACGACCACGTCGTTCAGGTTCAGCACCCTGGGTTTCAACACCTGCTTGCGGCTGAACGCCAGCAGCTGCCGGGTGAGCGCCGCCGCGCGCTGCGCCGCTTGCCTGACGTCCGTCAACTCGTCGCGCCGCGGATCTTCCGTGCCGAGCCCCCGGAGAAGCAGCTCTGAATTGGATAGAA
>JBDHHX010000379.1:0-3281 GCA_039589155.1 Gemmatimonadota bacterium | reverse complement strand
GGTCGACCGTCCGGCAGGCAGCCTCGAGCTGTGCTTCGGAGCGCCCGGGTACTGTGACCCGCAAGACCCATGTCGCCAACTCGACGCCCGGATACGAACCGCCGCCGACCTCGGCAGAGTCCTGGGCGAGAACGATCTCCGCCTCGCGGTTTCGGTCGCGCAGCGCCGTCGATATCCGTTCGGCGCGGCCGCGCAACTCCTCGCCGCTCTGTGCGATCATGGCGATGGCCGGGACCTCGGACGCGGCGATGGCGAGATCGCGCCACAGCCGCAACGTCGCTTCCAGCGGAGCCAGCGTCAGCTTGCCGACGCGCAGGGCGCGGAGCAACGGGTTGGCGCGCATGCGATCCAGCAGCCGAGCACGACCCAGTATTATGCCCGCCTGAGGGCCACCCAGCAGTTTGTCGCCGCTAAAGGTCACGACGTCGACGCCCGCGTTGAGGGAATCTGCGGCGCTGGGCTCCCACGGCAGGCCGAAGACCTTGTTGGCATCGGGCAAGAGGCCCGAGCCCAGGTCGTGGACCATGGGCAGCTCGTGGCGGTGGGCGATATTGACCATGTTCTCGACCGCTACCTCGGCGACGAAGCCCGACTGCCGGAAGTTCGAGCGGTGCACCTTGAGCAGCACCGCCGTATCCGGGTTGATGACCTTTTCGTAGTCCTGCGGGTGCGTCCGGTTCGTGGCACCGACTTCGACGATGCGGGCGCCGCTCTTCGCCACGATCTCGGGCACGCGGAACGAGCCACCGATCTCCACCAGCTCGCCCCTCGATATGACGACCTCGAGCCCTTCGGCCAGCTCGTTCAGCACGAGGACAACCGCGGCGGCGTTGTTGTTAACGACCAGTGCATCCTCCGCACCGGTGAGCTCTTTCAGGAGCGCGGCGCAATGGTCGTAACGGGAGCCCCGTGTGCCCTGTTCGAGATCGTATTCTACGTTGCTGTAGCCCAGGGCGGCGTCCTCCAGCGCCCATCGGGCGGCGGCTGGCAGCGGCGCGCGACCCAGGTTGGTGTGGAGTGGAACGCCGGTGGCGTTTATCACCCGCCGCAGCGACGGCTGGTCCATCGACTCGAGCTCGAGGCGGGTCTTGGCCGCGATGTCGGCAACGCTTGGCGCCGCGCTACGCAGACCGGAGGCCAGTTCGTCGCGGACGCGAGCCAGTGTGCGGCGCGCCGCCTCGACGACCAGCGATCGAGTGCGCGAAGTGAGGAGATCGGAGAACTCCTCAGATACGAGCAGCGCATCGACGCCTGGGATGTGTCGTCGCGAATCGTTCACTCAGCCCCCTCATCGGATGGTCCCGGCGGCCGATCGTCTTCGCCTTCCTCCTCGACCTCCGGCGTTTCGATCTCGAAGCTGCCCTCACCGCCACCCACGAACCCGGCGAGGTTCAGCAGGCGCGCGACGCTGACGTCATACGACCCCGGCGCAATCGCCGCCGATGTGATCACGACGATCCGCGGGTCAGGCAGTGCCTGCGGTTCCTCTGACTGCTGCAGCGTATCGCCGGGCTGCACAGTGCGAGGCCCGGCGCGAACGGGTCGCGGCTGAGCTACTTCGGCTTCGGCCGCTTCCGCGGCCAGCGTGTCCCCAGCCGCAGCGGCGGCGCTGTCCCTGGCCACTTCCTCGGCCGCCTCTGCCGCGGCGATCGAGTCGCGCCGCGCTCGTTCGGCCTGCACGATGGAGTCCTGGTAAACGAGGTATTGCCAGTAGTGCATGACGGTCTCGACGGCGACGGGTGCGCTATCGGGCATGGAAAAGATCGCCACGTTCTCTATCGCGATCGGCGCGTCCGGGTCGAGGTAGCCATCGAATCCCAACATGAGGGTCGTCGAGTCGACGACATCGACCTGGCTGAGCACCGGGCCGGCGGTGTCGTGCTGGAACACCTGGAACTCCAGGACAAGCGTGTCGACGCTTCCGAGGGTCACCGGCAGTGTATCGGAGCGATCGAAGGCGTCAGCGCGACGGTTGTTGTTGACATCATCATAGCCGATGGCGAGGTATTCGCCCTCCGGCAGAGTCGCGACCGAAAAATCACCGACCGAATCGGCGATCCCCCCGTAACGGAGCGTATCGGGCAGATGGACCAGGTCGATCCGACCTCCGGGAAGTATTTGACCGGTGATACGGTCGGACACGGTACCGGTCACGGCGTTGAACGGGATGGGTGTACCTGTCGAGAAGACGAAAAGGATGGGTCGTTCGATTCGGTTGTTGAAGTAGTCCTGAATGACCGGCTCGACGCGGATATGGTAGATCCGATCTTCGACCCAGCCGATGCGCGGTCGCACTTTCAGGTCGTATTTGCCCTTGTTCGTATGGGGACGCAGATCGAAGGGGTACATCATCGCCGAGCCCGGAATGCTGCGTTCGGAGATCGGTTCGTTGAACTCGAAGCGGACCATGCCACGGTTGCCGCGGAAGTCCGTCACCACCGAGAAGCTGTCGGGCTCGACCAACACGAGTAGCGGCGGAATGCTGTCCGGCGGACCGCCGGGCGGTGAGGCGACGTGTGCACAACTCTGAAGGCCGGCAAGGACCGGGGACAGGATGGCGAGCACCGCCCCGGCCATCACGCCAGTCATCCCCGTTCGCCCGAGCCCGATCACTTCCCTCTCTTCCCTAATTCCCCGAATCACCGATTCCCCGAATCCGATTCGAGAATTCCCATCAGTGGGCTTCCAGCGCTCTGCGTTTTTCCTCGACCTTCTCAAGCTGTTCCCTCAGCCCTCGCAATTTCTGGCGCGCCTGCTCGACCACCTGCTCGGGCGCCTTCTTGACGAAGTCCTCGCTGCCGAGCCGCTTTTCGGAACGCCCGACCAGTCCGGCTAACTCCGCCGCCTGCTTCTCGAGCCGGGCGCGCTCGCGCTCCAGGTCGATGAGACCCTCCAGCGGGACGTGGACCTCGGCGCCGGACGGCAAGACAGCGGTAGCTTCAGCGCCGTGCAGTTCGCCGTCGAAGGCGAGGTCGCCGATGCCGGCCAGTTTGCGGGCGGCCCCACCTTCCGACTCGATGGCGCGGCGCAACGGTTCGCCGGCGGCGCGGAGCACTACATCGATCTCGCGGCCGTGGGCGACATTGTACTCGCTGCGGATGTTGCGGACGGCGCTCAACATCTCCTGCAATTCGGCGATCTCCGCCTCGGCGTCGGCGTCGTCCCATTCGGGCCGCGGCTCCGGCCAATCGCTGATCATGATGCTGTCGGCCGCTCGGTTGGGCAGTCGTTGCCACAACTCCTCGGTGATGAACGGCATGATGGGGTGGAGCAGCCGAAGG
>JBDHHX010000378.1:0-3282 GCA_039589155.1 Gemmatimonadota bacterium | reverse complement strand
CGGACCCGGCGGCGGCGGCGACGGTGGCGGAGACGATCGACGGGCATTACGAGAACTCGCGTTCCGCCACGCGCACGGAGACCGAGCGCGCGTTCCAGACCGGTTTCATCACGATGTGGGGCAATGTCGCCTTGCTGATGAACGCCGTCGGCATGGCGGTCTTCTTCGCCATCCTGCTGGTGGCGGCGAACACGATGATGATGTCGGCGCGGGAGCGGATGAGCGAGGTGGCGGTACTCAAGACGCTGGGCTTCAATGACCGACTGTTGTTCGGGCTGGTGCTGGCGGAGGCGACGATCATCACGCTGACGGGCGGCGCGTTGGGTGTGTTGGGGGCGCGGGCCGTCTTCAGCGGCGCCAAGCTGGAAGGCGCGCTGTTGCCGGGCTTCCAGGTGAGGGGGTCTACCATCGCAGTCGGTCTGGTCATCGCCCTTTTGCTGGGCCTGGCCAGCGGGTTCGTGCCGGCCTGGCAGGCGGCGCGGCTGCCTGTGACGCAAACGCTTCCCCGGGTCGCCTGAGGAGGCCGCTATGAAGATTCCGCTCATCTACAACGTGCGCAGCGTCCGCCAGCGGCCGGTCTCGACACTGACGACGGCGCTGGGAATGGGACTGGTCGTGCTGGTCTTCATCGCGATGATGGCCCTTTCGCGCGGCTTCCGAGCCGCGCTGGTAGAGACGGGCGCGCATGAGAACGTGCTGGTGCTGAGGAAAGGCGCCGACACCGAGCTGGTCAGTGGCATCGGGCGCGAGACGGCGAACACCATCGCCAGCATGCCGTTCGTCGCCGACGGCGCTGACGGACGACCGCTGATCAGCCCCGAAGTCTACGTGTTGATCGCGCAGGAGCGGTTGGATGGGGGTGAGGCGCTGGTCGTGGCGCGGGGAATCAACCCCGAGGCGATGCAGGTGCGACGCAACGTGGAGATCGTGGCCGGCCGCATGCTCAACCCGGGCGCGTCGGAGATCATCATCGGCAGAAGCATCGTGGGCCGCTTCGCCAACACTGAGATCGGCGACAAGCAGAGCTTCGCCAACCGCGAGTGGGAAGTGGTCGGCCACTTCGCGGCGGGCGGCTCGGCGTTCGAATCGGAGATCTGGGGCGAGAACGAACAGTTCATGCCCGCCTTCCGCGGCGAGTTCTTTCAATCGGTGACTTTCAGGATGAACGATCCGGCCGCGTTCGAGTCGGTGAAGGAAGCGCTGGAAAGCGACCCGCGGCTGCAAGTCGACGCGCACCGCGAGTACGACTTCTACGCCGGGCAGTCGTACCTGCTGACGCAGATCCTCAACTTCGCCGCCGTGTTCATCGCCGGGATCATGGCGATCGGCGCCATCTTCGGTGCGATCAATACCATGTACGCGGCCGTAAGCGCACGGGCGCCGGAGATTGCCGTGCTCCGCACCCTCGGCTTCAAGCCTGGCAGCGTGCTGTTCTCGTTCCTCATCGAGGCGGGGATCATCGCGTTGGTCGGTGGAGTGCTCGGGTGCATCCTGTCGCTGCCACTGAACGGCATGATCACCAGCACCACCAACTGGCAGTCGTTCAGCGAGGTGGCGTTCGCCTTCCGCATCACGCCGGGTCTGCTCATGCGGGGGCTGATCTTCGCGCTGGTGATGGGACTGATCGGCGGTTTCTTCCCGGCGCGACGCGCGGCACGCCGGCCTATCGTGCAGGTCGCCCGCCAGGCCTGAGGTAGTCCTGGCGGGCGTACCCGAGCAGCAGGCGACTACGGGGTCAGATCCGCCGCCAGGCCCGCCTGGTCAAGCAGGAACGCGTAGGCGAAGGCGGTCTCGCGGTAACGCTCGAAGCGGCCGGACGCGCCGCCGTGACCCGCCTCCATGTTCGTCTTGAGCAAGAGCACGTTGTCGTCGGTCTTGAGCGCGCGCAGCTTGGCGGCCCACTTGGCCGGCTCGAAGTACTGGACCTGCGAGTCGTGGAGGCCCGCGGTCAACAGCATGGCCGGGTAGTCCTTCGCCTCGACCTGGTCGTACGGCGAGTAAGACAGCATGTAGTCGAAGTAGATCTTTTCCTTTGGGTTCCCCCACTCGTCGAATTCGCCGGTCGTCAAAGGGATGCTCTCGTCGAGCATCGTGGTGACGACATCGACGAAGGCGACCCGGGCGACGATCCCGTCGAACAGCTCAGGCGCCAGGTTGGCCACCGCTCCCACGAGCAGGCCGCCGGCGCTGCCGCCCATGGCGTAGAGCCGCTCCGGCGACGTGTAGCCGGCCTCGACCAGGTGCTTGCCGCAGGCGATGAAGTCGGTGAAGGTGTTCATCTTGTTGAGCAGCTTTCCGTCCTCGTACCACCAGCGCCCCATCTCCTGGCCGCCGCGGATGTGGGCGACGGCATAGACGAAGCCGCGATCGATGAGGCTCAACCGAGTGGCGCTGAACGACGCGCTCATGCTCGACCCGTAGGAGCCGTAGCCGTAAAGCAGCAATGGGTTGCTGCCGTCGAGCTCGATCCCCTTACGGTATACGATGGAGATCGGCACCTTCACTCCATCCTCGGCGGTGGCCCAGAGTCGCTCGGTCTTGTAGTCCGCCGAGTTGAAGCCACCCAGCACCTCGTCCTGCTTGAGTAGCGTCTTCTCCTTCGTCGCCATGTCGTAGTCGAAGACGGAGCTGGGCGTTGTCATCGACGAGTAGCCGTAACGGAGCAGTTGGGTATCGAACTGCGGGTTGGTGCTGATGTAAGCCGAGTACGCCGGCTCGCCGAAATCGATGTAGTGATCGCCTTCGCCGTTCCAGGGGATGACCCGCAGCTGGATGAGACCCTCACTCCGCTCCGAGAGGACCAGGTAGTCCCTGAAGATCTCAAAATTCTGCAGCAGGACGTCATCGCGATGCGGGATCACGTCGCGCCAGTTCTCCTTCTCCGTCGCTGTGATGGGTGTCTCCATCAGGCGGAAGTTCTCTGCCTCGAGGTTGGTGCGGATGTAGAACTTGTCGCCGTAATGGTCGACGCTGTAGAGCATGTCCGGTTCACGCGTCTGGATGATGCTGAACTCGCCCATCGGGTCATTCGCATCGAGGAAACGGTATTCGCTGCTCAGCGTTTGGTCTGACGCGATGATGACGTAGGCTTTCGACTTCGTCTTGAAGACATAGCTGCTGAACTCTACGTCGGTTTCCTCGTATACGAGTTCGTCTTCGGCCACGTCCGTGCCAAGCACGTGCCGGTAGACCTGGTACCGGCGCAGCGTCTCCGGGTCCTGCTTGACATAGAACAGGGTGCGGTTGTCGTTGGCCCAGGCGAGGTTCGAGGTGACGTCGGGG
>JBDHHX010000377.1:0-3295 GCA_039589155.1 Gemmatimonadota bacterium | reverse complement strand
ATCCTGGCGAACACGTTCGTAGAGGTGGGATGGCAGACGCCTGGCGGCGGTTCCGGGCGGCAGCTCAACGTATTGTGCGAGGCCGACGCCGGGAACCAGAGTCGCAGCCATTGCCATCACGATCGCGAACCGCCCGGTCGTCATCGGACGAGCACCTGCGGTTCGATGACGGCCGTATCGAACGCGTATTCCGAGAGATCGTCCCGCAGCCCGTTGTCGGGGGCAGCCACCTCGAGTATCTCAATTGCCGGCGGCCGGTTCACGTCCGTCAGGCTCAAGACGAAGCGGATCTCACCCGGCTCCTCCAGCAGGACGACGATCCGGCTCACACCGTCGTTCCGCCAGTGGTGGGCTTCGCCCGCCAGCGACTGGATCGCTTCGATCCCCTCGTCCGCCGTCTCGAGAACGACAGCGCCTTCCGCGCCGTTTGGCGAAACCAGCGTAACCACCAGGTCGCCGGGTACCGGCTCCGGCGGCGTCACCTCATCGTCGCAGGCCACGAGTATGGCCGCAAAGCACACCAGCGCGACCGCCGTCCAGTAGGTGATTCGGGACATTCTGCCCATCCGTTGGCTGTTGTATGATTCTAGCTCTCCAGAGCGGGAGCGGCCACCACTACTGGCAGCCGGGTCCGGCCGCCCGCATATTATGCGGCTATGATGGATCTCAAGGAGCGTCTCGACCAGGGCCTCGAAGGCCGCTACAGCGTGGAGCGTGAGCTGGGCCAGGGCGGTATGGCGATCGTCTTCCTGGCTCACGACCTGCGGCATGACCGCAAGGTCGCGCTCAAGGTTCTGAGGCCCGAGGTCGCCACCGAGATCGGCGCCGACCGCTTCCTGCGCGAGATCAAGATGGCCGCCGGCCTGACGCACTCCCACATCCTTCCGCTATACGATTCTGGGAACGTGGACGGCCTGTTGTTCTACGTCATGCCCAACATGGAGGGGAACTCACTCCGCGAGCGGCTCGACTCCGAAAAGCAGCTGCCGCTCGATGTAGCGTTGCGCATCACCCGTGAGGTCGCCTCGGCACTGGACTACGCACACCGTAACAATGTTGTGCACCGCGACATCAAGCCGGAGAACATCCTGTTCCAGGATCGTTCCGCCATGGTCGCCGACTTCGGCATTGGCAAGGCGTTGTCCGAAGCGGAGGCTGAGATCACCCAGACCGGAATGATGCTGGGTACTGCCGCCTACATGAGTCCCGAGCAGGCCTCCGGCGAGTCAGACATCGATGGACGCAGCGACCTCTACAGCCTCGGATGCGTTCTCTACGAGATGCTCGCCGGCGAGCCGCCGTTCACTGGGCCCAACACGCAAGCCGTGATCACCAAGCGCTTCGTTGCCCCGATCCCCAAGGTACGCGCCGTGCGCGACGTGCCCGAAGCCATCGACGCGGCGACGACCCGTGCCCTCGCTCGTACGCCCGTCGACCGCTTCCCGACCGCGGCCGAGTTCGCCGAAACGTTGGCCGAGATCCAGGCCGGCGGCGCGACGCCGCCGGGCGCCGCGCCGGCCGTGACCCGTAGCGCACCGCCCAAGCAATCCATCGCCGTTCTGCCGCTCGCCAACATGAGCGCCGACCCGGAGAACGAGTACTTCAGCGACGGGATGACCGAGGAGATCATCAACGCCCTCGGCAAGCTGCCTGGCGTGCAGGTCGCCTCGCGAACCTCATGCTTCGCTTTCAAGGGCAAGGAAGTCGACGTTCGCCAGGTCGGTGAGAAGCTGGGTGTCGCCCACGTATTGGAGGGCAGCGTAAGGAAGATCGGCAACCGGATCCGACTCAACGCTCAGCTCATCGATGTAGATAACGGCTATCACCTCTGGTCGGAGACCTACGACCGCCAGCTCGAGGACGTGTTCGCAATCCAGGACGAGGTCTCCAAGGCGATCGTAGATGCCCTCAAGCTGCGGCTCGTCGGCGAGACGGAACACATCGTCGTGCCGACGACCCAGAACATGGAGGCCTACACCCTGTACCTGAAGGGTCGCTTCTTCTTCAGCAAGGAAACGGAGCCGGATCTCAACAAAGGGCTCGACCTGTTTCAACAGTCGCTGGAAAACGACCCCGGCTATGCCCGCGCTTATGCCGGCATTGCCGATTGCTGGAGCATTCTCGCTGACGATTGGGTCGAGCCCGATGACGCCTACCCGCGCGCCAAGGAGGCGGCGGTGAAAGCGCTCGAACTCGAGCCCAGCCTCTCCGAGGCCTTCACCTCCATCGGAAAGGTGCTCTGCTGGTACGAGTGGGACTTCGCCGGAGCCGAGGGCGAGCTGCGTAAGGCAGTCGAATTCAATCCCAACTATGCTGAAGCACACTTCGTTCTCGGTAGCACGCTGCCGTCAGTAGGCAAGTTGGACGAAGCGATCGAGGAGATGCAGGCCGCCCTCGTGCTCGATCCGCTCGCCCCCCACCACAGCCGCTGGCGGGCTCGCTTCCTGCTCTATTCAAGGGATTACGCGGGGACCATCGAGCAGAGCCAGAAGACGCTGGCGATGAACCCGAACTACTTTCAGTCGTACCTGGACATGGGTTCCGCCCATCTCGGGCTGGGTAAGCCCGAACAGGCGCTCGACTGGTACCGCCGCGGGCAATCTCTCGAATCGAGCGTCCGTTGCTACGACGCCCTGATCGTGCGCGCGCTCGCTGGCATGGGCGAAGCGGAAGAAGCACGGGCGATCATGGAGCGATTGACCGAGGAAGCGAAGCAGACATACATGAGGGCAGACATCCTGGCGATGGGACACGCCGCCCTCGGCGACCTGGATTGCGCCTTCGCTTGCCTGGACAGCGCGCTCGAGGCGCGCTCCGCAGGGCTCATCTATCTGCACCTCGACCCGGGCTACGAGCCGCTCAGGCCCGACCCCCGCTTTGACGACCTGGTCAAGAAAGTCGGAGTGAAGTGATGCGCGGCTGCCGGATCGGCGCCGTAGCGCTCGCCTGCGCCCTCGCCGCCCTGTCGCCCGCAAACCTGGCGGCCCAGGACGGCGAACGCGTACAGGTTCTGATCGTCATCGCCCACCCCGACGACGAGGCGATGTTCGCTGCCACCGTCTACAAGATCACTCACTTCCTGGACGGTGACGTCGATCTCGCCTTGATCACCGACGGCAGCGGCGGTTACCGATACTCGCAGCTTGCCGAACCGATCTATGGACTCGAGTTGACCGATGAAGAGGTCGCACGCGAGTACCTGCCGGCGATACGCAGGCGTGAACTGCTGGCAGGGGATAGCATCATCGGCATCCGTGACCACTTCTTTCTCGACCAGTACGATCACGCCTACACG
>JBDHHX010000376.1:0-3305 GCA_039589155.1 Gemmatimonadota bacterium | reverse complement strand
GTATGACTTGGCCCGAGAGTTTGCCAAGCGGCACGGACTGCATGCCGAGTTCATCGTCGTCCCCACCCGGGCGGGCCTGCTCACATGGCTGCAGCAGGGGAGAGGCGACATCGTGGCAGCGGGAATGACGGCCACCGCGGTACGCGCCGATCTCGGCGTCCAGTTTTCGCGACTCTACGCGTACGTGTCAGAGATCGTGGTGGCGCGCCCGGCGGACTCGATGATGGTCGGGCCGGCGGATCTTGGTGGCCGGACGGTTGTGGTGCGGCGCGGCAGCTCGTACTGGGATACGGTACGAGCGCTGCAGGAGCAGGGAATCGCCGTCGAACTGGTCGCCGCGTCCGAGGCGCTGGAGACGGAAGACATCATCGATGGCGTGGCCCGCGGTGACTACGATCTTACGATTGCGGATAGTAACATCCTGGATATCGAGTTGACCTGGCGTGAAGATATCGTTGCAGCGTTTTCTGTCGGCGATTCACTGGAACATGCGTGGGCGATGCGCGAAGCCGACGCCGAGCTCAAAGCCGCCGTCGACTCATTCTTCCGTGCCGAGTACAGGGGCGAGTTCTACAACATCACACGCCGGAAATACTTCAATTCCTCGATGCGAGTCCGAAGACACGCCACGGCTCGCAGCGCTCTGACTGGCATACTGTCGCCGTACGACGAACTGTTCCGCAACTACGCCAACCGCTACCAGATCGACTGGGTACTGGTTGCCGCACAGTCCTATCAAGAGAGCCGGTTCGATCCGACAGTAGTCTCCTTCGCGGGCGCCGTGGGGCTGATGCAGGTCATGCCGGCAACGGGACGTGAACTGGGTTTCGAGTCGTTACACGATCCGGATCAGAGCGTCCACGCCGGAGTGATGTACCTGTACCAGCTCTACAATCGGTTCGATGAGATCCCGGACGATGAGGACCGACTCTGGTTCGCCCTCGCCGCCTACAATGCAGGCAGGGGACACGTCAACGATGCGCGTCGTTTGACGGCCGAGTTGGGAGGCGACCCTGACGTTTGGTTTGGAGAGGTGGCCGACGTGATGCCATTGCTGAGCAAGCGGGAGTACCACAGTCGTACCCGTCACGGCTACTGCCGTTGCCGGGAGCCGGTGGACTACGTGACTCGAATCCGCGATCGCTATCGGGCCTACTCCGAAGCGATGAATGAAGCGGCGGACGAAGCACCGTAGCCCGGCGCACCTGGCTTATGATCAAGGGTCGGCAGTCGAGAAGAAGACCAGCACCTTGAGCTCTTCCTCGATATCGAAGAACCGGTGATCGACGCGGGCTTTCACGAACACAGTGCTGCCCGGGCCGACGCTCATGCTGGCGTCCTCAACCTGCAGCTTTGCCTTCCCGCTCACAACGAAGTAGAGCTCGTCACGCTGGTGGGGCTCCTGGGGATCCACTCCCGCTTCCGGCAGGACATAGACCCCAGCGGTCATCGTTGACAAGGCCAGGAAAGGGAACCAGGGTTTTCCGGCCTGCTGGTGCTTGGCTAGCAACTCCTGCATCTGGAAGGCTGCCCACGTTGGGTCGCCGCTCTGTCCGCTCAAATCCAACCTCATCGCATTGGAGGGATACGCCAGAACCTGTGAAGCGGCTACATGTAGCGCCGAAAGGGCTTCCGATCAAGCGCCGGGCATCTTGACGGGCTGCGGCCGGTCGCGATCTTCATGGCCATGGTCAGCATAATCTCTATGGCTCCTGAGCACTGGGAGGACGTGCGCCGGATCCACGTCGAGGGGATCGCCACTGGCGAAGCCACGTTCGAGACGGACTCGGCCCCCGATTGGGAGACCTGGTCTGCCGAACACGTCGAGTACGGCCGGTTGGTCGCCGTCGGGGAAGGCCGGGTCATGGGATGGGCCGCCTTGACGCCGGTTTCCGATCGTTGCGTCTACGCCGGGGTGGCGGAGGTGAGCGTCTATGTTTCCGCCGACGCACGCGGGCGCGGCGTCGGATCGCTACTGCTGGGCGGACTCGTGAAGGAATCGGAGGCGAACGGAATCTGGACGCTGCAGGCGGGCATCTTTGACGGCAACGATGCGAGCGTCGCGCTTCACGAGAAGCACGGGTTCCGCGTCATAGGCTGTCGCGAGCGGCTGGGTCAGCTCGCCGGTCGTTGGCGTGACGTTCTGTTGCTGGAGCGGCGCAGCACGCGGGTCGGTATTGACTGAGAGATCGAACGGAGACAGAAGCCAGCGCATGCAGAAGCGAACTCTGATCAGTGGGCTGGTCGCGGCGGCCATTCTCGCCGGCGTGGCCTATGCGGGGGCCCGGCGCATCGGACCGCTGCCGCCCTTGGGACAGCTCCTCGACCCATGGCATGGCGTATGGGCGGTAGCGTCAAACGCCGAGCTACCCGATCGACAGACGATCGTACTTGCCTCGTTTGACGAACCTGTGCGGGTCGTATACGACGTTCGCGGCGTGCCACATATCTTCGCCGCCAGCTCTGAGGACGCGGCGCGAGCGTTGGGTTACGCGGTAGCGCGCGATCGCCTATTCCAGTTGGAGATGCGGTGGCGTTCAGCGGCGGGCCGCGTTTCAGAGCTCGTTGGGTTCAGTGCGTTCGGCTACGATCGTTACATCCGCGAACTGGGGCTCGCGTGGAGTGCCCAGCGTGACTTTGCAGCGCTCGATCAGGGCTCCGCGGCGGCGCGCATGATCACCGCGTACGCCGAAGGCGTCAATGCCTGGATAGACGGGCTGGGCCCCCGGGATGTTCCACTGGAATACCGAGTCTTGGGTGTGACACCGTCGCGCTGGGAGCCCGTCTACTCCTTCTACCTTCTGAAGCAGATGGGCTGGAACCTCACCTACGGTATGCAGACCGATCTGCTAAGGCTGCGCGCCGCAGGCAAGGTGGGAAGCGTGGCGACCGACGCTCTGCTGCCCGTGAACAACCCGATCCAACAGCCGATCCAGCCCAATGGCCGCAGCGCCGCTCGCTACGATTTCCCGACAATCCCTCCTCCGGGCGAGCCCGACGAGCTGGCGGCCGAGCTTGCCGATGACATCGAGGCGTTCTTGGGCCCGCTGGCCTCGAACATCGAAGCGGACCGGGTTCTGGGCAGCAACAACTGGGTCGTATCGCCGGAGCGAACCGAAGCGGGTTACGCGTTGTTGTCAGGCGATCCGCATCTGGGTCTCAGCCTGCCGTCGATTTGGTACGAGGCACACCTGGTCGTCCCCGGCGTGCTGGACGTATACGGCGTGACGATCCCCGGCAGCCCGGTGGTCGTGATCGGGTTCAACCGCGACGTGGCCTGGAGTTTCACGAATACGGGTGCCGAT
>JBDHHX010000375.1:0-3340 GCA_039589155.1 Gemmatimonadota bacterium | reverse complement strand
CAACTCCAACCCGCCTACCCGAACCCGTTCGATCCGTACGACGTAGATGCGGTCCGCTTGCCGTTTCTGATCAGCCGCGGTACCGAGCCGCTGCGAGCGACGCTCAAGGTCTATACGGTCTCCGGCATCCTGATGTACGAAGAGCGCCGCCAGCTTGATCCGGATACGCCGCTGGAGCCGTTCGCTTGGAACGGTCGCCTGGCCAACGGTGAGACGGCGGCCGCCGGCGTCTACGGCTATGTGATCCGCGTGGGCGACGAGCGCAAGTGGGGCAAATTCCTTCTACTTAAATAATGTGCTGGCTGCAGTGTTTGACAGCAAAAGCGGGCGCGCCTAGCTTGGATCCTCGCGTGAGCTTCTTCCTGCCGAGATCGACCCAATCGACATGTCTTCGAGCGCAGATAAACCGCAACGTCGCCTGACGACCCTCGAAATGGTCGCCATGAAAGAACGTGGCGAGCGGATCGCCGTGCTCACCGCCTACGACTTCCTCATGGCCGGGCTGGTCGATGACGCGGGCGTCGATTGTGTGCTGGTCGGCGATTCGCTGGGACAGGTCGTCGCCGGCGAAGACTCGACGCTGCCCGTCACGTTGGAGCAGATGATCTACCACGCCAAGGCGGTAGGTCGCGGACTCCAGCGAGCTTTGCTCGTCGTCGACATGCCGTTCCTGACCTACCAGGTCTCGTCTGAAGAGGCGATCCGCAATTGCGGGCGCGTTCTCCAGCAGACCGGCGCTCAGGCGGTCAAGTTGGAGGGCGGTCAGGAAACGATGGCGGCCACCATCCAGCGCGTCGTCGATGCCGGCATACCGGTCATGGGCCACATTGGGCTCACACCACAGTCGGTCCACAAGCTGGGCGGCTACAGATTGGTGGGCCGCGCCGACGAAGAGCGCCAGCGAGCCCTCGCCGATGCGCGACGACTGGCCGATGCCGGTTGCTTCAGCATGGTGTTGGAGATGCTGCCGCAAAAACTCGCCGGCGAGATCACCCGCGCCGTGCCGATCCCGACCATCGGGATCGGCGCCGGGGTCGAGTGCGATGGCCAGGTGCTCGTTCTGCCGGACATGCTGGGACTGAACGAGGGCTTCAGTCCTGGGTTCCTGAAGCGCTACGCGAACCTGGCCGGCGATGTCCGCGGGGCAGTCACCGACTACGTCCGCGACGTTAAGGAAGGGAAGTACCCCGGCCCCGAACATTCCTACGAGTGAACGGGCGAATCATCCTGCCGTGAAGCGTGTTCAAACGATCTCCGAGGTGAGGGAAGAGGTCCGACGTGCTCGGGCGGCGCGCAAGCGCGTCGGCTTCGTTCCCACCATGGGCTTCCTTCATGAAGGCCACCTCAGTCTGGTGGACCGCTGCCGCGAGCTCGCCGACTATGCCGTCATGTCAATCTACGTGAACCCCCTGCAGTTCGGGCCCAACGAAGATCTGGACGCCTACCCGCGCAGCCTGGAACGCGACCTCGATCTCGCCGCCGACCGTGGCACCGACCTCGTCTTCGTGCCCACCGACGATGACCTTTATCCTGCCCAGCTGACCGCCGCCGTCGTACCCAAGCGTTTGGCCGACCGTCTCTGTGGCGCCACCCGGCCCGGCCACTTCGAGGGTGTTCTTACCGTAGTCGCTAAGCTGTTCGGCATCGTTGGGCCAGATGTCGCTGTCTTCGGCCAAAAGGATTTCCAGCAGGCCGTGCTGATCACCAGGATGGTCGACGACCTGAACATGCCGGTTGTAATCGAGGTGGCTCCGACCGTGCGCGAGCCCGACGGCCTCGCGATGAGCTCCCGCAATCAGTACTTGTCGGCGGACGAACGGACCTGCGCTCTCAGTCTGTCCCGCGGCCTCGCCGCCGCCGTCACCGCCTACCGCTCGGGTGAACGCGACGGCGAGCAGCTGAAGGCGCTGATTCGGGAAGCCATGAAATCCGCCGGTGCCCAGGTGGAGTACGTTGAGCTGGTCTCATCCAGCGAGCTGGAACCGGTGGCGACGGCAGGGGCTGAGGCGGTGGCGCTGGCCGCGGCGCGGGTCGGCACGACCCGGCTGATCGACAACTGCCGCCTGGCTCGGCCCGACCCCGGCCTGGAGGGGCTACTTTGAAACCGGCGGGACCTCGTATAGCTTTATAATATAGGCAGCAAATGAGTAGCTCATAAATGTGATGAGAGATGCGAAGAGAACTCTGCAAATCGAAGATTCACGGCGCCACGGTGACGGAAGCGAACCTGTACTATGAGGGCTCGCTGACCGTCGACATGGACCTCGCCGATGCCGCGGACCTGGTGCCGTACGAGCGCATACAGGTCGTCAACGTCAACAACGGCTCGCGGCTCGAGACCTACATTCTGCCGGGCGAGCGCGGTTCGGGCGTCCTGGCGCTGAACGGCGCAGCGGCACGGCTGGGCGCGGTTGGCGATCGGGTCATCCTGATCAACTACGCCCACTACGATGAGTCGGAGGTCGCCGATCACCAACCACGCGTTGTCTTTGTCGACGAACAGAACCGGATCCTGGATCGTGGACTCCGGGTCTCCTCGCCCTGAAGGCCGCCCTCTACCACCATCGCGCCGCGGAACGGTGCCCCGGTCACGCCTGAACCCGCGAGTCTCGGGCGGCGTGCCGCGTCACGTATGACCGATTCTGACTTGCATCCAATTATCCTCTCCGCGTCGGGCGGCCGTCTGCCCGAATGGTCGCAGGTGAAGGCGGACCGCGTGCCACATCTGGAGCGAGTGGCTGAGCTGATGGGGTCGTGGGCCGAGAGTCTGGGCCTGGGCAGCGATGACCGTAACCGCTGGACCGCTGCGGCCTGGCTGCACGACTCGCTGCGAGACGCCGATCCGGATTCGCTCATCGTCGAGGCAGCTGATCTTCCCAAGATGGTGCGTCATGGTCCGGCGGCTGCGGAGCGGCTGCGGAGCGAAGGGGTCGATGACGAGGAATTGCTCGAGGCCATCGCCTGCCACACTCTCGGCCGCCCGGGTCTGCGCCGGCTGGGTCGTTTCCTGTTCATGGCCGATTACCTGGAGCCGGGTCGCGGTTTCGAATCGGACGAGCGCCGGGATCTGCGCTCCCGTCTGCCCGCGGAGGAGAACGAGGTGCTCGGAGTCGTTTGCGCGCTCCGAATCGCCTGGCGGCTTCGTGATGGCAAGCCGCTCAGCCAGGAGACGGTGGACTTCTGGAACGAGCTGGCGGCGCGATGATCAGGTGGGCGCGTGGCGTCGTCCTCGCTCTCGTCTTCGCCACCGTGGGTGCCTTTCTGGCATCGTTGTGGCTGGAGATCAGTCGCGAGACACCGGCGGCGTTCGAGTCTCCGCCCGGTATCTGGGAAGGCCGGC
>JBDHHX010000374.1:0-3344 GCA_039589155.1 Gemmatimonadota bacterium | reverse complement strand
ACCTGCAGAACTATCCGGTCATCAACTCGGCGCGGATCGGAGCGGCGACCTTCGTCGAGGGCGTTATGCGCAGCACGGCGAGCACCGCCTTCGACATCGAAATCTTCGGTAGCGCCAGCTGCAACGCCTCCGACCACGGTGAAGGAGAGACGTTCCTGTCCCGCGATGTCGTAACGACGGGCAGCAACGGCGAGGTCGAGCTCTCGCTCGTCGCCGGCGTGATCGATCCCGGTGAATACGTGACGGCCACCGCGACGAGTCCCGACGGCAGCACATCCGAATTCTCCGCCTGCGTGCAGGCCACCGGTTACGCCGTCACCATCAGGCCGGACAGCATCATCACGAACCAGGGCGGCTCGGCCCGTTACGCCATCGATGTCGATCCGGTGGGCGGCCCCTACAACGACCCCGTCGCCCTGCGCTGCATCAGCCAGCCGCCTTTCACATCCTGCAGCTTCACCCAGGACACAGTGATTCCGGGCGCCGGCGGCGTAACGTCGTTCCTGACGATCGCGACAAACCAAACCGGCATCGCCAACGTCGTGCCGGACGACGCGGCCCGCGACCTGGCGGCGATCGCCTGGCCCGGCGCGCTGGGTCTGGGTCTGCCGGCCCTGGGCCTGGGGCTGTTCTTGTTGAGCGACGGCCGGCGGCGACGTAAGTACGGACTGCCGTTGCTGGTGGCGCTATTGGTCGGCGGTGCGGCGCTGCAGGCCGGGTGCGACGACGGGACGGTGAACGGCCCGAACAATGGCATCGGCACGCCGCCGGGCCGCTACATCTTCCAGGTACGGGCGAATTCCGATCCGATCAGCGTGATCGAGACCGGGATCCTGGTCGTCACGCGATAGCGGCGGCAGCGCGAAGCCGCATGGTGGCGCAACTGGACCGGGGCGATTTCGAGGGGCTCGTGAAGCAGGCGCTGAACGAGTTACCCGACGAGTTCGCCGAGCGGCTGGACAACGTCGCGATCGTGGTGGAGGACGAGCCGAACCCCGACGATCTTCGCGAGCTGGGCATGAACGAAGACACGGACTCGGAAGAGCTGTTCGGTCTCTACGTTGGCGTCCCGCAAATCGATCGCGGCAGCAGCTACACGGGCCTGCCAGACTGCATCTACATCTACATGGGTCCGATCCTGCGCGCCTGCACGACGTCGAAAGAGGTCGTGAACGAGGTGAAGGATACGGTCGTGCATGAGTTGGGGCATCACTTTGGATTGAGTGACGAGGAGATGCCGTATTAGGTATTGGGATGGGAATTCTCGAATAGGATTCGGGGAATCGGGGATTCGGGGAGTTCAGAATTCTTAATTGGCTTGTTCGAGTCGTGATTAGAATCGCCCTATCGATCGCGTGTGCATCGCTCTGCGCCGTCAGCTCGGCACAGGGGCAGTGGCTGCTGCAGTCGAGCGGGACGGACGCGGAGTTCCGCGGGCTGAGCGCGGTCAGCGACTCGGTGGTTTGGGCGGCGGGCCGTGATGGGGCCTTCGCGCGGACCGTCGACGGTGGCGCCACGTGGGAAGCGGACACGGTGGCGGGCGCGACGGACCTCTTCTTCATCGACGTGCACGCCATCGACGACAGCACGGCGATCTTGTTGGGCACGAGCTTCGACGGCGGCCGCGCCGGCATCTACAGGACGACGGACGGCGGCGACACCTGGGTCCAGCGTTACGCCAACAGCAGCCCGGGCGTCTTCTTCGACGGGATGGCCTTCTGGGATGCGCTGAACGGCGTCGCCTTCAGCGACCCGGTGGACGGCAGCTTTCTCATCGTCACCACAGCGGATGGCGGCGCCAGCTGGGAACCGGTCCCGGCGCAGAACATTCCACCGCCTCTGCCCGGTGAAGCCGGTTTCGCCGCCAGCGGCACCGCAATCAGCGTGGCGGGCGACTCCCACGTCTGGATCGGCACCGGCGGCGGCGCGTTCGCCCGGGTGCTCATGTCCAGCGACCGCGGCCGCAGCTGGACGGTCGCCGAGACGCCGCTGCCCGCTAACGCCTCCACCGGAATCTTCGGACTCGCCTTCCGCGACCCGCTGAACGGCGTCGCCGTGGGCGGCAACTACCAGGCGCCCGGCGACTCGAGCAGCAACGTCCTGCGCACCCGGGACGGCGGCGTCAGCTGGTCGCTGGTCGGCCGTTCCCGGCCCAACGGCGTCCGCTACGGCGCCGTCTATGCGCGGGCCGGCGACGGCTGGGCACTGGTGGCCGTCGGCCCGTCGGGCTGGGGCTACTCCGCCGACGACGGCGCCACCTGGACCTTCCTCGACAACCTCAGTTACAACACCGTGGCGGCAGCGCCCAGTGGCCTCGTCTGGGCCGCCGGGGTCGACGGCCGCATCGCCCGTTTCACCCCTCCGGTAACGACTCCGTAACCTCACCGGTAACCTTTCACCACGTAGTCCCAGTTGTAGTCGTAGTCCAATCCTAGTCCTAGTTAGAAGCCACGATCCGTCCCGATGCCTTGACCCGGGGCTGATGACTACGACTACGATTGGACTAGGACTAGAACTAGGACTTGGAACCGGTGCCGGCACATATCTTGACCATATAAGGGGAGTCCCGGCGGTCGCGGGACCCCGAAATCCCTGTCCTTTCTGGGCTTAGCGTACTCCCTCGCTCCAGAATAACCTTGGTTTTTTGCAATTACGCCGTGCAATTATCCCGACAGGGAGAGGTATTAGCATGTCCGATCAGCCACAGGCCAACGCCGGCGCCGAGGCGCTCGAAAAGCTCACAGCCTTCGTGACCGAGCAGGCCCAATCGGGCGCTGACAAGGGAACGATCAAGACCCGGCTCATGGCTGGCGGGATCCAGGAGGATATCGCGACCGAGCTGGTGGAGAGGGTCTTTGCCGACGTGGTGACAGAGGAGGAGTTCAGTCTCGGATCGCTGTTGCCCGCCATGGTGGGCGGCGTGATCGGCGCCGTGATCGGCGGCGTCGTCTGGGGGCTGATCGCCACGGCAACCGGCTACGAGATCGGCTGGATCGCCTGGGGAGTCGGCTGGCTAGCGGGCGTCGGCGTGGTGCTGTTCGCCGGTGGCCGGCGCGGCCGGCCGCTGCAGCTGGTGGCGGTCGCCGCCGCCGTTCTGGGGCTGTTGATCGGTAAGTACTTCACCTTCGTCGCCGCCCTCAAGCAGTACCTGGGCGAGGAGTTGGGCGTCGAGGCGGTGGCGGAGATGTCGATGTTCTCGGTCGGCGTGATCCAGATGTTCGGCGCCAGCCTGACCGTGATGGTCAACGGCTTCGACCTGCTCTGGATCTTCCTGGCCGTAGCCACGGCCTGGGGCATCCCGAAGGTGCGAGAGCTACAGCCGGAGACGGCATAGGAATGGTTTT
>JBDHHX010000373.1:0-3351 GCA_039589155.1 Gemmatimonadota bacterium | reverse complement strand
TCTCGAGCTGCTCGATCGCTTCGTCGTGGTATCCACTCATGGCGTAGACCCATGCCAGGTTGTCGATGTGGGCTCGACCCCACATCGCATCGCGATCCATCGGCAACAGCTCGATCGCCCGCCGCGCTTCGGCTATCGCTTCGCCCGAGCGACCCAAGCCCGCGTAGGCAACGCCAAGCGAGGTGTGGTAGCGCGCATCGTTCGGCTCTCGAGCGATCCGTCGCTCGAGGATCTCAGCGATCGAAGCGTAGGCGGCCCGGCTGGCGACCAGGTCACCATTCAGAACATTCAACTGCCCGATCGCCAGGTAGTAATCGATCGAGTCACCGCCGAAAGTCGAGAAAGACAACCGATCCAGTAACCCAGTATCATCGCCAGCGACGACGCGCAGCAGCCACCAGGGCTGCAAGTCGTCGACGGGCGACAGAGCACCTTCTTGACCTGTGGCCACAGCCTCATCCACGAGCGCTCGAGCCGTTGGCGCGTCACCCGACCCGCTGGCGGCGATCAGGGCGCGCAGCCGCAAGGCCTGGGCGTCTGCTGGATTCATCGCCAACGCCCGCAGGAACATACGCTCCGCCTCTTCGTAGCGGCCGACGTAGTAGAACGTCTCGCCGGCGGTGCTCAGACGAGCGGTCGATCGCGGGTCGAGAGCCGCCGCCCGATTCAGGTTCTCCACCGCCCGGTCCCACTGGCCGAGCCGCCGGTACATCCAGCCCTGCACTTCCAACGCATCGACGTTGTTGGGCTCAGCAGCCAGTGCGACCGCGGTTTCGGCGAGACCGTTCTGGTAATCGCGGCTGCTGTAGTAGTAGTAGTAGGCGGCGGCCACGTGGGCGTCAGGCAGCTCCGGTTCGATCTCGAACGCCAGCTCGAACGCCCCACGGGCCATCGTCAGCCGTTCAGGGGTGTGATCGAAGTAGCTCCAGTACGTCCTGGAGTGAACAATCGAGATCCTCGACCAGGCGGCGGCCATCTGCGGATCGAGCTCCAGCGCTCGCTCGTACAACTCGATCGCCTGGTTGTAGTTTCCTTGCGCAAAGGCGACCTGGTCCAGGTAGGCGTTTCCGCGCAGGTAGTAATCGTAGGCCTCGATGTTTTCCGTCGGCCGCCGTTCAATTCGCTGTACCTCTTCCGGGGTCAGCGTCGCACGCAGCGCGCCGGCGATCTGTTGGGCCACATCGCTCTGGATCGCAAAGACGTCGGTCAGCTGCCGGTCGTAGATCTCCGCCCACATGTGATGGTCGGTCTCGACATCGATCAGCTGCGCGTTGATACGGACACGGTCACCCGAACGGCGGACACCGCCCTCCAGGATCGTTGCCACACCCAGCTCCTCGCCGATCTCGCGGATGCTGAGCTCGGTGTCCTTGTACCGCATGATCGACGTGCGCGAGATGACCTTGAGGTCGGCGATCTTCGAGAGGTGCGTGATGATGTCGTCCGTGATCCCGTCGCTGAAGTACTCGTTCTCCTCGTCGGCGCTCATGTTCGCAAACGGAAGCACCGCCACCGACTTCCCGTATTCGGCCGCCGCTTCGCCGCCGCTGTAGCGGAACATCCACGCCGCAGTCCCCAAGCCCAGCAACCCGAACGCCAGCGCGCCTCCCACGATGGCGTTTCGCCACGTGAACAGCCGGTTGGCGCCGCCGCCGCCCGCAGCAGGGCTGACCGAATCGTCAGACGCCGGCGCGCGTACGCCCTCCTGCACGAAAGCCGTAGCCAGCACTACGGGAAGACCGATGATGAACAGGACGATGGCGAGCGCGGGGAACCACTCGGGCAGATCGAGCCCCTCGGTCAGGTTGTGGATCACCTCGTAGGCGATCCACGCACCCACCAGGTAGATGCCCAGCACCTGCCAGAGCGAGCGCCTGTGGACTTCCGTGACCAGCTTCTTCAGTGACATGGTCCCGCCTGCACGAGGACTAGATTACTAACGGGGCTAACCTTGGCCGTCAGGCCGCGGCAGGAATATGCAGGCGGACCCGGTATTGATCAACGTCGAGCCCGGGCGGCGCAGCGCGCGGATCACGCGTTCTCCTTGACAGCTTAGGAGAGGCGGCCTTATCTTCTCTCCTAAGCTACATAGGAGAAGACGATGCCAGACCAAGCGGATATCCTGCCGGGAACCCTCGACCTGCTCATCCTCAAAGCCGTTTCGCTCGGCGCCGTCCACGGCTACGGCGTGCTACTGCGCATCGAGCAGGTCTCGGGCGGCGCGCTGGAGATCCAGCAAGGCGCCCTCTACCCGGCGCTCTACCGCCTCGAGCACCACGGGCTGATGGAGAGCGAATGGGGCACGTCCGACAACAACCGGCGCGCCAAGTTCTATCGTCTAACGCGGACGGGGCGCCGGCAACTCGGTGAGCAGGAGGCGAGCTGGCATCGGTTGGTAGAGGCGATGAAATCCGTCCTCACCGCCACGCCGCAGGAGATCTGACGGTGCTGTCCAGTATCATCGCGCGGCTGCGCTCGCTCTGGTACGGCCTTCGTCACCGCGCCGACGTGGAAGCCGAGATGACGGAGGAATTCCGTCATCACCTCGAGCTCAGGACGGAGGACTTGATCCGCGAAGGGCTCAGCTCCCAAGAGGCGGCTCGTCGGGCCCGCATCGAGTTCGGCCATATCGACAGCCACAGGCACGCCGCACGGGCGTCCCGCGGGCTTGGGGTTTTCGATGAAATCCGCTTCTCGGCGCTCGACATCAAGCTTGGGTATCGGATGGTCGTGAAGTACCCCGGTTTGTCGCTGGTCTCGCTGATCGGCATGTCGGTCGCCATCGCCATCGGGGCGGGCGGGTTCGGATTCATCGACTCATTGTTGGATCCGACCCTGCCGCTGCCCCAGGGCGAGCGAGTGGTCTCGATCCAGAACAACAACGTCTCGAACCCCGGCAACCCGGATCGACAGTCGTTGCACGATTTCGTGTCGTGGCGCGATCAGCTCGAGTCCGTCACGGACCTCGGCGCGTTCACGGCCGACCGCCGGAACCTGATCGTCCCGGGCCGAGGCGTGGAGCTGGTCCCGGTTGCCCGGATGACAGCGTCGGGTTTCCGCGTGGCGCGGACGCCGCCGGTGCTCGGACGGCCGTTGCTCGACCAGGACGAACGCGAGGATGCGTCGCCGGTACTCGTGATCGCGTACGAGGAGTGGCAGCGTCACTTCGAGGCCGATCCCGACATCATCGGCCGGCTGGTGCGACTCGGCAGCGAGCTGCATACCGTCGTGGGCGTGATGCCGGAGGGATTCCGCTTCCCGATCAACCATCTCTACTGGGTCCCGCTGCGGCTGAATCCGGACGACTACGAGCGGGGCGGCGGCCCTGCGCTCTTGATGTTCGGCCGTCTC
>JBDHHX010000372.1:0-3379 GCA_039589155.1 Gemmatimonadota bacterium | reverse complement strand
GCCAGCCCGGCTACGAGGGCTACCTCAACGATCGAGTGGTTTCGGTTGCCTCACTGCTGCACGATGCGGGCTACCACACCTACATGGCTGGCAAGTGGCACCTGGGCGAGGAACAGGAGCGCGATCCGTTTGAACGGGGTTTCGAGCAGTCGTTCACATTGCTTCAGGGTGGTGCGAGCCATTTCGACGACGAATGGATGATGTATGTGGACTACACGCCTACCTATCGGGAAAACGGTGTTCGCGTGCATGTGCCCAGCGGGTTCTACTCGACCGAGTTCTACACCGACAAAGTCATCGAGTACATCGATGGGCAGCAAGACGACCGTCCATTCTTTGCCTATCTGTCGTTTGCAGCGGTGCACGACCCGCTGCACCTGCCGGACGATTGGCTCGACAAGTACGCCGGCGAATATGACATGGGCTATGAGGCTCTGCGGCAACAACGCCTTGCGCGTCAGAAAGAACTGGGTCTCGTTCCGGCGGAAACCAGGCTGACACCGCGGCTTCCGATGGCCCCTGCATGGGCCGATCTCACACCCGAGCAGCAACGGCGGCAGGCGCGGCGCATGGAGATCTACGCCGCCATGGTCGAGAACGTCGATTTCAATGTCGGCCGGGTTCTCAACCATCTCCGAGACACCGGCCGTTACGAGAACACGTTGGTGGTCTTCTTCTCGGACAACGGTGCCAACGGTGCCGAGATGCACCAATACCCAGGCACCGACGAAGGGTGGGTCGAGCGCAATTCCGACAATCGGTTCGAGAATTGGGGACGGCCGTTCTCGCGGATCGCGCAAGGCTTGGGCTGGGCCCAGGCGAGTTCGACGCCCTTCAGGCTCTTCAAGGGATTCATCGCGGAGGGTGGCATCCGTTCGCCGCTCATCGTCACAGGTCCCGGGGTGTCAGGACGTGACGAGATCGTGACGGCATTCACGCATGTCATGGACATCGCGCCGACGTTCCTCGCCACCGCTGGTGCCGAGTATCCCGGCCGCTACGAGGGGAGAGCTGTCCTTCCCATGCGGGGTAGATCACTGGTCCCCCTGCTTGCAGGCCGAAGTAACGCAGTGCGCGACGAAGACGAGCCTGTCGGGTGGGAATTCCTTGGCTGGCGAGCCCTGCGCATGGGACGGTGGAAGGCAACGTGGATCTCGGCACCCTTCGGCGTGAGTGACTGGGAGTTGTTCGACCTCGCGGTCGACCCCGGGGAGGCACAGGACCTGGCCGATCGGCATCCGGAAATCCTGCAGCGACTCGTGGCAGCGTGGGAAGCGTACGCCGAAGACGTCGGTGTCGTGTTGCCTGAGACAAGCGGATGGCCGACGCAGTAGTGGGCCAGACGGCCTCACTCGATCACGTTGGGTCGAATCCTCGCTGCTTTTGCAGAGGCGTTGCTTGGGATCTCGGGGGAAATCGGTGCCGCACGGCCAGCACTGACGCCTATCTGAGCCGGCGGCTCCTGAGCGAGCGACTTGGCATGCGAACACTCCTGATTGCCGGGTTGTTCGTTGCCGGCGTGACGCCGAGTGCCCTCCGCGCGCAGGATTTCCACTACTGGAGCCACCAGTACGGTACGCGTTCGAACCTGCTCGGTGGCGTGGTAGTTGGCTCCGTCGTGGACATCAGTGCCAGCTACTACAACCCCGGCGCGTTGGCTCTCATCGACTCACCCGATCTCTTCGCTACATCCAGGGTGATCGAAGCGAGCAACATGACGGTCTCTGGCGCCGGGAACATCAACGTCGGTCTCGACGATCTTCAGTTCACGGTGGCGCCGGGGTTCTTTGGCGGAATGCTGCCTTTCAAATTCCTGGGGCGGCATGTCCTCGGGTATTCGTTCTTCACGCGCCATCGGTTCAGGTCGACGCTGGGGACGATCCAGGTCGGGACCGAAGACCTCCTGGATCCGCCTCCCGGTCTCGAGGATCTCTTCGCCGAAGTACGACTGGGATCGGACTTGGACGAGTCGTGGTTCGGGCTCACGTGGGCGGCACCACTCGGCTCCAAGTTCGGTGTGGGAGTCTCGAACTACGTCGCAACCCGAAGTCGGAGCTCGGAAACGTTAGGGTTCGTCGAGGGGTTCTCAGCGGCGGGAGCAGCAGCGACCTCGATCCAAGACCGGCGGTTCAGCTATTGGACCTACGACCTCCTGTGGAAGATTGGGATCGCGTGGGAATGGCAAGGCTGGAGTCTCGGGCTCACGCTCACGACCCCGAGGATCAACCTCTTCGGATCAGGCGAGTACGTCGTGAATGCCACCGTGTTTGGGCAAGACATCGACCAGGATGGCAATGAAGACCCGGTGTTCGTGGCGGACCATCAGCAGAAACTCAGCGTTGATTACCGGTCGCCGCCGTCGCTGGCGCTGGGGATGGCACGCACACTCGGGAATACCAAGATCCACACTACGGCCGAGTGGTTTGGCTCAGTGAATGAGTACACCGTCATCGATCCCGCACCGTTTGTGGGGCAGAGCATCGGCGATACCGTACACGTCCCGTTGACCCAGGAACTGGATCACGTACTCAACTTCGGTGTGGGAGTGGAGCAGACCTTCAGTCCGACCGTCTCGGCGTATGCCAGCTTCCGCACCAATTTTTCCGCCCGTGGATCCGACCCGCGCACGGCGTGGAGCCTCTCCCGCTGGGACATCTTCTACCTGACGGCTGGGGCATCGTTCGAGGTACTGGGGGCCGGCTTCACACTCGGTCTGGGGTACGGGTTTGGGAGCAGCACCCTCACCCGGGACATCGGGCAAGGCGGGGATTTCATCGACGAGCTGCCGCAGGAACTGGGGATCAAGTATCGCAACGTGCGACTGATTTTCGCGTTCGCGTTCTGAATTGACCGCGCGCAGCAGGGATGGTTCTTCGGCGCGATCCTCAAACTCTGATCTCCGCTGTCGAGCCCAGGGGTTTGGGTAGCCTGGCGAGCAAGATGGTGCCCGATCGGCGGGTGTTCAGATCTTCGGCGTCGCTCCCGGCAATGTCGCGGCCTCGGGGACAAACCTACCGAGCGCGGGCGCGTGGTCTGCCCACCACTTGGCGGCCCGTTCATCACTCCACGCCGATTCCACGGGTACCGCTCTCAGCATCTCGCGCAGCTCGAGTGCTGAGGCGGGCCGCCTGTCGGGATCCTTCTCCAGGCATTGGAGCACGACCCGATCCAATTCCTCGGGCACCGGTACAGGGGCCCGCTGCGACGGTGGTGCAGGCGTGGCGCCGAGATGGGAGCGCAACATGTCCATGGCGGACCCTGCCTCGAACACGTCGCGGCCGGTGAGCAGGAAGTACGAGACACATCCGAGCGCATAGAGGTCCGCCCTGGGGTCCGGCAAAGTGTCACCGAAGATGAACTCCGGAGCAAGGTATCCAGG
>JBDHHX010000371.1:0-3390 GCA_039589155.1 Gemmatimonadota bacterium | reverse complement strand
GCTACTGGCTGCCGCACCGCCAGGAGCTCGAGCTCATGGTGCGCATCCCGTTCATCGGCAACTTCGAGATCCCCATCGTTTTCAAGAACGAGTTCGGCCGCTACGACATCAACACCGGCGAACCCATCGCCTGGGTGTCGCCCGACTCGCTGCGCCTCGACGAGGGCGCCGATCTCGATTACAACGACGGCGCTACACTCGCCATTCGCATGGGCGACGAGGAAGAAGCAGAAGAGGTCGCCGGTCCCGATACCGCCGGCGTCGAAAACGTCTTCCCCGAGCGCGATATGCTGCAGGTGAGGGCCGGGGCCGCCGAAGGCGGTTGGGAGATCGTCAGGCCGCCTGACGACACGTTGCTGGCCTACGACGAATGGGATCGCCCGCTCGAGCAGCCGGCCTCCGAGCTCACCATGCCGTCGGCCGAGGAGTTGGAGCGGCGCGCTCGCTCGCTCTCCAACGAGATCGTCGGACGCAAGCTCTTCTCCATCCAATACGATCGGCTCCCCGAGTTCATCCGCTACAACCGCGTCGAGGCGCTGGGGATCGGCCTCTTCGGCAGGTACGACCTACCGCGCCGCGCCTTCTGGTCGCTGGGCGGAGGCGTCGGTTTCGGCGTGGCCGACCTGGCCTTCAAGGGCCGTGCGGACATCCGCTACGATGCGCCCAGCAAGCAGGCTCAATTGGCAGGGTACAGCGAGTACCACTTCATGGGCAGCGAGCTCACCAACAGAAAGCGCGGCTACACCGATTTCCTCCGCGCCTTCTTCCTCGGCCGCGACGACTACGACTACTATCGTGCCAGCGGCGTGACCCTGGCGCTGGGCCGCAGGTGGGGTCGTTTCGGCGCGAAGCTGGGAGCCGGGTGGGAGAACCAGCGATCGGTGGAGAAGAACACCGACGTCGCCATCCCCGGAATATGGCAAGACACCGTCTTCCAGCCCAACCCGGCTGCCGACGAGGGCGACTTCTGGCGCGGCGACCTCGAGGGCACCATCTACATCGGTGACTGGACGCGGCCCACCAATCGCGCCGAGCTCGGCATCGGCTTCGAGGGCGGCACCGGCGAAGGCTTCGAGTACGTCCAGCCTCGCGCGCGCATCGAGGGCCGGGTCGATTTCGGCGAAGCCGTTGCCGTCGCCTTCAATACGCAGGCCGGCTGGACAGGCGGCGATGCGCCGTTCCAGCGCATCTGGGGCATCGGCGGCCTGAGGACGGTGCGCGGCTTCGTTTACGGCAGCCAGCGCGGCGACTCATTCTGGTTCGCCCAGTTAGAGCTGTCGCCCAAGCGAAAGGCGGTCACCCCGGTCATCTTCGGCGACATCGGCTGGGCGGGCGACACCCGCGACTGGCCCAACGACAGCATCGACCCGTTGTGGTCGTTTGGCGTTGGTGCCAGCTTCCTCTGGGGTGTTTTCAGGACCGAGCTCGTCTTCCCCGAGGCAAAGGAAGTGTGGCTGGAATTCTATTTCGCAGGCGCGCTTTAGCCGGTAATACAGCATGACGCGCATCCAGATCATCGACGACGAAGGCAACATTCGCCGGATGGTCGCCAGCCTCCTCGAGGCCGAGGGCTATTCAACGGCGGAAGCGGAATCCGGCGAAGAGGGGCTGCGCAAGATCGCCGCCGAAGAGCCCGACGCAGTACTCCTCGACCTGGCGCTGCCGGGTCAGAGCGGCCTCGACATCCTCGAACATATCGCCGAGCGCTGGCCCGAGATCCCCGTCGTCATGATGAGCGGGCAGGCGACGCTGGGCGACGCGGTCCGCGCCACGCGCCTGGGCGCCTTCCAGTTCCTCGAGAAACCGCTCACACCCGAGGCCGTGCTCATCACGCTCAAGTCGGCCCTCGAGCTGCGCCGCCAGCGCGACCTCAACCGCGCTCTACGTCAGGAGCTCGAGCCCGGCCAAAAGATGGTCGGCGCCAGCGCCGCCATCGAGGACGTGCGCGCACTGGTCCGCCGCGTCGCCGCCACCGACTCCCGAGTGCTCGTCACCGGCGAGAGTGGCACCGGCAAGGAACTGGTGGCTGTGGCTATCCACGGCACCTCGGAGCGAAGCCGCGGACCCTTCGTCCGCATCAACTGCGCGGCGATCCCGCGTGATCTCATCGAGAGTGAGATGTTCGGTCACGAGAAGGGGTCGTTCACCGGCGCCACCTCACAGCGCCGCGGCAAGTTCGAGCTGGCCAGCGGCGGCACGCTGTTCCTCGACGAAGTCGGCGACCTGAGCCCGGAAGCGCAGGCGAAGCTGCTCCGAGCCATCGAGGCCGGCGAGATCGAACGCGTCGGCGGCGACGAGCTGATCCCCATCGACGTTCGTGTAGTCGCCGCCACCAACCACGACCTGGAGACAGAGGTCAAAGAAGGACGCTTCCGCGAAGATCTCTTCTTCAGGCTTCACGTGATGCCCATCCACGTGCCGCCGCTACGCGAACGCCGCGAGGACATCCCGCTCCTCATCGCTCATTTCGTCGAACGCTTCCGTGCCCGCCACGGCCTGCGCTCACCTGACTTCAGCGAACCGGCGATGAAGGCGCTTTCCGCTTACGCCTGGCCCGGCAACGTCCGCGAACTGGGCAACGCCATCGAGCGCTTGATGATCCTTTACCCGGAACGTGCCATCGCCGCCGCCGAGGTCGAGACCGTCTTGCCTCGCGTCCAGCTTGCACCGGCGAACGCCGAGCTCGAGGCGGCCTCGCTCTCCGAGATGCTCGATCGCTTCGAGCGCCACGTCATCAGAAACGCCCTCGACCACGCCGGCGGCAATGTCGCCGAGGCCGCCCGCCGCCTCAACACCGATCGGCCCAACCTCTACCGCCGCATGAAACGGCTCGACATCGACCGCTAGCGATCCGTGCCGCATCGGCACGCTTCCTGTCTCCTACTGACACGACCTCGGCGCGCCACGCCACCACAACACGCCTAAACACACGACATCAGGCTTCAGCTCACAGGCACTCCGTTTGCTTCTACACAGGCGTGCGTCGCAGTTTGCCTGTGCGGAGGATACCTATGAAAGCATACAGATCCCTTATTGCCGTAGCCCTTCTCATCGGCGTCCAAGCAGTCGCCGTCGCCCAAGACACGGTCACCGTGGGCGTACGTGCACCGCTGGCCGCCGGCGAGGAGCTGCCGCGAAGCGTGGCAGACAGGCTGATCGCCTATTACAACCGTCCGTCCACCATCCGCTTCGGCGGCCGGACCCGCATACCAGAGGGACGCACGATCACCGGCGACGTCGGTGTGCTCGGCGGACCCGTTGAACTTGCGGGCACGGTGGACGGCGACCTGTTGCTCGTGAACGGGGACATCACGCTCGAGCAGGGGTCGCACATCGCGGGCGACCTCACCGTCATCGGCGGCTTGATCATCGGAGCCGAGGAAGCCCGAG
>JBDHHX010000370.1:0-3399 GCA_039589155.1 Gemmatimonadota bacterium | reverse complement strand
GGGCTTCTGAACGGGCAAGATCGAGTCGAACGTTCCCAGGTACTGGACGATCTGCGCTACGTCATCGCGTTGCTGGAGGAAACGCACCCCGATCCCTACTCGGCTTTCGGTGGGGAAGTGGAGTTCAAGCGTAGAGTCCAGGCGCTGCTCGACAGCGTGCCTGAGAATGGACTCACGCCGGCCGAGCTCTACGACCTGCTGCGCCCGGTCTTCGGTGAGCTCGGCGATGGCCACACGTACATCTCGTCGCCTCCAGCCAGCGATCCTCGCGACCCACTGCGCTACCTTCCCGTGCGCTTCGAGCTGGCTACGGATGTGCTTTTCGTAAAGAGCGCGACGCCGGAGTATGCCGACCTTATCGGCTATGGCTTGAAGAGCGTCAGGGGAGAATCGCTCGATGTCGCCGCCGCACGTGCGGCGATGGTTCGTCCGTCTGAAAACGTCTACGCCGCCCGGCGCTGGCTGCTGCGTTACCTGCGCTCGAATCGGGGCGCACAACGTCTCTACGATGACGTTGCGGGTGAATTGTCCGTTCAGTTCGTCGGGCTCGATGGAGGGCAAATCGAGCGTACGCTGCCGTACGAGCTGGAACGTGAAGCGTATTTCGGGGGGGAGTGGCGCGCCGTTCGTTGGGATGCTATCGACCCGGCCGTCGGCCCCTTCGCCTGGCAATTCATCGGCGACTCGGACGTCGCTTACCTACGCGTGAGCAGCATCGTGGGGCGCGAAGCGTTCGAGGAGCTCCGCGCCGTCGGACGCCAGGATTTGCGCGACCAGCTATCCAACTACTACGAGCGCTACGAGACGACTCCGATGCCGGAGTCTGTCGATGAAGCGATAGAGGGCGTTCCTTGCTTCACGACGGCAGTACACGATGTGTTGACGGCAATGCAGGAGAGGAACAGCGAGTACCTGCTCGTCGACCTGCGCGGCAACGGTGGCGGCTGGTCGGCCCTGACCGTACCGCTCCTGTTGCTCACCTATGGCGATCGGTACTTCGACTATGACTATCCTGTCACGTTTGTAACACGCATCTCGCCGGCCTACCTGTCGCTCAATGACCTGACGCTGAGGGAGTTGAACGACCGATTGGAAGCGGACTACCGGTTGGGCGACTACCGGTTCATGGAAGAAGGGAGCCTGGCCAGCGGTGCGACGTCGGATGAGTACGCGGCCGAGCTCGAGGTGTTCGGATGCAGGCTGTCGGAGTACTTCCGTGAGATGGACGGGCATACGATCCGATCCCCGACCGTGCTCGTCCTTGTCGACGCCGCCACTTTCAGCGCTGCTTATCACTTCATGTATCGCCTCTGGCACCTAGGCGCGAGGATCGTCGGCGTTCCATCATCGCAGGCGGGCAACGCGTTCGTCGATGTTACGCCGTATCAATTGCCTCATTCTGGCCTGACGGGTTCTATCGCCCGCACCGCGCAGATCTTCTTTCCCGAGGACGAGGAGAAGGGCCGCGTGCTGTTCCCCGACTTCCCCATGACCTGGCAGCACTTCGTGGATTACGGTTTCGATGAGCATGCTACGGTGCGCTATGCCGTGGACCTCATCGTGAACGGACTCGAACCTTGATGTCGAGGAGGCGTGTCGTGAAATCGAAAGTCACCCGCTACACCCTGGCTGCGCCGCTGTGTCTGTTCGTTCTCGTCGGCTGCGGCCCCGAGTCGGATGGTTCCCGGGACGGGTGGGTGGCGACCACTGACACTGTTGGCGACACCATCACCGTACGCACGCTGTCGGGAAGCGTCTGGTCCGATACGGCGCGCTTGGTGCCTGAGGTGACGATCGGTGTGCTGGAGGGCGCCGACGAATACGTGATCGGCGAGCCGCGATCGATTGCGGTGGATCTCGAGGGCGTGATCTACGTTCTCGACGAGCAGGTGCCGGTGCTGCGGGCCTACGCGCCGGACGGGACGCACCTCCGCGACTTGGGCCGTGAGGGCGGGGGACCGGGCGAGTACAACGGCCCCGACGGTATGGCGGTGCTGCCTGACGGCCGGGTGCTGGTCCGCGATCCGCCGAACGGACGAATCTCGGTCTTCGGTTCGGACGGCGGTTACATCACGCAGTGGACGTTGTCGGGAGGCTTCAATACAGATCGACGCTTCTACGTTGACACCGCATCCAACAGCTACGCGTCGACTCTACTGGAGCGGGGCGTGGGTCCCTGGGACTGGAAGTTCGGACTGGTGCGCTACAGCGCGGACGGCGCGATCGTGGACACCGTGCCGGCCCCGACCTGGGAGTACGAGGCCGCCCAACTCACGGCGAGCCGCGAGAACAGTCGCAGCGTGCGGCGCGTGCCGTTCACGGCCGCCGTCGCCTGGAGCTTCAGCCCGCTGGGTTACATGGTCGGCGGCCTGAGCAGCGACTACCGCATCGATCTTTATCGCCCGAACGACTCCGTTCTCCGCCTCGAACGTGAGTGGACGCCCGTTCCGGTGAAGCCGGAGGAGGCGGACGAACGCCGCCGCCGGATCACCCAGGGCCTGCAACGGCAGTACGGGGGCTGGCGCTGGAACGGACCGTCGGTACCCGATACCAAGCCACCGTTCCGCGAGATGTTCGTGAGTTGGGAAGGGAACGTGTGGGTCGTGCTTTCCCAGGAGGGCACGCCGACGATGAGTGAGGCCGAGGCGCGCGCGGAGGAGCAAGTCTCCGGTCGGACGCCTCTACGCTATCAGGAGCACGCAGCGTTTGACGTCTTCGCCGCCGATGGACGCTTCCTTGGGCACGTGGCCGTGCCCGATGGCTTCGACATCGAACCCGAACCTATTGTGCGCGGTGACTACGTGTGGGCCGTTATTCGCGACGAGCTCGACGTCGCATCGGTAGTCCGCTTCCGCCTTCAACATTCCTCTGGCAGTTGAACGACTCGATCTCGCTTCCTATCTTCCGGAGCGAAGGCCCTTCCTCACGCGTTTAGCCCCGAGAAAGAGCGGCGGTACCTCCGCTCGATGACAAGGAGCCGCTGCAGCAGCCGCCAGGGATAGGGCGGCCCTGCCTCTTCGTGTGAGGAACGATGGATACCAATCGACGAAGCGCACTGGCACTGATGGGCGGAGGCGTAGCGGCGGGCCTCGTGGCCGGTCCGGCCATTTGGAGTTGCGCGCCTGGCCCCGACGCGAGCGAGACGACAACCGCTCACGCCGTGCCTTTCCCGTATGTGAAGCTCGATCCGGAGCGGATCGGCGAAGCGGGATATCAGAACTTTTACGTCGGCGAGTGCATGTACGGTGTCGTCGCCACGATCATCGAGGCGCTGGCCGAAGAGGTCGGCGAGCCTTTCTCGTCGTTTCCGAGGGATGTGGCGCGCTACGGCGCTGGCGGCGTGATGGGGTGGGGAACGCTGTGTGGTGCGGCGAACGGCGCGGCGATGGCTATCTACAT
>JBDHHX010000369.1:0-3408 GCA_039589155.1 Gemmatimonadota bacterium | reverse complement strand
TTGGGGTCGGCCACCGAGGGTATGTCGTGCTTCTTCGCCGCATCGATGGCTCCCCGAATGACGGAAGGTACCAGTGCCCCCTTGTTGTAGTCCTGGAGGACGATGGCATCAACTTCACCGGCGAGCTCCTGCAGCTGTGCCAAAAGACGTTCGGCCACCAAATCGGAAACGTCCGCCTCGGTCTCGCGATCGAAGCGGACGACGTGCTGGTGGCGTGCCATGACGCGGGTCTTCGTCGTGGTGCTGCGCTCGGGTACGGTGACCAGGCGATCGCCGGCCACGCCGAGGCCTTCCAGCGCGTCGACCAGTTGGTGGCCGGCAGGGTCGAGGCCGACAACGCCGACCAGGTCGCAACTGGCGCCGAGGGCCACCACCGCCGCCGCCACGTTGGCGGCGCCGCCCGGGGCCCACCTCTCCTGGCGGACCTGGACCACTGGAACCGGCGCTTCCGGCGAAATCCGTCCCACCGACCCGGTCAGATAGACGTCCAGCATGCAGTCGCCGACGACGGCAATCCGCACGTCCCGGGCGCGTTCTAGCAGTTTCTCGACCCTGGTTCTATCGATGGCCACGTTGCCTGCCGCTGTTCAGGAGTTAGGGCGTTCCTTGATTTTGGGGGCGGCCGAAGATAAAACAAGGCCATCTCCGCTGTCAAAGGCACTGCCCCCAATCCGCCGGCGGAGCCGGGAGGGACGGGTTGAGAACACTCTGGTACATGTTCGATGACTGGCTCAAGCGAGCCGTTCTGGGCGTTCAGGAATACACGATCCTGACGGTCAAGGCGGTCCGCTATATCTTTGCCCGCCCCTTCTACTGGCGTGACGTGGTGCAACAGATGGACCGCATCGGTGTGGGCTCACTGGGGATCGTCCTGCTCACCGGTCTCTTCACCGGAATGGTGCTGGCGCTGCAAAGCTCGGTCGAGATGCGCCGCTTCGGCGCCACCATCTACATCGGTCGGCTGGTGGGCGCCAGCGCGGTGCGCGAGTTGGGCCCGGTGCTGACGGCACTGATGGTGGCCGGCCGGGTGGGCGCCGGCATGGCGGCCCAGCTGGGCTCGATGAAGGTCACAGAGCAGATCGACGCCCTGAACGTTATCGGCACCGACCCGATCAAGAAACTCGTGACCCCGCGTTTGCTGGCGGCGCTGATCATGCTGCCGATCCTGACGGTTATCACCGACGCATTGGCGATCTTCGGTGGCATGTTGATCGCCGTAGTGAAGCTCGATTTGACTCCTGGTCTGTACATGCGCTCGGTCTACGTAACGCTGGCGGACTCCGGCTTCGTCTTGGGTATCATCCCGAAGGACGTGCTGGCCGGCCTGATCAAGCCCGTCTTCTTCGGGGGCATCATCGCCATGACCGGCTGCTACTTTGGACTACAGACCCGCGGCGGTACGGAGGGCGTCGGCGTGAGCACGACGCGGGCGGTAGTCACGGCGTCAATCCTGATCCTGGCCGTGGACTACTTCTTGACTCAGCTGTTGATCTCTGTCCTATTCGCCTAATGGAAGACGAACGCGGACTAGCGCACGATTCGCAGCCAGGTGCAGCGACAGGGACCGCCGATTCCACCAGCGGCAGGCCCCCCGTCGTCATCGACGTCCGCGATCTGAGTCTTTCGTTCGAGAAGCCGGTGCTTTGTGAGATCAGTTTTCAGATCCGCGACGGCCAGACGCTGGCCATCGTCGGACCGTCGGGCGTCGGCAAGTCGACGATCCTGAAGCTCATCCTGCGCTTGCTGGTGCCGGACAATGGGCAGGTGATCATCGAGGGTGAGGACATCAACCAGCTGTCGTTCGAGGAGGTCCTCGAAGTACGACAGAAGATGGGGATGGTTTTCCAGGCGGCGGCGCTGTTCGACTCGCTCACGGTCTACGAGAATGTCGCCTACCCGCTGCGCGAGCACATGCGGCTGAGCGAAGACGAGGTGATCGAACGGGTGCACCAGGCGCTGGCGCTGGTCGACATGGAAATGGAGGAGTTCGGTGAGCGCCTGCCGGCGGAGTTGTCCGGCGGCCAGAAGAAGCGAGTTGGCATCGCCCGGGCGATCGTCCACCAGCCGAAGATCTTGCTGTACGACGAGCCGACGACTGGGCTCGACCCGTTGACGTCGCGAACGATCGTCCATCTTATCAAGAGGCTGCAACGTGAGCTGGACGTGACCGGCGTGATGGTAAGCCACGACGTACCGGCGGTTCTCGAGGTGTCCACACATATCGCCATGCTGCGCGACTGTACCATATGTTTTTACGGGACCCCCGAAGAGATGATCGCTTCCACCGACCCGTACGTGCGGGAATTCAGCGACTGACGTCGAGGAGGCCGCGGAATAGATGAACGGCGAATCCAGGATTAGCTGGAGCCAGATCCGGGTCGGAGCGGCGGTGTTGACGTCGTTGACCGTTCTGGCGGTGGCGATCTTCTTCATCGGCGAGACGGGAGCGGTGTTCGGTGACCGCTACCACCTCACGACGCTCATGCCCAGCGGCAACGGTCTGATCGAGGGTGCCAGCGTCAAGCTGGCCGGGCAGGATGTCGGCAAGGTCGATCGCATCGATTTCGTCCCCATCGAACGGCGCGCCCATCCGGACCACGTCCTCGACATAACGCTGGCCATAGATCGCAGGGTCACCGAGTTGATCCGCGCTGACTCCGAGGCCCGTATCCGCACCCAGGGGCTGCTGGGCGACAAGATCATCGACCTGACGCCGGGAACGCCGGAGGCGCGGGTCCTGGCACAGGGCGACACCGTTCCCAGCGCCGCAGCCATCGACTACGAGCAGCTGTTCGGCTCGGCCTCGGAGCTGGTGGACGACCTGGCCGTGATGCTGAGGAGCCTGCGCTCGATCGCCGACAGCCTGCTGGCCGGCCAGGGCACGATGGGGCGGCTGCTCATGGACACCGCGTTGTACACCGAGTTGCTCAGCACGTCGCGCTCGATGAACGATTTCCTCGGCGCCGTCGGCCGTGGTGAGGGCGCGCTCTCCCAGCTGGCTCAAGACGACGAGCTCTACGGGGACCTGCGGTCGGTCATCGCCGGTCTCGACACGCTGACCAGCACGCTGGTAAGCGGTGAGGGCACGCTGTCACTGCTGCTCACCGACGATCAACTGTACCAGAAACTCGCGTCGACGTCGGCGCGAGCCGACTCGTTGTTGGGCGCGGTAGAAGCCGGCGAAGGCACGCTGGGCCAGATGCTGACGGACCAGGAACTCTACGAGAGTTTGCTGAAGTTGCTGGTGGATGTTCAGGCGGTGGTGATGGAGCTGCGTGAGAATCCGAGGAAATACATACCGCCCATCAGCGTATTCTGATTCGACGTAAGTGACGAGTAGACAAGTGGACCAGTAGACGAGAGAATGAGCGGTGTATCTCGTCCACTGGTCTACTCGTCTACTGGTCT
>JBDHHX010000368.1:0-3412 GCA_039589155.1 Gemmatimonadota bacterium | reverse complement strand
GGACGGCGATGTTCCCGAGAACGAAGGCACCCTGGGCATGAGCGTGCTCGCCTCAACGGCTGACTCGGTGACCATCGAAGCACGCTGGAGTGCGGCTAGCGATGCGTCGGGCATTTCGCGATACGATTGGCGCAACTGGCGATCGACTCCCGATACCGTCGTCGCCCAGGCCAGCACGGCCCTCTTGACCGACACCTTCGCGGTCGCACGTCCCGGTCTCAACCAGACTCTAACTTTCGGCTTTCAGATTCGAGCCGTCGACGGAGCGGGCAACGTTGGGAGCTACTCGCTGGCCCACATGTGGTCGCTCGCCAACGAGGACACGGTGCCGCCACCGCCGCCGGACACGATCGTCGTGGATACCCTGTACGCCGGTATCGCGGTCTGGCCTGAAAACGTTGAAGTCGATATGGGTGCCGATGTGCAACTCTATGCCGCTCTGCTTCTGATCGAGACCGCAGGCGAAACCGTAGATAGCTCGTACGTTTGCGATACACCGCCGGCCGCGCCGGGCGCGCTGTACGATAGCGGTACATTCTGCTGTGGCTGCGATTCGGCCATCGCCGTTCTGCAGCGATCATACCAGGGGAGCCCCGCCGCGCTCATCGCATTGAGCGCGGTGAGGCCGGAACGGGCTTCCCGAGATAGCCGGGAGACAATCCCATAGGTGGGAAAGAATGGCGGGAGCGTGTGAGAATCGAACTCACCAAGCGAAGGGTCACTCCGCCCAGCTGGTTTTGAAGACCAGTCGAGCCACCAGGCCCGATCCGCCCCCGCTGCCACATCGATAACGTGTTCGCCGGTCTGACTCAACAGGGAGCGACTACGGGATGTGCCGCCTCTTCCATTCGAGGTAGTGTTCCCTGCTCCGGAACGGCGGCACGTGATGGGGTGAGAGCTTGTACGCCGTCTCGACGAGCGGCGCCGGGTCGACCGGGATATAGCCAGCCATCTCGTCCTTGATGTTGCTGTACTTGGGCAGGCCGGCGAGGTTGTTCCACTCCTCCGGGTCGATGTCGTGATCGTACAACTCCTCGGTGCCATCGATGTAACGGATGTACCGCCACCTCTCGGTGCGTACGGAGTACTCTGAGTAGTCGTAGGTTGTGATGGCCGGGTACTCCCACTCGGCGTTGGGGTCCTGAAGCAGCGGCACCAGGCTGCGGCCATCCAGCCCTTCCTTCTCCGGCAGCCCGGCCAGTTCCACCAGGGTTGGGAACAGGTCCACGAGGGATGTCACTCTGTCAGAGCGTGCGCCGGCGGGTGTGCCGCTAGGCAAGGCGGCGACGCCTTCCGGGACCTTCATCATCAGCACCACCCTAGCGACGTTTTCCCAGAGCGCGAACTTCCGCCAGTGTTCTTTCTCGCCCAACTGCCAACCGTGGTCGGACCAGAGCACGACGATGGTGTTGTCGGCGTGTGGACTGGCGTCGAGGGCGTCGAGCAGCCGGCCGACCAGCGCATCAGCGTAGGCGATCGCGGCAAGGTAGCCCTGGACCGCGGCTTGCCATTGGCCGGCTTCCACTACGTGGCGATGGTAATTGCCGGCGCGAGAGGCGATGTCGCGGCCTCGTTCCCCGATGTCGGCCAGGTCGTTCTCCAGGACCGAAGGCAACTGCACGGACTCGAGCGGAAAAAGATCAAAGTACTCGCGAGGCACGTACCACGGCAGATGCGGGCGGTAGATGCCTGCGGCAAGGAAGAACGGCTGCTCGTGCGACCTCTGCTGCAGCTGCTGGATCACCCAATCGACTGACCGATAGTCGCCGGTCTCCTCGTCAGGCAGATCGATAGGTGACCAGTCGAAGTCGCCGTACATGCCCTCGAACTTCGGCATGTTCACGGTCGAACCCCGACTGGGATAGAAATAGTCCGGCATGTGTTCTTCCTTGGACGGGAAGTAGGCGTCCCAGGATGCCGGATCGGGCTGGTCGTTGTGAAAGATCTTCCCCGCGCCGGCCGACCAATAGCCGTGCTCCGAGAAGTAGGCAGGCAGGGTGACGGCGCTGGGCAGCACCTCTCTCCAATACTGATAGTTCGAATACATCCCGGTGCTGTAGGTGTGCCTGCCGGTCAGCAGTGCGGTTCGCGACGGATTGCAGCCCGGCGACGCGGTGTAGGCGCGGGTGAAGGTGATCCCCTGATCGGCGAGACGGTTAAGGTTGGGCGTTCTGGCCTGGGGGTGACCGCCGAGCGGTTCGATCCAGTCGTTCAGATCGTCCACGGCAATGAACAGCACGTTGGGCCGCTCGACTACCTGTTGCTCGGCCTCCTGACACGCGACCGCAACTGTGGCCAGGACCATCACCCCGGCCGCGATACGCGACTTGCCCGCGAACGGGAGCGTCATGCCAGTCGTGCGATAGCGTCGATCTCGACCAGGGCGCCCTTGGGCAGGGCGCCCGCTTGGATAGCTGAACGCGCCGGAAAGGGCTGGTCGAAGTAGCGGCCGTAGATTTCGTTGACGGAAACGAAGTCGGCGATGTCGGCCAGGTACATGGTCGTCTTGACCACGTGGTTCATGCTGGAGCCCGCCGCATCGAGCACGGCGCTCAGGTTTTGCAGCACGCGAACGGCCTGTTCCTCCACGCTGCCATCCACAAGCTCACCGGTCTCAGGGTGCAGGGCGATCTGGCCGGCGGTGTATACGTAGCCGTCGGTGACGATCGCCTGTGAGTAGGGCCCGATAGCGGCCGGTGCCCCGTCGGTCTGGACTCGCTCTCTATCGCTCATCTTAGAACAGTCCCTCGATCTTGCCTTCGTCGTTGACGCGCATACCTACAGCCGCAGGCTTCTTGCCGAGGCCGGGCATGGTCATGATGTCGCCGGTGAAGACGACGACGAAGCCGGCGCCGGCAGAGACCCTGGCATCGCGCACGGTGATGTCGAAGCCCTTGGGCCGGGCGCGCTTTGCGGGGTCGTCGCTCAGCGAGTACTGGGTCTTGGCCATGCAAATGGGCAGATCGCCAAAGCCGAGCCTCTCCAGTTCGGCGAACCGTTTCTCGGCCGCTGCCGTGTAGTGGACGCCGTCGGCGCCATACACCTTGGTTGCTATGTTCTGAACCTTTTCCTTCAGCGGAATGTCCAGGGGATAGAGCGGCTTGTATTTGGCTTCGCCCTTCTCCAGAGTCTCCATCACGGCGTCGGCGAGCTCGAGGCCGCCGGCACCGCCCTTGGCCCAGATTTCGGTCTTCACGCAAGGCACGCCCAGCTCCTCACAGCCGGCCTTGATGATCTTGTGCTCTTCGTCGCTGTCGCCGTCGAAGACGTTCATCGATACGACCGCGGGCACGCCGTGCTGCCTAACGTTATGGATGTGAGCGGCAAGGTTCTCGAAGCCGCGCTTCACCGCCGCCGCGTCTGCTTTGGCCAGGTCTTCCTTGACCGCACCGCCATGATGACGGAGCGCGCG
>JBDHHX010000367.1:0-3421 GCA_039589155.1 Gemmatimonadota bacterium | reverse complement strand
GGCTTGATCTCGCGACCGCACGCGGGGCAAATCGTTCGGCCGATCCGCGCCCATAAGAGCCGCAGGTAGTCGTGGATCTCCGTGGCCGTACCCACGGTCGAGCGGCTGGTCTTGGTCGGGTTCTTCTGCTGGATGGCGACGGCGGGGCTGACGCCTTCCACCGACTCGACGGCCGGTTTCTCCATCCGCTCGAGAAACTGCTTGGCATAGGTGGAGAGCGACTCCACGTAGCGGCGCTGGGCCTCGGCGAAGATGGTGTCGAAGACGAGCGACGACTTGCCGGATCCCGACGGACCCGTGACAACGGTGAACGACCGGTGCGGGATGTCGAGGTCGATCCCCTTGAGGTTGTGCTGGCGAGCACCGCGGATGCGGATTCTGTCGTCCATTGTTGACGTAAAGGTAACCGGTAATCGGTGATCGGTAACCGGTAGGCAGTACCCTCACTGCTTACCGCACCACCGCACCACTCACCACCGCACCCACCTGCCCTTCCCCGTCCACCCCCTCGGCGGTAGAATCCACGTCTATGCAAACGGCACCAGAACTCGACTTCCACGAAGAAGAGGCCCTCGGCAAGGCGTACGACGCCCGCCTGATGCGGCGCTTGCTCCGTTACCTGAAGCCCTACCGGGCGAAGGTGGCGTTGGCGGTGCTCATGCTCATCCTCGCGTCGGGGCTCGAGTTGGTCGGACCGTACCTCACCGCCGTCGCCATCGACGACGCGATCCCGGCTGAAGACTTGGGGCTCATCGCGATCCTCGCCGGGATCTATGCGCTGACGCTGGTGCTCGCCATGCTGCTGAGCTACGCACAGATATTGCTCACCACCTGGATCGGCCAGCGGGTCATGTTCGATCTGCGCACCGAGATCTTCGCCAAGCTGCAGAAGCTTTCGCCGAGGTTTTTCGACCGGAACCCGGTCGGCCGGCTGATGACGCGGATGACCAGCGACGTCGAGGTGCTGAACGAGATGTTCACATCGGGCGTCGTGGCGATCTTCGGCGATGTCTTCACGCTGTTGTTCATCATCGGCGTGATGCTCGCCATGAATTGGCAGCTGGCGCTGGTCTCGTTCACCGTCGTGCCGTTGGTCTGGATCGTCGCCCACTGGTTCCGCAAGAACGTGCGCCGGTCCTATCGCGACATCCGCATCAGGCTCGCACGCATCAACGCGTTCCTGCAGGAACGGATCACCGGGATGAGCGTCGTGCAGCTGTTCGGTCGCGAGGAATCGGAGTTCAAGAAATTCCAGGAGATCAACGCCGACCACCTGCGTGCGCATCTGCGTTCGATCCATTACTACGCCATCTTCTGGCCGCTGATCGAATTGGTCGCCGCCATCGCCGTCGCCGTCGTCCTCTGGTACGGCGGCTTGAACGTAATGGAGGGCACGCTCACCGTCGGCGTCGTCGCCGCTTTCCTGCAGTACGTACGACGCTTCTATCGGCCGATCCAGGACCTGTCGGAGAAGTTCAACATCCTGCAGAATGCCATGGCCAGCTCGGAGCGTATCTTCAAGCTGCTCGACTCCGATCCCACCGTGCCCGACCCCGCGAAGCCGCGCCCGCTGCCGGCACCGGTGCGCGGAGAGCTCGAGTTCCGCGACGTCTGGTTCGCCTACAACAAGGCGGGCCACAAGGACGACGGCTCCGAGCCCGACTGGGTGCTGAAGGGCGTATCGTTCAGGGCGGCGCCCGGGGAACGGCTGGCCATCGTCGGCCACACCGGCGCCGGTAAGACGACGATCATCAACTTGCTACTCCGGTTCTATGACCCGCAGCAAGGCGCAATCTTGTTGGACGGCGTCGATGTCCGCGAATTCGAGCAGCGCGAGCTGCGCAGGGCCATCAAGCTGGTGCTGCAGGACGTCTACCTGTTCAGCGGCAGCGCCGCGTTCAACATCAAGCTGGGTAGCGAAGCCATCACCGAAGGCGACATGGTGGCGGCGGCCAAACGCGTCGGCGCCGACCGCTTCATTCGCCGGCTGCCGGAGGGCTACGACCAGGCGCTGGGCGAGCGCGGGCAGAGTCTCAGCGTAGGCGAGCGACAGCTGCTGTCGTTCGCGCGGGCATTGGCGTTCGACCCGAAGATCCTGATCCTCGACGAAGCGACCAGCTCCGTCGACTCGGAGATCGAAGCGCAGATACAGCAAGCGCTGGAGGTCTTGATGCGCGGGCGCACGTCGCTAGTCATCGCGCACCGCCTTTCCACCGTGCAGAACGCCGACCGCATCATCGTGCTGCACCACGGCGAGCTGATCGAAGAGGGAACGCACGAGCAGTTGCTAGAGCGCGGCGAGCTGTATGCGCGGTTGTATGAGCTGCAGTTCGTCGCTGAGGGCGTGGGGAGTCGGTGACCGGTTACCGATTAACGATAACGCGCCGTATGCATCCCAGTTGAGATGGAGTGACTCGTGAATCCGACCCGTTTGCTGATCTTCATAACCGCGGCCTCGATAGTCGCTTGTTCTTCCACACCAGCGCCCGAGACGCCTGCTCCGCAAGACGCCGCGGCCACCGAGCCCGCGGCGACCAGCGCATCGATTAGCGCCGCCGACCTGGAGCACTACCTCACGGCCTTCGCACACGACTCGATGATGGGCCGGGAGACGGGCACGGCCGGCAACATGCTGGCGACGGACTACATCGCCGCCGAGGTCGCCCGCATGGGGCTCGAGCCGGCGGGCGACGACGGGACCTACTTCCAGATTCTCCCACTCGTCGAGCGGCGACCGGACGGCGAAATCACCATCGCCGGCGCCGCTCTAGAAATCGGCGTCGACTTCGTACCTGTGCCGCGGCTCGGCTCGTTCCTGCCGTTCGGGATGAAGGGCACGCTGAACGGTACCGAGGTCATCTACGGCGGTCCAGGTTCCGACGGGCCCGCGCTCACCGCCGAGCAGGTGGCGGGCAAGCTCGTGGTCCTCGACGTCCCGTTGACGTCGAGCGGGCAACCCAACATCCAGGCGCTGAACAGCCGAACCCTGCGGACCTACTCGTCCGCGGCGGGCGTGGCCATCGCGGCGCTGGAGGTGCTGCCGGCCCGCTGGGCGCAGTACATGATGGAGCCGCGCACCGCGATGTCCGGCGGCGACACGCCGGACGGACCGCTGGGCCTGTTCATCACACGTGACGTGGCGGCGCAGCTCGTAGGCGTCCCGCTCGACGAAGCCGAGGTCGGCACAAGCGGCATCACCGTGGAGAGCACGCTCAGGTTCGCAGAGGAGCCGGCGCGCTACCCGGCCCGCAACGTCGTCGCCATCGTCCGCGGCAGCGACCCGCAACTACAGAACGAGTACGTCTCCATCGGGTCGCACAACGACCACGTCGGCTTCGGCCGCGCCATGGATCACGATTCGCTCTGGGCCTTCAACCACGTCGTGCGGCCGATGGGCGCCGAGAGTCCCAACCGGGGACCC
>JBDHHX010000366.1:0-3659 GCA_039589155.1 Gemmatimonadota bacterium | reverse complement strand
GTCGGTCGGTGAGCATGGCGTCGAAGGCATCGGCCACCGCCAGGATGCGACCCTCGATGCAGATCTCGTCGCCTATCAGCCCGTCGGGGTAGCCCTTCCCGTCGAAGCGTTCCTGATGATGGAGGATCGCCCGCGAGGCTGGAACCAGGAACGAGATCCGTTCGACGATCTGGACGCCCAGCTCCGGGTGCTTCTTGATCTCCTCGTACTCCTCCTCGGTGAGCGGGCCCGGCTTGTTGAGGATGGCGTCGGGGATGGCCAGCTTGCCCACATCGTGGAAGAGCGAGCCGAGCCAGAGGTTCCACAGCTGCTGCTCGGAGAGACCCATCTGGGAGCCGGTGGCCAACGCGTAGCGGGTCACCCGGTTCACGTGGCCGCCGGTGTAACGGTCGCGCGCCTCGATCGCCGCGGCCAGCGCCGCCAGGCCGTCGAGGAAGAGCCGCTCGATCTGTTTCGACTGCTCGCGCACCCGCTCTTCCAGCTCGGTGCGGTAGCGGCGGTTCTCCCTCAGCAGGAAGCGGTGCTCCAGCGCCCGGGCCGCCGCGTGGCTCAGCTGGCTGAGCTCGAACGGCTTGACCAGGTAGTCGTCGACCTGAGAGCGGATCGCCTCCACAGCGGACCCGACGTCCGGGTTGCCGGTGATCAGGATCACCTGGATCTCGGGGTCCTGCCGCTTGACGTGCTTGAGCAACTCGATACCCGACATTTCGGGCATCTTGACGTCGGTGATCACCACGTCGAACGACTGCTCCTTGAGCCGGTCGAGCGCCTCGGCCGCCGAAGTGGCGGTGACGCAGTAGTGGCCGTCCATATCGCCCAGTTGGATCGAACAGACGGTGGTGATGGCTGGCTCGTCGTCGACGATCAGTATGGAGGCGGGCTTGCGGTTTTCACCGGCGGAGCTCATCCAGCGCTCCCATCGCTCGAGTTGACGTAGTACGTCTCTGTCAGGTGGCCGAACCAGGGACGTTAGTGACAAGGAATAATGGGTACGGCAGGGGGTGTTAATTCTATCACAAATCTCGGTTTAGTGCCAGTGGTGGGTGGTGCGGTGGTGAGTGGTCCGGTGGTGAGTGGTGCGGTGGTGCGGCGGCCGGATCTGGCGACTACCGTACCACCGGACCACTTACCACCGCACCACGCCCGGCCTTAAGTTAGGCGCCACCATGGTCAGACTCTTCTTCGCACTAGGCTCAGCGTCGGCGCTCCTCGGAGTCGCCGCCGGCGCCTTCGGCGCACACGGGCTCAGGGCCCGGCTATCGGCGGAGATGCTGGCGGTCTGGGAGACGGCGGCCCGCTACCAGCTGTTCCATGCGCTGGCCCTGCTGGCGACGGCCTGGGCGCTGTCGCGCTGGCCCGGGCGCCCGGCGATCGCGGCGGGCTGGCTGTTCGTAGTCGGCACCCTGCTCTTCTCCGGCAGCCTCTATGCGCTGAGCGTGAGCAGCCAGCGCTGGCTGGGCGCGATCACGCCGCTGGGCGGCGTCGCCTTCCTGGCCGGCTGGGGCTGCCTGCTCTGGACAGCGATCCGTGGGTAGACGCGGGGTATGATCGGCGCCTCCGTGGCCTGGCTGAGGGGCGCACACCGCCGCTTCCGGCAGACCGAGCAGCTCTACATGGTGGTGGTGGCGCTGTTCCTGGGGCTGGGCGGTGGCCTGGGCGCGGTAGCGTTCCGGATGCTGATCGAGTGGGTCAACCTGGCGGCCTGGCGCGAGGGACCGGTGACGCTCGGCCGCCTGGCGGCCCTGCCCTGGTGGTGGAAGATCGCGGCACCGGCGATCGGCGGACTGCTGGTCGGATTCATCACCTATCGCTTCGCCAAGGAGGCGAAGGGCCACGGCGTGCCCGAGGTGATGGAGGCGGTGGCGTTGCGCGGCGGTCGTATCAGGCCTCGCGTGGTCATCGCCAAGCTATTCGCATCGGGGATCTGCATAGGATCGGGCGGCTCGGTGGGCCGAGAGGGTCCGATCGTTCAGATCGGCGCGGCGTTGGGCTCGACGATCGGCCAGTGGCTGAAGATCGACCGGCGGCGGCTGCGGACGTTGGTCGGGTGCGGAGCCGCCGCCGGCATCGCCGGCACATTCAACGCGCCGGTGGCCGGAGCGCTGTTCGCCGTCGAGATCATCCTTGGTGACTTCGGCGTCGCCCAGTTCTCGCCAATCGTCATCTCCTCCGTCACCGCCACCGTCGTCAGCCGTCACTTCCTCGGCGACTTCCCCGCCTTCGAGATACCGGCCTACAGTTTGGTGCACGCATCGGAGCTGTTCGCCTACGCCGGGCTGGGCGTCATGGCGGGGCTGGTGGCCATCGCTTTCATCCGCACCCTATACGGATTGGAAGACGCGTTCGATAAGCTGCGGGCGCCGTTCGCCGCCAAGGCGGTGATGGGCGGCGCGTTGGTCGGGACCATCGGGATCTTCGCACCGCAGGTATTCGGCGTTGGCTACGAGGCGATCACCGACGCACTGCTGGGTAACACGGTCTGGCAGTTCATGCTCGCCCTGGTCGTGCTCAAGATCATCGCCGTCTCCGTCACCATCGGTTCGGGCGGCTCCGGCGGCGTTTTCGCGCCTTCGCTGTTCATCGGCGCCATGCTGGGCGGCGCGGTGGGGACCGTCGTATCGCTGGTCTGGCCGACGGCCACCGCGGGCACCGGCGCCTACGCGCTGGTCGGTATGGGCGCCGTGGTGGCGGCGGCGACCCACGCGCCGATCACCGCTATCCTGATCATCTTCGAGATGACCGGCGACTACAAGATCATCCTGCCGCTGATGATCAGTTGTATCATCGCCACGCTGCTGGCGATGCGGGTGCAGCGTCCTTCGATATACACGATGAAGCTGTTGCGCCGCGGTGTCGACGTGCATCGCGGCCGCGCGCTCAACGTGCTGCAGCACGTGCTGGTCAGCGACGCGATGCGCAGCGACTTCGTCAGCGTGGCCCCCGACGACCACCTGGACTCGCTGATCTCGAGGTTCGTCGATCACCCCGGCAGCACGCTGTTCGTCATCGATGAGGAGGGCGTATTGGAAGGCGTCATCACCGCCGAGCAGATCCGTCCGGTCATGCGCGACCCGTCCGCCTTCGAGTCCTTCATCATCGCCGAGGACATCATGGTCGAAGGCCACTTCCCCAAGGTGAAGGCCGACGACTCGCTGGGCGACGTGATGAAGTTCCTCGGCACCTACCGCGGCGAGGTGCCGGTGATGGAGAACGGTCGCGTGGTCGTGTGATCTGGCCCGAGGACGTCATCGCCCGCTACAACACCGAGGTTTTCAAGCGCGACATGGCCGGCAGCATGGCAGCCGCCGTCAGCCAGGACGCGCCGTCAGAGCTGTTCCCGGCAACCGGCGACACCGTGGTGGCCGAAGTGATGGTGCCGCCCGACTTCTTCGGCAAGACGATCCGCGAGCTGAACATCCGGCAGGCCTACGGCGCCACCGTGCTGATGGTCAAGCGGACGAGCAGCGAGGGCAGAGAGGATGTGATGACGTCCATCGATCCAGACCGCGCCTTCCAGTCCGGCGACGTCATGCTGGTGTTGGGCTCGGACAAGGCGCTGAGACGGTTGAAGCTGGGATTGCCGCGGTCGCGATAGTGCGTCAGTACGTCGCTACCTTATCAGGACGAACTTCCCCTTCTTGACCCCGATCGTATTTCCA
>JBDHHX010000365.1:0-3871 GCA_039589155.1 Gemmatimonadota bacterium | reverse complement strand
GGATCGTCCCCGAGAACCTCTCCCGGATCGCAAACAAGAACGGCCGGTCCACGCGGACCGAGGGCGGCATGCTCGTGATACCGATCTCGACAGAGGTCACCGCCGCGGCCTCGGTCCCCTCCTCGTTCACATCGACGAACGTCTTGTGCTTGACCTTGCTGATGTAGATGTTCTGCGGCCCTTCGTAGATCTTGGAGAAGTCGGCAGCGAACGGCTCAAAGGCGACCTCCATGCCCAGCGCCTTCAGCGCGTCGTTTAGCTCTATCTCGTACTCCAGCGTGAACTTCGGCAGGTAGACGCTCATCTCGTTCGTCGTCAGCCCATCGATCCACCCAGCCCACGTCTCTGCATCGGTTGACGCGACCAACGAGTCGATGTCACGGCCCTGATCCGGCAACACGACCGTCATGCAGTTCGTACGCAGTTCGACTTCGGTGCCGTGCGTCATCATCGGGACCTGCACGGTGCTGCCGTCGGCGCGCTGGAAACTAGCGGAGTGCGTCCGGTCGGGATCGAACTGGGTCGTCCAGTTCCCCTTGAAGTAGATGGCGTTGATGAGGAACATCACGATCTCGGGGCCGATCTGGTCCACGATCTCCGTGATGCGCCCATTCGTCTTCTCGTCCACCCAGGCGTTGATCGTACCCGGCGCGCCCGGATCGCCGAAATCGAGTGGTGTGACCTCGGCGTCGAAATAGGTGGTATTCACGTCGAGGAAGTCCTGCTTCACCGGGAAGTTCTCGTCGTACCAGATCGAATTGGCGAGCGTCCACTGCACGGACGGATCGAGGTCGGCCAGCAAATCGATCAGGCTACGATACGCCTCGTTCACCTCTTCGAGCGACAGCCCCTGCAGCTCGAGCGCCTCCTGCATCGCCTCGTACGTGGTGCCGTCGGCGCCGTTGTAGGCCATACCCAGCGCCATGGCGACGCTCAATGGCGAGATGAAAATGTTGGCGCCGGCATCTTCCTGAGCGTGGATCTCACGGAAGAGCTTCAGCCCGAAGCTGTTGTCCGACTCGATCAGCTGCTCCTCGCCGGCGGCGAGGTCACGCGGCAGACCCTGGATTGCCGGGTCCTGGATGTCGTCCCCACAGCCAAAGCCGACGAGGACCCAGACGGCTACAGCGGCGGCAGTGATTCTTCTCATGGTCCGGCTTCCCGTGCGGAGTGTTCGGATTGCGCTGTCCCACCTGCTCTTGTTCATTTCTGTCCGTCCTTTAGATGTCCGAATTCCCGTCATAGTTAAATGGCGGGCCGCCGTGCGGAACCCCGGGTAGGGTTTCCCGGTTCTGACCGGCGAGGAGGCACCGAATGCCGAGCAAGAAGAGCTGGATCATAGCCGTCATCATCATCGTCGGGCTGGCCGCCTGGCGGCTGCCGCGCGGGGCCGAACCCACCGCGGAGGCTGCGCCGCGCCCGGCTTTTCCGGGCTTCAGTCTGGAGACGTTCGACGGCGAGCTGCTTACACACGAGGACCTGCACGGGAAAGTCGCCATCGTCACCTTCTGGGCCAGCTGGTGCTCCACCTGCAAGGTCGAGATGCCGCTGCTCGACAGCCTCGCCAACGCGATCGACGACCCCGACTTCCTGGTCATCGGCATCAACGAGGACCGGCAGGAAGCCGCGGGTCGCTTCATGGCCGAGCAGCTGGGTCTCGATATGCCGCTGCTCCTGGGGCGCGGCTACCAGCAAGCCCGCCACGGCTACTGGGGACTCCCTTACACCCTCCTGCTCGATCGCGAGACCCGGATCGTCGACACCTGGTACGGCTATCCGGGACGCCGCGCCTTCAACAAGAAGGCCGAACGGGCGCTGCAGTTGCTGGACGAGCCTCTTACCGACGACAGCTGAACGACAGCACAGTGGCTAGCGACTGGCGCCGGTCGGTGCGACGGGGCCCCTCGCTTCATATCGCGCGGGCAGTGCATGGGTTTGCGGCACGGCAGAGGCGCTCCAAAGTCCGCTCGTGGGCCCCGTCGCACCGACCTACAAGTGTACCTCGTGCAATTCACGCCCACGTGTCCCTCGTACGTGCCTCTCCCGAAAACACGGTGGCACGCTGTTGGCCCTCTTCCCGACGCGGTAGGGCGGGTGCGATTGGGGGCACGAGCGGACTTTGGAGCGCGGCGGCCCGTCCTCGATGCGTGCCCGTCCGGCGCGATATGAAGCGAGGCCCCCAATCGCACCCGCCCGGCCTGCACCGGACAAGCGCCAAGACCGTCTCCGTCGTATAATGCCATCGATCGAGTTGTAAGGATTCGCCGCATGAGGGCCGGGGATGACGAAGACGAAACTGCAGATCGCATGCATCGGCGCCGGCGCCTGGGGCGCCAACATCATCCGCAACTTCAGCCAGCTCGGCGCTCTGAAGACGATCTGCGACTCGCAGCCCGAGCGACTGCAAACGTTCGCCACAGATTATCCTGATGCAGAGGTTTCCGGTTCGGTGGACGCCGTGCTGCAGGACCCGGCCATCGCCGGCGTCGCCATCGCCACGCCCGCAGAGACGCACGGCGCCCTGGTCCGCGGGGCGCTGGAGGCTGGCAAGGACGTGCTGGTCGAGAAGCCGCTCTGTCTATCGGTCCCCGAGGGTCGCGAGCTTGTAGCGCTGGCCGCCGAGCGCGACCGCGTCCTCATGGTCGGCCACCTGCTCTGGTACCACCCGGCGGTGCTCAAGCTGAAGGAGTTGGTCGCCGCCGGCACGCTGGGCCGCGTGCAGTACATCTACTCCAACCGTCTGAACCTGGGCCGCATCCGCCGGGAGGAGAACATCCTCTGGTCGTTCGCGCCGCACGACATCTCGATCATCCTCGGCCTGTTGAACGAGATGCCCGACGCCATCGAAGCGCAGGGCGGCAATTATCTGCACCCGAAGATCGCCGACGTCACGACCAGCCTGCTGTCGTTCCCCAGCGGAGTGAAGGCTCACATCTTCGTCTCCTGGCTCCATCCGTTCAAGGAACAGAAGCTGGTGGTGGTCGGCGACGACAAGATGGCGGTCTTCGACGACACCGAGGAGAAGGACAAGCTGGTCCTCTATCCGCACTCGATCGAGTGGAAGGACCAGATCCCCGTGGCGCGGAAAGCCGAAGGCGAAGTGGTACCGTTCGAGCCCGGCGAGCCGCTCAAGGCTGAGTGCGAGCATTTTCTGGAATGCATCGAGACCCGGGCGACGCCGCGGACCGACGGCGAAGAAGCGCTACGGGTGCTGACCGTGCTCGACGCCTGCCAGCAAAGCCTCGAGCGGACTGGCGGCGGTAGCGCGAAGTCGAACGACGACTATTTCGCTCACGAGTCCTCCTATATAGATGACGACGTGTCCATCGGGCGCGGGACGCGGATCTGGCATTTTTCCCACGTGCTGAAGAACTCGTTCATCGGTCGGGACTGTCGGATCGGTCAGAACGTGGTGATCGGCCCCAACGTCGAGATCGGCGACAGCGTGAAGATCCAGAATAACGTCAGCGTCTACGAGGGCGTGACGTTGGAGGACCATGTCTTCTGTGGCCCCTCTATGGTCTTCACCAATGTGTTCAACCCGCGCAGCGAGATCCCGCGGATGGAAGAGTTGCGGCCGACGCTGGTGCGCCGCGGTGCAACGCTGGGCGCCAACTGCACGGTGATGTGCGGCCTAACGATCGGTGAATACGCCTTCGTCGGCGCTGGGGCCGCGGTGCTCAAAGACGTTCCTGACTACGGTCTTATCGTGGGCGTGCCCGGCAGACTGATCGGCTGGATGTGCCGCTGCGGATACCAGATCGAATTCGAGGCTGAAAACGGTGATGGCGCGTGCAACGAGTGCGGGCGCAGTTACCGGAAAACTGGAGAACAGGTGACGGCGATATGATCGAGGTCCCGCTACTCGACC
>JBDHHX010000364.1:0-3479 GCA_039589155.1 Gemmatimonadota bacterium | reverse complement strand
ACTGATCGTCGTGCGCGGTGACGCCGTGAGCACCAACCCGTTCCGCAGCTGGCGCTTGCTGCTACCGCCCGTGGGTAGACTGGTGGCGGCGGTGGAGGCGCGCGATGCTGTGACCTGGTGGGCCGCCGCGGCACGCGACACGTTCAGCGCCGAAGTCTTCGCCGCCGACTCGCTCTCCGTCAGCGACATCCTGCTGGCCGAACAGATGCGACCGTTGGCCCAGACTCCGAGACGGCGTTCAGAGCTTGACATCACGCCGAACCCGTCGATGGCTTACGCTACCATCCAACCAATTCACATCTACTACGAGCTATACGGCTTGCAGACCGATGCCGAGAGCTTCGCATCCTACCAGGTCCAGTTGACGGTGCGCGTCGTCGATCTGCACCGCGAGGGCATGATCGCCAACCTGCTCGGCGACATCGCCGACGCCTGGGGCTTTTCGATTGCCGGCGACGACCGGGTCGAGCTCACGTTCGCCCGCGAGGCCGACATGACCAACCTGGATCGCGTTATCGAGTACCTATCGTTGGACCTCGATCGGGCGCCGCCCGGCGCGTACGAGATCACGGTGCAGATCTGGGACGACCTGGCGGGGAAACTCGCGACTCGCAGCAGGGGTTTCACCGTAGTCGAAGACGAATGATTCTGGCAAGTTGAGCAAGTGAAGTTCCTACCTACTCTCGTAGCGCTGTTCCTGATCTCGGGCCCGCTCCTTGCCCAGGTAGAAGTCGCGCGCCGCCACATCGAGGCCGGCCTGGAAGCCGCCGCAGCTGGCGACACGGCCCGCGCGCTACGCGAGTTCCGCCGCGCCATCGACGCCGAGCCCGACCTCGCCGAAGCTTACTACCAGTACGGCCGCTTCAAGGCCAAGATCGCCAGCTTCGTCGAGGGCGAGTTCGCTGACCGGCTGGCGGCGGCGGAGGCGCTGGAGGAGGCGATCAGGCTCGACCCCGACAACCCTCTCTATCTGTCGGAGTTCGGCATCCTGCGCATCAAGCAGATGATGAGGAACGACGGCGAGCGGGTTCTACGCCGGGCGTTGGAGAGCGCCAGGAGCCAGCCGGTCGAAGACTCGGCCATGCTGGCGGATGCGTACTACAACCTCGGCTACGCCGAGGAGGTGCGGTTCGAGAACCAGCGCGGGCGGCGATTCAATTCGCTGGTGTCGGGTCCAATGTCCGTGCGCATCCCGGGCACGCAGCGGCTGTCCCGCTACGTCGAGGACTACCTGGAGAGTAACCAGTCGATCCCCGGCTTCGGCGGCGAGAGCCAGAGCAAGCTGCTGGAGCACTATCGTACGGCGTTACGCTACCGGCCGGGTCACTGGGAAGCGTCGCGCCGGCTGCTCGTGCACCTCTACGACACCCGAAGGTTTGCCGAGTACCTGGTCGTCGCACGCCGGCTCCAGACGCTGCACCCGGACCGGTCGGAAGCGTACCTGTACGAGGGTCTCGGTCTGCATGCCGCCGGCCGCGAGGATGAGGCCGGCATCCGGTTCGACAGCGCGCTGGCGCGGATGCCGGAGTGGGACCGCGAGGCGTTCCGCGACCTCGAGCCGATCATGCGCCGTGACCCGGCGGCCGCGTATCTGAGTCTCAGCGAACCAGACCGCATCGCCTTCGAGGACAGCTACTGGCGCTTCTCCGACCCGCTCTACCTGACCGAGGCGAACGAGCGCCGACTCGAGCACCTGTCGCGCGTGGCTTACGCCGACTTGCGGTTCTCCGAACCATCGACCGGGTTGCGCGGCTGGCAGACCGACCGCGGCATCATCTACATCCGGTACGGACCACCCGATGTGTTCTCCAGCTTCAGGGCCAGAAACGGTGTACGGAAGCTCTGGGTCTACCAGGGCGGCGTCGTTTTCATGTTCTTCCAGCCGGCAGGCTACTTCCACAGTCGCTTTGCCGGACGTTACGAGTACATCGCTAGTGAAGTCCGCCACGCGCAGCCGGCCAAGTACGACAACATTCCCTCCATCCCGGCGCTCTACCCCGTCGACGTGCAGATCGCCCGCTTCCGTGGCGAGTCACCTGATTGGATCGCCGTCGAAGTGCACGCGGCGATCCCCTTCGAACGGCTGCTCCTCGGACAGGAGCTGCAGAGCAGCGAGATCGAGACCGGCCTGTTCTTGCTCAACGCACGCGGCGAGAGGATCGTCCAACAAGCGCAGACACGCCTGGTCCAGTACGGCGACGCTGGCAGCACCAACCCCATACGAAGCTGGCGCCTGATGCTGCCCGCCACCGGCAAGCTGGTCGCCGCCGTCGAGGCGCGCGACGACGTCTCCTGGTACGCCGCCGCCGCACGCGACACGTTCACCGCCGAACTATTCCCGGCCGATTCCCTGGCCGTCAGCGACATCCTGCTGGCCGAGATGATTCGGCCGCTGGCCGACGAGCCGAGCGGCCGCGCCGAATTCGAGATTGCGCCCAACCCGTCAACCGCCTACGCGCCGCTCCAGCCCGTTCACCTGTATTACGAGCTGTACGGCCTGGAGCGCGACGCCCAGGGCTTCGGATCGTACGAGGTGCAGTTAACTGTACGGGTCGCGAGGCTGCACCGGGGAGGCAGCTTCGCCGAGATCCTCGGCGACATCGCCGATGCCTGGGGCTTCACGATCGTTGGCGATGATCGGGTCGAACTGCGGTTCTCCCGCGAGGTCGACCTGTCGGAGCTGGACAGGGTGACAGAATACTTGTCGCTCGATCTGCAGACGGCACCGCCGGGGAGCTATGAGATCACGGTGAAGATCCTTGATCGACTGGCTGGGACGCTGGCCAGCCGGCAGCGGGCCTTCACCGTAGTCGAGGATGGATAAAGGTCAGAGCTTCATTCTCTTGAAGATCGGCTCGGGTATGGCCCGGATGACCCCCATGATCGCTCGCCAATAGCCTGGAACGTAGACCACCGACTTGCCTTTCTTCACCGCGCGCACGATCGCCGCGCCGACCAGCTGTGGGTCGGCGGCCATCTTTTTCGGGACCTTGCCGTACGTCATTCGTGTGTCGATGAATCCCGGCTTCACGGTCACGACCGTCACTCCAGCATGGTACAGCCGGTTGCGAAGACCCTGCAGGTAGGCCGACAGGCCCGCCTTGGCAGAGCCGTAAACGTAGTTGGAGCTGCGCCCCCGATCGCCGGCGACGGAAGAGACGCCCACGATGAAGCCGCTCCGCTTCTCTTCGAAGTAGTTCGCCAGGTGGCCCAGCACGCTGGCCGCACCGGCGTAGTTGACCTGGATCACGTCGTCGGCGTGCCGCATGTCGGAGCGCGCCCGCTCCGGGTCGCCGGTCAATCCGAAGTTGACGACCGCACCGTCCAACCGCCCAGCCGCTAGCTCGATGGCGCGCTCGACGAACGCCTGATGACTGGCGACGTCCCGGGCATCGAACGTCAGCGAGTCCACGTGCGCGCCGCTCCGCACCCGTGCATCGGCGGTTACATGCTCCAGCTCCTCACCCGCGGTGCCGGCC
>JBDHHX010000363.1:0-3486 GCA_039589155.1 Gemmatimonadota bacterium | reverse complement strand
TGCCGCCTCCACGTCGACAGGGCCGACCAGTACAGCTGTTAACGCCGACCAAAACCCGCGCAATCCTGCCGGCGAAGCCGGACCCCGCCAGCTACCCCGCCAAGATTTGACCTGAATCGTACCCCGCCGACCCCGCCCGCCCGGTGTTCCGGTAACTACCCTGCCCGTGATCGTCGTGGCACGGATGCACGCCGCGATGTAGAAGTGTCCGCCCAAAAAGAAGTGGAGCCCCGCGCAATGTGGAAATTCCGGGACTCCACGCGATTCGAAAACGTACCCACCAGTATGCGGTCGAGTCGCAGTCTTTGTCCACGGGCTTCTGTATCGATTGCGACGCCGCCTTGCCTCTGTTTGCAGATTCGTCCCGTCTCTTTCTCTGCGCTCGCTGCAAACGCGTCGTGGTGATCTGCACTTCCTGCGATCGTGGCCAGATCTACTGCAACACCGACTGCGCCGAGATTCGTCGCCGCGAGACGATCAGGCAGGCGGCGCGGAAGTATCAAGGCACTGCGGTCGGCGCCCGAAATCATGCGCGCCGTCAAGCGCGTTATCGGATGCGGCAAGAGAAAGTGACTCATCAGGGTTCCTGCCCCTCGGGCGCCGGGGCAAAACTTCTGCGCACTGTTCTCGCCGCGGCGCTTTTGCTGGCCTCAAACCAACGGAAACGTCGCGGCGAAGTACCCGCTCAGCCGGTCGAGGCGGACCGTTGTCATTTTTGCGGCCACGGCTCGAGCGGATTTACCCGCAACAGCTTCCTCGGAAGCAAGGAGGTGCCCGGATGATTCCAGAACTCGAAGCAGAGATCCTTCGACTTCACCACGTCGAGAAGTGGCCGGTGGGGACCATCGCGCTCCAGCTCGGCTGTCACCACAGCGCCGTCAGACGTGTGATCGATCAGGACGGAGAGCGACCACGACGAATGAAACGGCGACGCATGATCGATCCCTTCGTCCCCTTTATCGTCGAGACTTTCTCGAAGTACCCACGGCTCACCGCCAGCCGGCTCTACGACATGTGCAGGGAACGCGGCTATCAGGGAAAGCAGAGTCAGTTTCGAGCCCTGATCTCCGAGTTCCGTCCGCGCCAGCACGCCGAGGCCTATCTGAGACTGCGTACGCTCGCAGCCGAGGAGAGTCAAGTGGACTGGGGGCATTTCGGCAGACTTCAGATAGGCCGCGCATCAAGACCGCTTGTGGCCTTCGTCATGGTGCTGTCGTATTCACGCGCTGTTTTTCTGCGTTTCTTTCTGTCTCAGAATCTCAGCAGCTTCCTTCACGGTCATCAGATGGCCTTCGCGTTCTTCGGCGGCGTGAGCAGAAGGTGCCTTTACGACAATTTGCGCAGCGCAGTGCTTGAGCGCAACGGTCGCGCGGTGCGATTCAACCCTCAGTTCCTTCACTTCTCGGCGCACTATCGATTCGAAGCGCGGCCCGTGGCGCCGGCGAGGGGAAATGAGAAAGGACGCGTCGAGCGCGCCATTCGGTTCGTACGCGATCGGTTTATGGCGGCCAGGCGATTCAAAAATCTCGACAACCTCAACCGCCAGGCACTCAAGTGGTGCCAGACGGTCGCCCTTGAAAGGAAGTGGCCCGAAGACTCCAGGCGCACCGTTGCGGAGGTCTTCGAGGAAGAGAAACAGAAACTCACGGCGCTGCCGCGGGACTCTTACCCCACCCACGAACGGCTCGAGGTCTCCGTCGGGAAATCTCCTTACGTTCGCTTTGACCTCAACGACTATTCCGTACCGCACACGCTCGTGAGAAAGACGCTTGTCGTTCTCGCTTCACTCGATCGTGTGCGGATCCTCGACGGCAACAAAGCCGTCCCCGACCACCAACGGTCGTGGGATCGAGGACAGCAGATCGAAGATCCGCGACACGTCGAATCGCTGGCCCACGCCAAGGCCGCAGCCGGATCGAGCCGGCGAAAAGACGTTCTCGCCGAGGCAGTACCCTCCTCGGCCGAACTCATGAAGCGGATTGCCGAACGTGGCTTGCCACTGGGACGTGCCACCGGCGAGCTCTTGGAGCTCCTGCGGACCTACGGCGCCGCCGAGCTCGATGCCGCCATCACAGAGGCGATACGAAACAGCGCGCCGCACCCACAAGCCGTACGACACGTCCTCGAGCGCAATCGCAAGGATGCCGGAACGCGACCCACCTTGCCCCTGCCGCTGCCTGAGGATCCGCGCCTCGGCGATCTATTTGTCAAACCCCACGACCTCTCGACCTACGAATCCCTGGAGGATCCCGATGCCAATAGCGAAGACCAAGACCGCGATGCATGACGACGACCCGCGGACGGATCTCAGAAAGCGCGCCAGCAAGCTCGGCCTCCACGGGCTCGTGGCCAACTGGGAGAAAGTGGCGTCGGAGCCCTGGCTCCCCGAGCTCATTCGCTACGAGGAGAGCGAGCGCGCACGGCGGAGCCTTGAGCGTCGCGTGCGAAACGCCAAGCTACAGCGCTTCAAGCCCATGGCTGACTTCGACTGGCAGTGGCCGCAAAAAATCGACCGCGAGCTCATCGAAGAGCTCTTCGAGTTCGATTTCGTCCCGGAAGCGGCAAACGTCGTCCTTATCGGCTCTAACGGTCTGGGTAAAACCATGATCGCCAAGAACCTCGCCCACCAGGCCGTTCTCAAGGGCTGGACGGTGCGTTTCCTAACAGCCAGCGAGCTTCTCAACGACCTTGCCGCGCAGGAATCCAGCGCCGCGCTGAGCCGCCGGCTCAAGCATTACGCCCAGCCGCACATCCTCGCGATTGATGAGGTGGGTTACCTGGCCACTTCGAGTGAACATGCCGACCTGCTCTTTGAAGTCGTCACCCGGCGTTACCAGGAAAAGTCCATCATCCTGACGACCAACAAGACCTTCCGTGAGTGGAAGTCCGTCTTTCCAAACTCGAGTTCCGTCATCGCGCTCATCGACAGGCTGATCCACAAGGCTGAGATCGTCAAGATCGAAGGAAAGTCTTACCGCCTCAAGGAGTCCGAGGAGCGCAACGAGCAGCGCAAGAAACGCCGATCGAAGAAGAAGAAGGGAGGCAAATGAGCCGTCTATCCGCTTCGCGTCTGAGGCGACTGAGAAACGACCTTCCCATCGCGCAGGTCATCGAGGCGCACCTGGGCCTGCCCGCAAAGCATCGCGACGGGGTGTTCCGCTTTCTCTGCCCGCTGTGCAACGAATTCAACACAGCGACGAATCCCCGCACCAATCTCGCACGCTGCTTTCGCTGCGCCAGGAACTTCAACCCCATCGACCTTGTGATGGTGGTGCGCAATTGCCCGTTCCTGCAGGCCGTCCGGCTCCTAGAGACTATTCGCGGACCGCCTCGTTAAATCGGCGGAATCACGCGGGTTTTGACCGGCGCCAACAAGAAACGTAAGGGCACGGAGAGCGACCGCGATATCGACGTTTATCTGGCACTGACTCTCGACGAAGAAATTCGAAGAAGGAAAGTCCGAGGACTGGCTTGTGGAGATAGGCA
>JBDHHX010000362.1:0-3486 GCA_039589155.1 Gemmatimonadota bacterium | reverse complement strand
CCAGCCGTACCGATACATGGTACCGGCGCCCGTCTACAGGATTATCGAGGAGAATTCGCTATACAGACGCCGCGACTGAACGGCGCTCGGAAGCTGCAACATGATCAAACAACTAGTCACCTCCGCGCTCGGCACCAAGTTCGAGAAAGATGTCCGAACCCTGCAGCCCATCGTCGACGAGATCCACGTCCACGAAGAACGGCTCGCCGGTGTCAGTGAAGATGAGGTCAAGGCTCAGACCGCGAAGTTCAGGGCAGTCATCCTGGAAAAGACCCAGGAGTTGGCGGAAGAGATCGCCGGGCTGAAAGAGACCAAGAAGCGGACCGAGCAGGCCAGCGAGCGCGAGAGCATGACCATTCAGATCGGTCAGCTCGAGGAGGAGCTGCAGGAGACCACCCAGAGCCTGCTGGATGAGCTGCTGCCCGAGGCCTACGCCACGGTTCGCGAGGCATGCCGCCGCCAGATGGGCAAAGACATCTACGTCCGCGGCCATGACATGAAGTGGGACATGGTGCCGTACGACGTTCAGCTCATCGGCGGCATCGTGTTGCACCAGGGCAAGATCGCCGAGATGGCGACCGGCGAAGGGAAAACTCTCGTCGCCACCATGCCTCTATATCTAAACGCGCTTCCCGGCCGCGGCGCCCACCTGGTCACGGTCAACGATTACCTGGCCCGGCGTGACTCGGAATGGATGGGCACGATCTTCGAGTACCTCGGCCTTACCGTCGGCTGCCTCGACCACACCGACCCGGGCAGTCCCGAGCGGCGCGCCGCCTACGAGTGCGACATCACCTACGGCACCAACAACGAGTACGGCTTCGACTATCTGCGCGACAACATGGTGCACCGCCTGGAAGACCGGGTACAGCGCCATCACAACTACGCCATCATCGACGAGGTAGACTCCGTCCTCATCGATGAAGCGCGGACACCCCTCATCATCAGCGGACCCGTCGGCCGCGAGGACAACAAACGCTACAAGGAATTCAATGCGCAGGTCGCCAGCCTCGCCAAGAAGCAGGCGCGCATCGTCAACCAGCTACTCGGTGAAGCGGAAGAGCTGCTGAGCGCTGCCGATGAGGACGCCGAAGCCGAGTACCAGGTCGGCGAGAAGGTGTTGCTGGCCCATCGCGGTATGCCGAGGAACCGCAAGCTGGCCAAACTCCTCCAGGAGTCGGGCGTCCGCAAGATCATGCAGCGGGTGGAAGCCGACTACATGCGTGAGAAGCGGCTGCACGAGCTGGAGCAGGCACTTCTCTATTCGATGGACGAGAAGGGCCACCAGGTCCACATGACCGACCAGGGTCTCGATACTCTGTCGCCGAACGACCACGAGGCGTTCGTGGTCCCCGACATCTCTGAAGTGTTCGCCGAGATCGAGCGTGACGAACGGCTGTCTTCTGACGAGAAGCGCGCCCGCATCCAACAAGAGGAGCGTGACTACGCGGCCAAGTCGGAGAAAATCCACATCATTCACCAGCTGGTCAAAGCCTACACGCTGTTCGAGCGCGACTCAGAGTACGTGGTCGAGAACGGCCAGGTCATCATTGTCGACGAGTTCACCGGCCGGAAGATGACGGGCCGCCGTTGGAGTGACGGCCTGCATCAAGCGGTAGAAGCGAAGGAATCAGTGACGGTAAGGGGCGAGACGCAGACGCTCGCGACCATCACGATTCAGAATTACTTCCGCATGTACGACAAGCTGGCCGGTATGACGGGTACCGCCGAGACAGAGGAAGGCGAGTTCCACCAGATCTACGGCCTCGAGGTCGTGGTCATCCCGACCAACCGGCCGGTACGGCGCGTCGACCAGGAGGATGTGGTCTTCAAGACCAAGCGCGAGAAGTACACGGCGCTGCTCGACGAGATCGAGCGACTGCACAACAAGGGACTGCCTATCCTTGTCGGCACGACCAGCGTCGATACTTCCGAGACCGTCTCTCGCATGCTGCGCCGGCGTGGCATCAAGCACAACGTGTTGAACGCCAAGTACCACGAGCGCGAGGCGGAGATCGTCACCGAGGCGGGCCGCGGCGGTGGCGTGACCATCGCCACCAACATGGCCGGCCGCGGCACCGACATCAAACTGAAGGGCGGTGTGGTGAAGTGCCGCGTCTGCGCTATCTCGGCACAGCAGCCGTCGATCGGGCGATTCCACGAGGAGCCCGACATCAGTGAGGATCTCGCCGCCGAGTTCGGCTGCTCCGATGACCCGCCGTGCGGCCTGGTGATCCTCGGCACCGAGCGCCACGACTCGCGTCGTATCGACCGGCAGCTGCGCGGCCGCTCCGGCCGCCAGGGCGATCCCGGCGGCTCGCGCTTCTTCCTCTCCCTCGAAGACGATCTCATGCGGCTGTTCATGGCGGAGCGCATCGCCAAGATCATGGACACGCTGGGCGCCGATGAGGGTGAAGTCATCACACATCCGCTGGTCACGAAGGCGATCGAGCGGGCGCAGAAGCGGGTCGAGATGCAGAACTTCGACGCCCGCAAACGGCTGCTCGAGTACGACGACGTGATGAACCAGCAGCGCGAGGTGATTTACGATCTGCGAGTCTTCGCCCTGGAAGGCGGAGAAGACCTCAAGGGCGAAGTCTGGGACATGATCGCGCAGACCTTGCTCAGCCGGGTCGCCGAGCACACGGGCGGCCAGGAGGAGACCTGGGACCTGGCGGGCCTCAAGAGCCGGCTGCTCATCGACTTCTTCCTGCACTGTCCGGAGCTTCCCGACGATAATTCGCTGGACGCGACGATGGAGTGGGACGATCAGGAAGCGCTGATCGATTACGTGCTGGAGAAAGCCCGCTCGACCTTCGACAAGAAGGTCGAGGAGTTCGGTGAAGAGGCCGAGCGGCTGCTGTCGTACATCTTTCTGTATACGATCGATGAGAAGTGGAAGGACCACCTGTACGACCTCGACCAGCTGAAGGCTGGCATCTACTTCCGCGCCTGGGGGCAGAAGGACCCGCTGATCGAGTACAAGCGTGAAGCCTACGACATGTTCGTCGACCTGATGGGCGACATCCGGTTGACGCTCTCCGACCGACTATTCAAGTCCCAGATGATGCCGCAGGCGCCCATGCGTGCGCCCACCATCACCCGCATGAGCGGTCCGACGCTGGACACCACTGACGACGGCTTCGCACCCGGCGCCGCCGCCGGTGCGTCCCTCGGAGTCACCGGTGTTTCGCCCGCGGTCCAGACCGGCGTCCTCGGTGCCGCTCCCGGCACGCCAGCCGGCGGTGCGGGGCCGGCGCCGACGCCTACAGGTCAGATGCTGCCCAACAAGGCCGGCGCGGCGGGACCAGCCAAGCCCTCGGCCGCACCCGACAAGATCGGCCGCAACGATCCCTGCCCCTGTGGGTCGGGCAAGAAATACAAGAAGTGCCACGGCCGTCCGGGAGGGTGATGTTGTGGTGGGAATTCGGGAATCATCAATCCCGAGATCGGGAATCTGAATTCGTCAATACCAAGATTTGGGAA
>JBDHHX010000361.1:0-3509 GCA_039589155.1 Gemmatimonadota bacterium | reverse complement strand
GTTACATAGTGGTGTTGACTGTATTGGAAGCGAAACGCCCTAAAACGCGCATTTTAGGGCGTTTGAGGGGAAAATCGACGTAAGGTGACTTGAATTACAGGAATCGCCGCGGATCCGGCGGCGGCGACGCGATCACTAAACCGATAAACGAAATCGAGAAACGAGAAGAAGACATTCTCGTTTCTCGATTTCGCTTTCCCTCTCGAGACAGATCGCCGCAGGCGATCCCGATCTCAACCTCTGCCGTTACCGTATAATATAGAGGCCAGCACCAGCTCCTTCGGGAGCGGGTAGCGGTACAGCTCGCCGGCATAGTTCCGCAGGACGACCTCGTCGTCGCTGATCTCCTCTACATAGTTGGGCAAGAGCGGGATTTTGCCGCCGCCGCCCGGTGCATCGATGCAGAAGTGGGGTACGGCGAGGCCGGAGGTCCAGCCTCGGATGGCGCGGATGATCTCGAAGCCCTTCTCGACGTCGGTGCGGAAGTGCTCGGCACCGGCCACCGGGTCTGCCATGTAGAGGTAGTAGGGCCGCACGCGATTCTTGACGAGCTTCTTCATCAGCTCTTTCATGATCTCAGGCTCGTCGTTGACACCCTTGAGCAGGACGGTCTGCGAGCCGAGCGGGCAGCCGGCGTTAGCCAATTTGGCCAGGGCTCTCTCCGTTTGCGGAGTGAGCTCGGCCGGGTGGTTGAAGTGGATGTTGACGAAGATCGGGTGGTACCTCGAGAGCGTCTTGCACAGGTCGGCGGTGATCCGCTCCGGCAGGTGCAAGGGAATCCGCGTGTGGATGCGGATGATCTCGACGTGCGGTATCTCGCTGAGCCGCTTGAGGAAGTACTCCAGGCGGCGGTCCGACAGCATGAAGGGGTCGCCGCCGGAGAGGATCACGTCGCGGACCTCGGTGTGCTTCTCGAGGTAGTCGAACGCAGAATCGAACTGGTTGAGCGGGATCTTCTCCGGATCGCCCACCTTGCGCCGGCGCGTGCAGAAACGGCAGTAGCTGGCGCAGACCGGGCTGACCAGGAAGAGCACGCGGTCCGGGTAACGGTGCGTGATGTTGGGCACCGGCGAATCGTCATCTTCGGCGAGGGAGTCGACAATGCCGTCGAGCACCTCGTTCTCGTCTTCCGAAGGCACGTACTGCTGCCAGAAAGCGTCGCCCATCGCTTCGATCTGCTTGAGGACGGCTGGTGTGATGCGGAGATTGAACGTGTCGATTGCCGTCTGTGCGGCCAAGCGATCGATGTTCTCCTCGCCGAACAGTTCGATGAGCTGGTCAACCGTCGTGACACTCTTCTTGAGTATCTGTTGCCAGTTCGCCATAGTCGCTTACCTCGGTCGAATCATGAGTTTGAGATGAAGAGGGTTTTACCCCCGCCCCCCACGTGTCCCTTCGTCTGCACCTCTCCTACTCATTCCTCTTTCGAAGGAACGGCTACTTCGAACCGCTTGGCATACGTGACGCGGTCATCACCGTCGTCATAGAAGCCGGCGAGCCGCGCCGCTTCATCGTAGCCACATGCAAGATAGAACCGACGCGTCTGCGCGTAGTCCTCGCGCGACGACGTCTCGATTGCGCACATCCGGGCGCCGGCGTCGCGCATATGCCGCTCCGCCCGCTCCAGCAGGCCGCGGCCGATGCCGGCACCGTGATGACCGGGTCGGACGACGATCCAATACAGGTCCCAGGTATCGACCGTGCACGGAGTCGGTCCGTAGAACGCGAAGCCTGCGAGCTCGTCCGGGCCAGCGTAGGCGCCGACCGCCCAGTAGTCCGTTCCGGGCGACTCGCAGAAGCCGTCGAAGACCTCCAGCGCCACGTCCACCTCGTCGGGCCGGAATACGCCGGTCGCCGCCACGATGTCGGCCACCTGCTGCCGGTGCAGCGCTTCTGGCGGCCGCCAGTCGATGGTCTTCCGCGTGGCGGTCTTCATACCTGCTCTCCTACGGGGACCGCGGCCGGGGCGAAGCGCCACTCGGGCTCCGCCGGGCCATCGCCGTTCTCGACGGTGGCGGCCCCGACGATCTTCTCGATCAGCTCCACGTACGACCAGCCGGCCACGCCTGCCTGCCGGGCGAGTCCGGCGTCGATCGACAGATCCGGGTTCGGGTTGATGTCGATCACGTACGGTGTGCCGTCGTCCGTCAGCCTGACATCGACGCGCGCGTATCCGTGGCCCTTCATCAGCGACCAGGCGCGCGCCGCCAGCGACTGCAGCTCGCGGGCCTGCTCGGGCGCCAGCTGCGCCGGGCAGACGGGGCGCGTTCCGACGTCCTCCGGACTGCCGGAAGCCCACTTCGCCTCGAAGGAGACGATCGCTGGCGCGCCATCAGGCAGGGTGCTGAAGTCGATCTCGGACGGCGGTAACAGATTGTCCCCGACGATCGCCAGGTTGATCTCGCGGCCCTCGATGTACTCCTGGACCAGCGCCCGCCTCCAGGTGCGGTGCACGCGGCCGATCGCTTCCTGAAGTTCGGCAGCCGAGTGCACAACCGAGTCGGGATGAATGCCGTTTGACGCGTCATCCGATGCCGGTTTGACGATCGCAGGGAAGCGGTCCCAGCCTTTGGGGCTGGGGTCGGCGGCGTCCACGACCATCCAGTCCGGAACCGAGATTCCGTTGGCGTGCAGCGTGGCCGCGCAGCGGTCCTTGTCGAGGCAATAGAGCAGTGTGGCCGACGATGCTCCGGTCATCGGGAGCTCGATCAGCTGAACGGCAGCGGCCGCCAGGTGCTCGCCCTCCGCCCGCCCGGCCACGGTCTCGCAGAGGTTGAACGCGAAACTGAAGCTGTCGGACGCCAGTCGCTTGACCCAGTCGCGGATCTCGCCCTCGCGCAGCACCAGCTCGACCGGCTCGTAGCCCAGCGATTCCAGTGCCGCGATGATGCGATGCGTGGACTGGGCCGGGGCCGCCATATTGCTGGCCTCCGCCTGCTGCTCGGCGATCTCGTCCACCAGCACCGCTACTCGCCCGTGCCTCCGCGAGCTACGCTCGCCTGAGGCTGGACTGTCGCGGGATATCTGGCTCTCGTCAGCCGGGAACTCTGAGGTCATAGCGCGCGGCGGCCGCTCGCAGCACCTGCAGGATCACCTCGTCGAACGAGAGTCCCGCTGCCCTGGCAGCCTTTGGGTAGCACGAGTTCGCGGCCGGGTCCGGTATCACGCCGGGCAACGGGTTCACCTCCAGTATGTGAGGCGTTCCCTCGTCGTCGCAGCGGATGTCGATCCGGGCCCAGTCGCGGCAGCGAAGACTCCTGTACGCTGCCATGGCGATCTCTTCGATCCGGCGCTCCAGCTCGGGAGTGCACCGGGCCGGACATTGAAATATGTCCAGCGGCTTTTCCGGTCGGTCCCACACCCACTTGGCCTCGAAGCCGTACAGTGGCTGGGATCCGCCGGGGAGCGTGGAGTAGTCCAGCTCCACGATCGGTAGGGCTCGCCCGTCACCGTCGTTCCCGAGGACCGCCACGGTAAACTCGCGGCCGTCCAGGAACCTCTCGATGATG
>JBDHHX010000360.1:0-3512 GCA_039589155.1 Gemmatimonadota bacterium | reverse complement strand
TATTTCATCGGGCTTCATTATGAGATGTCCTCTAGCACCGAACACCAGGCCGGGGCGTCACACGTCAGGTTATCCCGCCATTCCCGTCAGATGGGCTAGCCAGTACAGAGCGCCTGCGATGAAGGCCGCCGCGGGGATTGTGAGGACCCACGCAACCAGCATCTCGCCGGCCACACCCCAGCGAACCGCTGACATTCGGCGGATCGCACCGACTCCCATGATCGAACCGCTGATCGTGTGCGTCGTGCTTACGGGCACACCCAAGAAGGAGGCGATCAGTATCGATGCCGCGCCACCGGTCTCGGCGGCGAAACCCCCGATCGGCCGCAGCTGGGTGATACGCGTACCCATCGTCCGCACGATCCGCCAACCCCCGAAGAGCGTTCCCGCCGCGATCATGGCGTGCGCCGCTAGGACAATCCAAAACGGTACGTGGTCGGCGTTGGGGAGGTAGAGAAAGTGCAGGAAGTCCGAGCGTCCCTCAAACAGCACGTTGCTCGACACGAGCAAGCCCACGATGATCCCCATCGTCTTCTGGGCATCGTTGCTGCCGTGACTGAACGAGAACGCGGCAGATGAAAGTAGCTGCAGCCTTCGGAACCAGCGGTCCACTCGGCCCGGCCGCGAGTTTCTTACAATCCACAGACTACCGATCCCGAGAATGCCGGCGAGGAGGAACCCCAGCAGGGGCGATATGACGATGGCAGCGATCGGTTTGATCCAGCCGCTGACAATGAGGGCGTGGACGCCGGCCTTTGCGATCGCCGCGCCAGCGTATCCGCCCAAGAGCGCATGCGAAGAGCTCGATGGGATGCCGTAGTACCAGGTGATGAGGTCCCAGATGATCGCGCCCAACAAAGCCGCCAGGATTACCCAGGGGTCCACGATGGAAAGATCGATCAGCCCCCTGCCCACGGTCTTCGCCACCGCGGTCCCAAAGGTGAACGCCGCGGCGAAGTTCCAGAACGCCGCCCATGACACGGCCTGCAACGGCGTCAGCACGCGCGTGGAGACGACGGTCGCGATGGAGTTGGCGGAATCGTGAAAGCCGTTGACGAAGTCGAAGAAGAAGGCGATCAGGATCGTCAGGATAACAAGCTCTACCACGGCTCCTCCTTTAGCCGTGCTTCAGGGCAATGCCCTCGAGCGTGCCGGCAACGTCTTCGGTGGCGTCGATCGCGTCCTCGAGCTGTGAAATGATGTCCTTCCACTTGATGACTTCCAGCGGATCCGTGGAATTCTCGAAGAGATCGGCCAGAGCTGAGCAGAAGAGCGCGTCGCCCTCGGTCTCCGTCGTCCTGATCGCCTTGGTTGCCTCAAGGACCGGCGCCGTAGCCGGAAGCGCAGCCACAGCGTCCGCTACCTGTGCGCAGGCTCGTCCCAGAACCCGCGCCATCTCCGCCGTTGGCCGGCTCAACCGCTCGATGCCGTAGAGAGCGGCCAGGCGCACCGCCTCCTCCGTCATATCGATGACCTCATCGAGCCGGTCAGCCAGCATATGGATGTCTTCCCGGTCGAAGGGCGTGACGAACGTGCTCTCCATGCGTTCCAGCAACGCATGCGTCACGTCGTCGGCATGATGCTCGATCCTCTTGAGCTCCTCGGCCATACCAGCGATCAAGCAATCATCATCGGCGCAGCGGGTGAGCACCTCGCCAGCCTCGCGAACGGATCCGGCGAGCTCCCGGAACAGCTCGAAGAAGACCTTGTCCTGAGGGATGATCTTCCGTAAGAACATGACACCTCCCGAATCGAGTTCGTCTCTGCTTATTCTGTTTCCAGGATGCCGCCGCACGCGATGATGCCTCAAGATGTTGACTGGGCACAGGAAGGGCAACGAGACCGCAGTTCTGTGTCCATAGCCGAAAACCAGCACCCATCGGAGCTGATGTGCGCTGGTTTCGACGATTCTGCCACTCCGGGTTTGCCGGACGAAGGCTTAACCCGTCACGGTCAACCCTTCGGCACGATCTTACCGCAGAAGCTCTGGTAGGTGATCTTGCCGCCTCGCACGACGAAGGTGTCCGTGCCGATCTCGTAGGAGTTGTCCGCCGTCTCCGCCTTCCACATGATGTAGGCACAGTCGCCTTCCACATCTTGCTTGATCATCTCGAAGGACATGCCGGGCTTGCCGAACTCCTCGAACATGCCGACGTACAACCCACGGATGGCGTCCAACCCCTTCAGCGGGCCGCCAGGTGTAAACAACACCGAGTCATCAGTGAAGTCCGCCATGATCTCGTCGAGGTCACCGTCGCCGAAGGATTGCAGGTGGTGACCGAGAACGTCGCTCGTGCTTGCCATACCTAGTCGCTCCTTGCCAACTCGTAGGTTGGCGACTGATGGTTCTCGACCCGGAACGTTCAGCTTCATCCTCAGCCCGTCACCGGCTCAGGTGCACTCGCCTCGCGAAATTCGAATCCCTCCATCGATACGGTGTACTCACCGGTCTCCGCGTCGTGGCGGACGCAGGACTCGGTCGGGTACAAGCCACTCCGCCCGACCGCCGGTGGTGACTTGATGGGGTAACACGCATTAGGATGGCTGAGCATAAACGCACGCGTCAGCATCTCTTCATAGAATGTGACCTGGCCATCATACACGCCGAAGATCCAACTGCGTTTCCACTCTTCACCATTGAACTCCGGACCCGTCAAGTCAACGAGGTGATTCCCCATTGCCGGGACCACCGCATCGACATCCTGAAAATCGGGATTCATGTAGTTGGGAGGAAGCGGCTTCTTCGCCAACTCGTATTGGTCGCATCGTATGAACTCCATACCACACGGTCCATCCTCGAGCGCAAAGACACTCGCAATCGGCACTGTGTAGAAATGAACATCAAAGTGCGGGACATCGTAGATCCCAGGCGGGACATGCCCCGCAGGATTCCAGTTCAAGAGCACCCATTTGAAAGGAACGTCTGACCGGGTGGCCACCGCATCGGGTAACGGGATAACGAACTCATGTGTAGGAATACACTCGGAGTCCGCATCCACCTGGCCGTCCCCGTTTCGATCGAAGCAGTGATGGCGATCCGAGGTTGCGTTCGTCAGTCCGTCCAACGCATCCGCCGAATAGAGGACGCCGATCGCATGCAGAGTCCCCTGGTCGTCGAATTCGGCGTAGCTGGACACGGTGCCGTTGCCCAGGCTGGACGAGGCACCGAGCAGACGCTGCTCATGATCACCGGTGGGCCGCGTATTGCAGCCCTGTTGGAGGAACATCAGAACAGTCGTTAGGACGGTAAGCGCGCGTAAGTGTTTCATGGTTGGGGCCTCCTGAACACTGGGGGTTACGCTCTCCGCTTCGTCTCCTCTAGTCGCACGGCTAGAGTTCTTCACGCGACCGCACTCGCGGGAGAAGTTCCCTTCCCGTAACGAATACTGCCGCATTCCATCGGTCACGGCGTATGCTATCTAGTATTGACCGCCAAAGAAAAGTGCAAAGCCCGCATTGTGCAAGGCCCGTCCACTCAAATGTACTTAGCCCAGTTGAATGAGTTGGTGGTG
>JBDHHX010000359.1:0-3524 GCA_039589155.1 Gemmatimonadota bacterium | reverse complement strand
GCCAGGCAGCGATAGTCACCGGGCTCGAGGAGGCCGGCCTCGTCGAGCTGCTCGCGGATGAGCTGACGGGCGCCGGCGGCGCCCACGGCCACCAAGAGGTAGGAGTCGGGGACAGGCGTCACGTCGCTGGCGTCGCGGACGGGTGCGCCGTGGATCCACTGGCCGATCTTCCGGGGATCGATGTCGAAGAAGGCGTCCACCGCCATGCCCTCGGCCTGCAATGACCGGGCGAAATCTTTGCCGACGCGGCCGGCCCCCCAGATGCTCACCGAGTCGCGGCCCCGCAGCGTGCCCTGCCGCAAATAGTGGATCTTGCAGGCGCGGAACGCCTCCGCCGAGTAGCGGGGATCCACCCGCGAGGCCCGGCCATCGCGCTCGCGCCAGTAATGCAGGATCTCGGGAACGTTGGCGAGCCGGGCGCCGGCGCGGTGGAGCCGAAGGATCAGGTCGTAGTCTTCAGGCCAGCCGTTCACCCGGTATCCGCCGGCCGCCTCGAAGGCGGCCTGCCGCACCATCAGCGTTGGGTGCGCGATTGGGCACTCGACGAAGATGTCCTGCGCCAGCTGGTCCGGCGCGACAAGCCCGTTCAACCAGCCCTGGTAGCGCCGCGCACCCCAGCCGACCTCCTCGTGGGGGAAGTATCGCACGTGCGTACCCACCGCGGTGACTCCCCGGTGACGGGTCAGAAACTCCACCTGTTCGGCAAACCGGCGCGGGTGAGCGAAATCGTCCGCATCGACGCGCGCCAGCAGCTCACCCCGGCACTCGGCGGCGCCGGCGCGCAGCGCCTCCGCCAGACCGTTCGCCCTCGTGTGCAGCACGCGCACGCGGTCGTCCTCCCCCGCCCAGCTCTCCAGAATCTCTCCCGTCGCGTCGACCGAACCATCGTTCACCGCCACGACTTCGTACTTCGCGTACGTCTGCAGCTTCAGGCTGCGAATCGCCTGCGGCAGGTGCTCCTCCGCATCGCGGCAGGGTAGGAGAACAGAGACGAGTGGTTTGGTCATGTTGGAATCGAATGGTCGATACTTGTCTTGGACATCACGACTTGGCCATTCGCGCTGTTAACACATCCTTAAGAAACTGCCCCGTAAACGAACCCGACACGCCAACGATCTCCTCCGGCCGACCCATCGCCACGACCTGTCCACCATGCAAGCCGGCGCCCGGCCCCAGATCGATGATCCAGTCCGCCTGCTTGATGACATCCAGGTTGTGCTCGATCACCACCACGGTGTTGCCCGCATCGATCAGCTGATCGAGCACGTCGATCAGCACCCGCACATCGTGCACATGAAGACCGGTGGTCGGCTCGTCCAACAGGTAGAGCTTGTGGCCGCCGCGTCGCGTCGCGCCGGCAAGCTCGCGCGCCAGCTTGAGACGCTGCGCTTCGCCGCCCGACAACGTGGTCGCCGGCTGGCCCAAACGCAGGTAGCCGAGACCCACGCGCTGCAGCTGCCACAGTATCTCGCCCAGCTTCGCTTCCTTGATGAAGAACCGCAGCGCTTCGTCTACGCTCAGGCTCAGAACATCGTGGACGCTCATACCGCGATACCTGACGTCCAGAATCTCCGACTTGAACCGCTTGCCGCCGCACATGTCACAGGGAACGTAGACGTCGGCCATGAACAGCATCTCGACCTCGATCTGACCGGCGCCCTGACATTCCTCGCAGCGGCCGCCCGCCACGTTGAACGAGAACTGGCTGGGCACCAGTCCACGGCCCCTGGCCAGCGGTTGTTCGGCGAAGATGCGCCGGATCTCCGTCCAGGCCTTGAGGTAGGTCGCGGCGTTGGAGCGCGGCGTGCGGCCGATGGGGCTCTGGTCGATGAGCACGGCACCGCTCAGCGCGCCGCTGCCCTTCAGCGCGTCGTACGACCCCACCAACTCGCCCAGGTGCTGCTTGGCGCTGGTCGCACCGTCGATCTTCCGCTCCAGCGCCCGGTAAAGCACGTCGTGCACCAGCGTCGACTTGCCGCTGCCCGATACGCCGCTGACCACGGTGAGCGCGTTCAGCGGGATCCTCACGTCAACGCCGTCCAGATTGTGCAGCCGCGCACCTTCCAGCGTCACGTGTGCGCCTTCGACAGGTCGTCGCCGCTCCGGAACCGGCAGCGACCGGCGACCCGCCAGGTAGTCGCCGGTCAGGGTATCGGAAGCCAGCAGTCCGTCGAAGCCGCCTTCGTAGCACAGCGCTCCGCCCTTCTCACCCGAGGCGGGCCCCAGCTCGATCACGTGGTCCGCTCGCTCCACCGCGGCGCGGTCGTGCTCAACCACCAGGACCGTGTTGCCGAGGTCGCGGAGCTGCTCCAGAAGGTTGTACAGCCGCTCGGTGTCGCGCGGGTGAAGGCCGATGGAGGGCTCGTCGAGGACGTAGGTGACGTCGACGAGCGCGCTGCCCAGCGAGTTCGCCAGGTTGATGCGCTGCGCCTCGCCGCCGGATAGCGTTCGCGCCTGCCGCTCCAGCGTCAGGTAGCCGAGCCCCACTTCGTCGAGGAAGGCGACGCGGGAGCGCAGCTCGCGCAGGATCGTTTCGGCCACCGCCGTCTCGTGCTTCGTGAGCTTCACCGTCTCGGTCCAGGTCCGCAACTCTTCCACCGGCAGCGCGCTCACCTCGGCGATCGTTCGTCCGGCAACCTTGACGTTCAGCGCCTCGGAACGCAGGCGCGCGCCGTTGCAGTCGGTGCACGTCTGCTGCGTCTGGTACTGGCGGACGAAGACGCGGATGTACTGCTTGTAGCGCTTGGTTTGCTTCAGCCGCTCGAGTTGCTCGAAAATCCCCTCGAATCCCTCGTCGCCGTGCGTCACCACACGCTTGAAACGCTCGGGCAGGTCCTGCCACGGCTTGCGCATCGAGACGCGGTGTTTCTTCGCCAACTCCTTTATGTAGTAGCGTCGGTCTTCGTAGCGCGGTTTGGTCCACGGATCCACCGCGCCGTCCTCCAGCGTGCGCTCCGGGTCCGGCACTATGAGGTCGAGATCGAACTCGAGGTTCGCACCGAAGCCGTTGCAGGTGGGACAGGCGCCTACCGGGCTGTTAAAGGAGAAGAGCGACGGGACGGGGTCGGGAAACGTCGTCCCGTCATCCGGGCAGCGGAAGCGCTCGGTGAACGCCAGCCGCTTGGCATGGTCCGTGCCGTTCGCCACGAGAACGATCGCTTCGCCCTCGCCTTCGGCGAACGCCGTGCCCAACGAATCGGCCAGCCGCGACCGCGAGCCGCCGACCTTGAGACGGTCGACCACGACGAGCAGCTCGCCCGCTTTCGTCAGCTTCGGCGCGCCGCCCTCCAGCGCCGTCTCGCCCAGGTAGATCTCCACGCCGTCCGCCAGCACGCGAATGAACCCCAGCGCGCGCAGGTTTTCCGCCACCAGCTCGTCGGTCACCTCGGACGACAGCGGAAGCGGGAAGGCCACCTGGATGCGCGACTCCTTCGGCAGTTTCCGCACCCGGTCGACCGCGGTTTGCACCGAATCCGGCTTGATCTCGCGACCGCACGCGGGGCAAATCGTGCGACCGATCCGCG
>JBDHHX010000358.1:0-3524 GCA_039589155.1 Gemmatimonadota bacterium | reverse complement strand
ACGAGGTGAAGAAGTCGGGACTGCGCGGGCGCGGCGGCGCGGGCTTTCCCACGGGGCTGAAGTGGTCCTTCATGCCCAAGCAAAAGTCGAAGCCGCACTACATGCTGGTCAACGCCGACGAGTCGGAGCCGGGCACCTTCAAGGACCGGCTGCTGATCGAAAAGGACCCGCACCTGGTCATCGAGGGCAGCCTGATCTCGTCCTTCGCCATCCATGCCGACATCTGCTTCATCTATATCCGTGGAGAGTTCGTCCGCCCGGCGGAGATCCTGCAAAAAGCGGTCGACGAGGCCTACGCCAAGGGCTACGCGGGCAAGAACATTATGGGCAGCGGCTGGGACTGCGAGCTGATCGTGCACCGCGGCGCCGGCGCCTATATCTGCGGCGAAGAGACCGCCTTGATGTCTTCCATCGAGGGCGGCCGCGGCTATCCGCGGGTCAAGCCGCCCTTCCCGGCGCAGTACGGCGTGTGGGGCAATCCGAGCACGATCAACAATGTCGAGACGCTGGCCTGCGTACCCTCGATCCTCGAGCGCGGGGGGGCGTGGTTCGCCGGCATCGGGCCCGACGCCAAGAACAGCGGTCCCAAGTTGTACGCGCTAAGTGGCCACGTCAAGCGGCCCGGAGTCTACGAGGCTCCCATGGGGCTGCCGCTAATGGAGCTGATAAACGACCTCGGCGGCGGGATGCTGCACGACGACCGGCCGCTGAAGGCCTGCATCCCTGGCGGCTCTTCGGTGCCGGTGCTGACCGCTGACGAGTGCAATGTCAATCTCGACTTCGATTCACTGATGAAGATCGGATCGGCCCTGGGCTCGGCCGGGGTGATGGTGATGGACAACTCGACCTGCATGGTCAATGCGCTGCTGCGGGTGGCCCACTTCTACTCCCACGAGTCCTGCGGCCAGTGCACGCCCTGCCGGCAGGGGACGGGGTGGATGGAGCTGATCCTCGATCGCATCGAGAACGGCAAGGGCCGGCCGGAAGACCTGGATCTGCTGGTCAACATCGCCGACAACGTCGAGGGCAACACGATCTGTGCGCTGGGCGACGCCGCGGCCTGGCCGGTCCAGTCGTTCGTCAAGAAGTTCCGCGACGAGTTCCAGGCTCACATCGACGCGGGAAAGTGTGTGCTGCATGCCTAAGCTGCTGATTGACGGTCAAGAAGTCGAGGTCGCCGACGGGACGACGATCCTGCAGGCCGCCCTGGAGCTGGGAAAGGAGATCCCGCACTTTTGTTACCACCCGGGCTTGTCGATCGCCGGCAACTGCCGCATGTGCCTGGTCGAGGTCGAGAAGGCTCCCAAGCTGCTCATCTCCTGTCAGACCGTGGCGCAGGACGGCATGGTCGTGCAAACCGAGTCGGAGCCGGTCAAGACGGCCCAGCGGGCGGTGATGGAGTTCCTGCTGGTCAACCACCCGCTGGACTGCCCGATCTGCGACCAGGCCGGCGAGTGCCGCCTCCAAGAGCAATCCCAGGACTACGGCGGGGGAATCAGCCGCTTCGTCGAGGCCAAGCAGGCGCTGGCCAAGGCGATCGATATCGGGCGCCACGTGATGCTCGACCAGGAACGCTGCATCCACTGCAGCCGCTGCGTCCGTTTCTGCGAAGAGGTGCCCAAAACAGGTGAGCTGGCCTTCTTCCAGCGCGGCGAGCGAAACATGATCGGGATCTACCCCGGCAAGCGGCTGGACAACCCGTACTCCGGCAACGTGGTCGATATCTGCCCCGTGGGTGCGCTGACGCTCAAGGAGTTCCGCTTCCAGACCCGCGTGTGGTACCTGAAGAACACCCCGTCGATCTGCGCCGGCTGCGCCAGGGGCTGCAACGTGGACGTGGCCGTGGGCACCCAGCAAGAGCGCATGACTATGTCAGGGCAGGGCGACGACCGGATCAAGCGCATCGTCCCCCGCGCCAACATCGAGGTCAACGGCTACTGGATCTGCGACGAAGGCCGGCTGTCCTATCGAGCGCTGGAAGCGGCGCCGCGGCTGAAGAGTGCGCAGCTGCCCGCGGGCCAGGACGCCGAGTGGGACGATGCGGTGCAGCGCGCCGCCGATCTGCTGAAGAGTGCGGCGGATGGCGGACGCGCCGCTGCGATCGTCTCGCCGCGGATGACCTGCGAGAGCATGCACGCCTGGAAAGAGCTGCTCGGCTCCCTGGGCGAGGTCAAGATCGGCGTGCACGCGATCACGAGTGGCGAGAACGACGAGATTCTGATTCGCGCCGACAAGGGTGCCAACTCCGCCGGCGCGAGATGGATCTTCGGCGAACAAGCGAGTGAGCAGCATGTACTCGAGGCCGCCTCGCGCGGCGAGATCGAAACACTTCTGGTGCTGGGCGACCAGCTTGACCCCGACGACACGGTCAGGCTCGAGCCCGCCGTGCGCGAGAAGATCCAGAACCTGATCTATGTCGGCCCGTTCGCCGACGCCACGACCGAGGGCGCCACGGTGGTCCTGCCCTCGGCGGCCTGGGCCGAGGAGGACGGCAGCTACGTCAACTTCGAGGGTCGCGTGCAACGGGTACGACGCTGCCACATGCCGCGCGGCGAGGGAAGGCCGGGTTGGCGTGTAGCGGCCGACCTGCGCGTTGCCCTGGGACAGGCGCCGCCGGCCTGGACCAGCTCCGGCGACGTACTGGAGTCAATGGCCGGGAGCAGCGCGCCGTTTCAGGGTCTGAGCGAAGAGTCGATCGGAGCGTTGGGTGTCAAGGGCGCGGCCGAGCCGGCCGGCGCCTGACTGGGAGAGCCACGTGAGAGAGATCCTGCTATCTCCCCCGATGATCACGCTGATCAAGATCGGTGTGGTGATCGGCGCCCTGATGGGCGGAGTCTCGGTGATGACCTGGATCGAGCGCCGTCTGTCCGCCATGATCCAGTTCCGCTGGGGACCCAACCGAGTCGGCCCCATGGGGCTGTTCCAGCCCGTTGCCGACGGGATCAAGTTCATCATGAAGGAAGAGATCCTCCCGGAAGATGCGCACAAACCGACCTATGTGCTGGCCCCGGCGGTCGCGCTGACGACTGCGCTGTGCGCCTTCGCGGTGATCCCCTTCGGGCCGACGATCCAACTGTTCGGGCAACAGATCAAGCTCGTGATCATCAACCTCGATGGCGGGTTGCTCTTCGCCCTGGCCGCCAGCTCGCTGGGCGTGTATGGCCTGGTCTGCGCCGGCTGGTCCTCGCGCAACAAGTACTCGCTGATAGGCGGCCTACGCTCGTCGGCACAGATGATCTCCTACGAGCTGGCCCTGGGCCTGTCCTTGATCGGCGTGCTGCTGGTCTCCGGGACGCTTCGGCCGGTGTCGATCGTCGAGCAGCAGGCGGGCTGGTTCTGGAACTGGAACACCTTCGGCGGCTGGCAGCTGCTGGGCTTCATCATCTTTGTCATCGCCGGTTTCGCCGAGACGAACCGGCTGCCCTTCGACCTCCCCGAAGCCGAGAGCGAGCTGGTGGCGGGCTACCACACCGAGTACTCGTCGATGAAGTTCGCCATGTTCTTCATGGCCGAGTACATCGCCA
>JBDHHX010000357.1:0-3528 GCA_039589155.1 Gemmatimonadota bacterium | reverse complement strand
GGAATCACGGGCGCACCACCAGTCTCGGCGAACGCCAGCATCTCCACGCCCGGTTGCTCATCGCCGAGCAGATGCCACGCACCCTTCCGCAGCTCGAGCTGCAGATCGAGTACGCCGTCCGTCAGGCGGCCGGCTGGCTCGAGATTGTCGTTGAAGAGGATCTTCGGCGGCGAGTCAAAGCCGCCAGGGCGGAAAGCAACGAGCGCCAGGACTGTAAGACAGACGACTGGCGCGAACGGAAATACAGCAGCGAAGCGACGCACGAGGATCTCCCGGGGCAAGGGGATAGCCGTCACTGAGTTTCTATGTAGGTGCCAGCATAGCCCCGGCAGGCGAAGGTGGCAAGCTTTTAGGTTAGATGTCCCAAACCCAGCCGTACCCCAACATGATCTGGAAGTAGTGGTTCTTGATGTCCGTGCCGAGGTTGGAATCGTCTATGCTCGAGAGACCCGATCCATAGCGGACGTCTACGGAAATGAAACGGCCCCAGAGTGGCGCGTCGAAGCCCAGGCCGACCACGAAACCCAGACCCATGAGCTTGGTATCGAGGGGCACTCTGCCGATGGGCGTCTCGGCCAGCCAATCTTCACAGCCGCCGGACTCGGTGGTTCCGTTGCTGCGCCGATCGACGTTGCACCCGACTCGTGCGTAGATCGACGGGCCCACGACCAGGTGCGGCGTCAGGTACGACCGGTTGGGAAGCGTGAACTTGGCGAGTATCGGCGCCTCGACGTAGTGAAGCCGCAGGCTGATGCCCGTCGTCTCATCGCCGCCCTTCCCGCCCAACTGCGTGTAGAAGCCCTCGGGCTGCAGCGAGAAATTGGGCGAGAACTTGTAGGTGACGAAGGCGCCGAAGGCGAAGCCGGTGCGCGACTGATCCAGCCCCCAGAAGCTCTCGGCGTCGCCGCCGTTCACCCAGGAGACGTTGAAGCCACCCTTCAGCCCGATCAGTGGATTCTGAGAGAAAGCGCGGTCGGCTTGGATTCCCAGGAGGGTCAGACAGACTGCCGCCGCCCAAACGGCCCGAATCACTCTTGTTGTTCTCAACCCCACATCCCGTGAACGTTGACGATTTGACCGGTTGGGCACCGACAGGATAGCCAGATGACGATTATCCTGTCAACGGCTGGTTAGCCGGTCCCGAGCTCCCGCTCGAGACGCTGGATGTCTTGCTTCGGCTCCTCCCAATCAGGGAGGAACTCCGATGCAGCGCGGTACTGCTCCAACGCCTCGGGCTTTCGACCTTGCTTCTCGTAGACCAGCCCCAGCCGCCAATGGGCGCCGGCGACGCTGGGCGCGAAGGGCGGAAGCTCGTCGCGAGCGATGTAGTCGACGAAGATCGCCTCGGCATCTTCCAGGTAGCGGCCCTGCATCGCCCAGAGCCGGCCCCGGAAGTACCGGGCGCGTACATCGTCAGGGTGGGCGTCGTACAACCGGGAGACGAGTCGCTCGGCGGTGACATCGGTATCGACGCTAGCAGCGGTCGCCGTACATACGTACATGGCGTAGCCGCTGGAGTCGGCCGGCGCTCCCGCCAAGGGCAGCGCCTCGTCGAAGAACTCGACGCGCTCCTCTTCCTTGGCGTCCTCGGCCCGCAGCCGGTAGCGGGCGTAGAGGCCCATGATCCGATCGCGCTCGTAGATCTCTTCCGCCTGCTTCTTAGCCTTACGCTTGCTGCCGCCGGCTATGCCCGGCGCCTGCTCCAGGTAGTAGAAGAGCTGCAACCGCGCGCGCAGGTGATCGGGGTCCAGTGAGATGGCACGCTCCACCGCCGCCTTCCCTTTCCGAGCGGGGCCCAGGGCGCCCAAGCCGCCCTTCACCCCGGCCAGCTCCATCAGCGACTCGCCGAGGATGAACTGGTACTCGGCGATATCGTCTTCGATGTCGACGCAGCGTTCCGCCGCCTCGACCGCCGCTTCCCAATCGTCGGCGGCAAAGCCCTGGGCCACGGCCATGGCGCACTGGGCGTCGGCGTCACCGGGCCAGGCCCGGACAGCGGCCTCGGCGTACGCCATGGCCGAGCCATCCCGGTCGGCGCCGGTCAGCGAGCGTACCGAATCGATGGCCATCGTCTGGGCACCCGCGTCCCCGGCGAGGAACGTCAAGAGAGCGAGCGTAAGAGCGGATCGCACGAGTTGATCGGCCGGCATCTGGCGCCTCCGGTGAGCTTGGATTTCGTGGGTTTATACCGGTACTACGGGAGCTAACGAGAATCGGTTTCGGTTGGATGCAGCGAGCCCGGACGGCCGATCGGCCTCCGGGCTCGTGCGTTCCACAGGCTGCGTCACGCCTGTCCTGCGACTATGGCTTCTTCGGCAGATCCAGCGCCGGGTTACGGTCGAAGAAGTCGAACGGCCGCAGCTCCAGCGTGTGGGCCGCCGATGGCATCACGGGCCAGTCCTCGGCGCGCACCACGTGGTGCATCCCCACCGAGTACCAGACGACGATGTCGGTATCGACGATGGCGCGGTTGGCGCGGGTCCAGTTGGGCAGGCCCTGGCCCGGTGTGCTGAGGGTCGGGTACATGCCGGCAGCGTAGCGCTCGTTGGGCTGGTAGGGCGTCACCCACAGGTGGTTCTCGATGAAGCCGGCGCGCTGTTGCGGGTAGTCGTCGGCCGACATCAGCGAAAGCGCGTTGGCGCGGGTCAGCAGGTGGTAGCTGGTGTTGTAGCCGACGTGGTTGCGCTCCGCCGGGTTGATGACGCGCCAGAGCGTCGGTCGCTCGAAGTTCAGGCGCAGCATGGCGTCCGACTCGGTCTGCGCCACGCCCGAGTTTACCACCCAGAGGCTGCGGCGCGGGTGACCGTCGGGCAGCTGTTCCTGCTGCAGCCGGTCGATCTGCATGCTGTTGGTCGTGCCGTCGACGTCGAGGTCGAGACGGAAAGAGAAGAAATGATCGTGGTTCACCGCCACGATGTTGGGCTCGACGAAACGCCCGTAGGCGTCGGCGCGCTCCTCGGAGTGACCGTTGGAACCGTTGGTGCCGGCGGCGGCCAGCGCCGTCTCCGAGCGCACGGCCTTGACCGCGGCGATCCCGGTAGCGGCGACGACGACCTGGATCGTGCCGTCCTCCTGGAAGATCCAGTCGAAGTTGTAGTCGTAGTTTCCGAGTACGGCGTAGACCCGGGCGACCAGGTCGCGCTTGGGCCGGCTCTCGATTTCACCGCTCATCCCATCGCGATGACGCCAGGCGACGTCGCCGGCGTAGCGCTCGAACAGGCAGGACGCGTTCTCGATGACTATCGGCCGGCCATCGTCGCCGGTGATGACGGCGTCGAAGAAGACGGCGTTGTCGGGGCAGTCGAGCCCGGGCGCCATCGGCTTCACCAGGCCGCCGGCGGGAAACTCGCCGGAATCGAGGAAGTTGTACATGTAGAACGGCATCGACGGGTCCATGTAGGGAACGAAGATCTCCGACAGCGAGCCCTCGTAGAGCACGGGCCGCTGGCGCTCGCCGTCCTTGTAGCGCACCGTCGAGATGACGAGGCCGACCCGCTGATCCACCTTGTGATGGAAGCTCCAGTTACC
>JBDHHX010000356.1:0-3530 GCA_039589155.1 Gemmatimonadota bacterium | reverse complement strand
CCGGCGAAGCGACCAGCCTGGTCGGCGGCGCCGTCACGGCCGGAATGTTCTCGCACGTGCTGCGCGTGGCGCCGGCGCTAGGGCGGACCTTCGCGCCGGAGGACGACCGACCGGGCGCGGCGGTCGTGGTCGTCTTGAGCCATGGGCTCTGGGTTCGAGCGTTCGGCGGCGACGCTTCGATCGTCGGGCGGACCGTGAGCCTAGACGGCGAACCGCACACGGTGATCGGCGTGATGCCGGCCGGCTTCCGACCGCCGTTCATCGGCGGTGCCGAGATCTGGCGGCCGCTGTCTCCCGGCGTGCCGGGCGGCTTCTTCGAGGCTCGCTTGATGGCCGTGTTGCGCGGCATCGCACGGCTGCGACCCGACGTCGCGATCGAGACCGCGCGGTCGGAAGCCTCGGCGCTGGCCCGGCGCATCAGCGAGGAGTACCCGGACGCCACGGGTATCGGATATGCGCTGTTCCCCTTGCGGGCGGATATCGTGGCGGCGGCGGATCGAGCGCTGCGCGTGCTACTGGGAGCGGTCGGCGTCATCCTGCTGATCGCATGCGTCAACGTCGCCAACCTGCGCCTGGCGCGGGGCGCGACTCGCAGGGGCGAGCTCGCCATACGCTCGGCATTGGGCGCCAGTCGCGTGCGCCTCGTGCGCCAGCTGTTCACCGAGAACATCCTCGTGGCCGTTCTCGGCGGGACGTTGGGATTCATCCTGGCGCTTTGGGGCACTCAACTGCTCATCGCCGTGGCGCCGGCGGGCACTCCGCGCATCGCGAGCATCTCGGTCGACTACCGCGTCCTGGGATTCACCGCCGCCGTCACCCTGCTGTCGGGGCTAGCCTTCGGCTTGCTACCCGCCCTGCTCGCCGGGCGGTCAGCGCTGATGGAGTCACTGAAGGAGGGAGGGCGCGGTGCCGACACGGCGACGCACGGCCGCCGCATACAGTCGGCACTGGTCGTGAGCCAGGTCGCGCTGGCGCTGACGTTGCTGGTCGGCGCGGGCCTGCTGCTCCGTTCGTTCCAGACGCTCAACTCCGTTGACCTCGGCTTCGAGACACGCGACCGGATCACGTTGCAGGTGAACCTGCCCGCCTCGCGCTACACCGAGTTAGAACAGCGAACGGCGTTCTACACGCAGTTGCTGGAGCGGCTGGGCTCGCTGCCTGGCGTCACGGGCGCGGCGGCCACAGCAACCGTTCCGATGACGGGCAACGACTCGGACGTGACCTTCAACATAGAGGGCCACCCACCTGCGCAGCCCGGCGACGAGCGGGCCGTATGGTACCGGCGGGCGACGCCAGACTACTTCGACGTGATGGGGATACGGCTGCTGGCGGGCCGAGCGTTCACGGCGGCCGACGACTTCGCGGCACCCAGGGTGATCATCATCAACGAGACCCTGGCCCAAAGACACTTCGCCGACCGCGACCCGATCGGACAGCGCATCAACATCAACGATCCGGCGGAACCGAACTGGCGACAGGTCATCGGCGTGGTCGAGGACGTGAAGAACTTCGGCATCCGCAGTGACGTTCGTGACGCGCTCTATCTGCCCTACCTACAATCGCCTTCGCTGGTGATGGCGGTCGTGCTCGAGATATCCGGCGATCCCGCAGCCATGATTCGGACGGTCAGAACGGAGATCGCGTCCCTCGATCCGATGCTGGCGGCCACCGGCATCGCGAAGCTCGACGACATCGTCAGCGCCGATCTGGCGCCCGACCGCTTTGTCACGTTTCTGCTCTCGGGCTTCGCCGCGCTGGCCCTGCTGCTCGCAGCGATCGGCCTCTACAGCGTGGTGTCGTACAATGTCACCCAGCGTCTCAGAGAGGTGGGAATTCGGATGGCGTTGGGCGCGCACTCGCCGCAGGTCATGGCGATGATCGTCGGTCGCAGCATGGCGATGGTCGGGATCGGAATCGTGCTGGGCGCAGCCGGCGCATTCTTCCTCACGCGGCTCATGGAGGGACTGCTGTACGGCGTCGCCGCCCGCGACCCGTTCACTTTCGTGGCAGTGGCGCTGACGCTGACCGCGATAGGCGGCGCGGCGGCCGCGATCCCGGCGCGTAAGGCCGCACGGCTCGACGCCATGTCGGTGCTCAGGATGGAATGAGGCGCGACGGAGAGGACTCTTGGCTAGCGACCTCCGTCGACGCTGAGCGTCTGGCCCGTAATCCAAGAAGCGTAATCGGAAGAAAAGAAGAGGACGGCGTGCGCTATGTCCTCGGGCTGTCCCAGACGGCGTGTCGCCGTCGCCTCCACCAACTTGCGCTGGCCCTCCTCGCCGTAGGACTCCCACTGCCGCTCTGTGGTGGGGTTGGAGCGAACGAAACCGGGAGCGACGCAGTTCACCGTGATCCCGAAGCGCCCAAGCTCGTGGGCCACTTGCCGCGTGAAGCCGATGAGCCCCGACTTGGCCGAGGCATAGGCCTGTATTCCGGTGAGGCTCACGCGGATGCCGGCCCCGGAGGAAATGTTCACGATACGCCCCCATGATGCGGCCTTCATGCCGGGCGCCACGGCCTGCGAGAAATTGAAGGCGCCCGTCAGGTTCGCATCGAAGATGGCCTGCCAGGCTTCCGGCGTGACCTCCTCCAGCGGGCGGCCCACCTGCCCCACCACACCGCCGGCGTTGTTGACCAGAACATCCACCTGGCCCGACTGGCGCGTCGCCTCTGCCACGAACGCCTGCACGGCGTCCCGATCGCTCACATCCACGACCCGTGTCTCGCAAGAAGCGCCACACATCTCTCGAGTCTCAACCAGCTCATCGGCCAGGATGTCACACGTCCAGACCCGGCCGCCCAGCTTGGCAAACGCCCGCGCCATGGCCCGGCCCAGTCCATGCCCTCCACCGGTAACGATGACGGTTCGTCCACTGAAGTCGATGTTCACGCCCAACCCTCCTCCATGACCTCGCGGGCCTCGTTCACGGCCACTTGCCAGATGGCCATCATTTCCTCGTCGGGGCGCTGATAGACTCCACCATAGTTTCCGTCTCCCAGCGCCTGCCTGAACGCCGCCGGATCCAGAGCTGACTTGAGAGCCTTATCGATGAGCGGTTTGCCCTCCCGCGGAAGCGCCACACCTGCTAATCGGGTCCAGGGAAAGTTCTCGATCCACGACGCGTGTGAGCCGACGGGATCCAGCTCCGTCATCTTGGCCGATGTTTTGGGAGCGAGCCACCAGTCGAAGAGCTTCACCTGGTGGCCCGGGTGCTCCGCCATCCACTTCTCGGACAGCGTCGCGGCCGGCGCGTTGCCCCCGTGACCGTTCACGAAGACGATGCGCCGGAACCCGGACCGGGAGAGGCTATCCAGAATATCTTGAAGGAGACGGCCGTAGGTTTCCGGGAGAAGCGTCACAGTCCCCGGAAAGGCCGAGAAGTACGGCGTGATCCCGTAGGGCACCGCCGGAAAGACCGGGATTCCCAGCGGCTCGGCCGCCTCACGCGCCAGTCGCTCAGGAATCAGAGCGTCGGTCAGGAGACTCAGGTAGGCGTGCTGTTCCGTGCTCCCGAGCGGGACGGCGGCCC
>JBDHHX010000355.1:0-3566 GCA_039589155.1 Gemmatimonadota bacterium | reverse complement strand
ATGGGAAGTCGTACGCGTGGGCCAGCAGGACCTGTTGGAAGGTCAACCCGCGAGCGAGGTACTTATCGAGGTCGTCGGTCAGCTTGATGATGACGAAGAGCAACGGTGTGCCGACGACGCACACCAGCCACACCTTGAGGTAGAGCCCGCCCACGTAGCGGTCGAGTGTCCTCATGCGGCGCTCTTCTGGCTGCCGCCGCCGGGCCGCGCGCCCAAAGTCCTGGTGCCCGAGCGGCTGACATAAAGAAGCGTGAGCGCGCCGATCAATGCGAAGATCGCGTTGGGTAGCCACATCGCCCAGAACGGCGAGATGATGTTCCGGTCCGCCAGGTTCTCGCCGCCGATCAGACCCACGTAGTAGACGCAGAACACGCTCAGGCTTACCCCGATGACCATGCCGATGCCGCCTCGGGGGAAGCGGACCCCGATCGGTGCGCCGATCAGAACGAAGACAATGGCTGCAGCCGGTATCGCGAACTTCTTGTGGATCTCCACTGCGAATTTGTTCATCTCGCGACGGTGAATCTCGGTGCGTGAAGCGATGCGATTGAGCTCGCTGCGAACCCGGGCGGCGAAGGCGACAGGGTCGCCGCGAGGCGGCCAGCTGGCGCGGCGCGATGGCGCGAAGCGCTGCCGAACCGCCTCCGGTGTCGATCCGACGAAATCCTCGGAGTCTGGGCGCGGCGCCCTCTCCCCCAGCCGGCCAAGGGTGGGTTGTTCGCCGGAGCGCGGAGGCTTCTGGATGATTTCCGCCTTCGGCTCGTCACGCAGAGTCGGGGCCCGGCGATCACGGATCGGTGTCAGCTCCTGGATGGCGAGGCCGAGACTGTCCTCGATCTGCAGAACGCGGTCGTGTCGCTCGACGATCTCATCCAGCATCATCTCTATGTTCATCTCGCGGTCGCCGCGCCAATCGATGGCACCTCCGCGCTGTAGCTCGTTGCTTACACCCGACACGCGGAACACCTGCTTGTCGTAGTAGGTGCGCTGATCCATGGAGGGGTCGCTCGTCTCGCGCTCGTGCATCTCGCCATCGTACAACGTCAGGTAGAGATCGGTCTGCGTCTCGTTGAATGCCATGTGGCCGGAATCCGCGTAGATGATCCGGTCGGTGCTTTGGCTTCCGAGATCGAAGATCACCAGATCACGCAGCATGCTACGCTGTCGGTCGATGCGCGCCGCCTGCAAGAACAGCTTGCCGCCGACCACCTCGTTGATCACCCGTTCCCTCAGCTCGAACGTCGGCCGCTTTCTGCTGATGTCAGTGAGCAGCATGCGAAGCTGATGGTTTGTCTCCGGCAGGACATTGTCGTTGAACCAGACCATCACCGTGGCCAGCAGGGTCGCCATCAAGAGAACCGGGTACATCAAGCGGCCGAGGCCGATGCCGCCCGCCCTGAACGCGGTTACCTCGTTGTCGGAGCTCAGTCTGCTGAAGGCATAGAGGACGGCGACCAGCACGGCCATCGGCATGGTCATGGCCAGGATGAACGGGATCGAGAGGCCGAAGACCTCGGCGATCATGTACCATGGCAGGCCTTTGCCCACCAGGTCGCCGAACCGCTTCGCCAGCTGGTTGAGGAGCATGAGACCGGTGAGAACGCCCAGCGCCGCGACGAATGGGCCGACATGCTCGCGAAGTATATACCGCCTCAGTATCTTCATCGTGCAATAGAAAATAGGCGAAATCGGGCTTTACCCAACTACCCCTTAACGGTTCAAAGGTGCGCCTGAGGCTGGCCGTTATCGGCGGCGTCGCCGCCGTTCTGGCATTGAGTTCGTCGCCCCGGCAGTTAGGCGGCGATTCTGACCCTGTGTTACCGCCACGTTCGCTGACGGGTCCCGCCGCTCGCCCGGGGCCGGCGATACCCCAGGACACGGCCAGAGCGCGCCCTGCAGCCCAGGATACGGCCGCCGCTCCCGCGGCCGCCGACACCAACGTCGCACAGGATACTATCCCGCAGGGGCCCGTCGCAGAAGACAGCACGGTACAGCGGCCAGACAGCCTGCAGCTCGGACTCAAGACGACCCCGTTGCCGTACGCGATCGATTTCATGTCGCGGCTCCCCGACCCGCGTATGAGCCGGCTCGAGTTCCGGTCGCGGGTCAGAAGCTGGAGCGTCGATTGGGCGGAGACGGTGCGGCGCCGCTCGGCCAGCCAGCGGCTGGCGTTGTGGTTGGCGGGCCGGTCGATCGCGGCCTCCCGGCTGCCGCCGGCGACGCAACTGGCGGAGGCTGACGAGCTCGATGCGGGGATCGACACCCTGTTCTTTGAGCAGCAGGTGCCGGGCGGTGAGGGCTTCCCGCAGGCGGAGTCGGAGCTGCTGCCGGACGTATTCGGCGACTATGCCGACCTGGGCGTGGCGATCCAGGGTCGAGTTGAAATGGGCGGTGGCTGGAGCCGGTTCCGTCCGTGCAACGCGGTGGCCCAGAACTGCTCGCCCAGCCTCATCCCCACCATCAAACCAGACATTCAGTTCGGCGCCCGGGTGGGCGGCACGATCACCGACCGAATCCACGTCAGCATCGACTACGACAACCGCCGCGAGTTCGATGCCGCGAACAACATCAATGTCTATTACCAGGGGTTGGAGGATGAGATTCTGCAGCGGATCGAAGTCGGTGACGTCGGTTTCCCGCTTCCGCAGAGCAGCTACCTGACTCAGGGGATCCCCTCGGGCAATTTCGGCATCCGCACTAGCGGCCAGATGGGGCCGCTCGACTTCCAAACCGTATGGGCGCAGCAGAAAGGCGACCTGGGGACACGCGAGATGCAGGTTGGCGGCGGCGGTCAGGGTTTCGAGCAGACATCCGTCACGGTTCTGGACGATGCCGACTACGAGAAGGGTCGCTTCTTCTTCCTCTTCAGCCCTGAGCGGCTGGCGAACTACCCGTACGTAGACGTTCAGGAGCTATTTGCCGCGGATGCTCCGGTTGACGTCAGGCCCGCCTCCACCGTGAAGGTCTACCGCTATGAGCCGCTCGGGTTCGGCGCGACTTCTCAGATCCCTGAGGGATTCATCACGGCGGTCGCGGTGGCCACCGACACGCTACAGACCGCCCTGGGCGCCGACACCATCGTCACCGACACGCTCAGCGGTCTGTTCCGCCCGCTCAACGAAGGCGAGGACTACATCCTTCATCGTAGCGGGATCTGGCTCGTTCTCAGGAACACACTGACAGACGCCGAAGGCCTCGCCATCGCCTATATCGCGGAGAGCGGCGACTCGATCGGCACCTTCGACGCCGAGGCGCAGTCGGACGCCCACAACGCTGACCCCGACAACGTGCCGCCCCCGTTCCTCGAGCTCATCAAGGGCTTGAACTTTCGGCCCGGTACCGCCGCTTGGAACCGCGAGCTCCACAACGTATATAGAGTCTCCGCCAGCCCCGGCGTGGTCGAGACCAGCGTCGAGCTGGTCATCTCTCAGGGTAATCCCGAAGTCGGTAATACGTTCCGCGGAACTTCCAGCGGCACCCAACTCGAGTTCCTGAAAATCTTCGGCCTCGATGATGATCCCACCGACAACATCCTCGATCTGTCGGGAGTCTTTCAGCTGTCCGGC
>JBDHHX010000354.1:0-3581 GCA_039589155.1 Gemmatimonadota bacterium | reverse complement strand
GAATTTGCCAGCCTACGGGGCTCCCTCTAGATTTGCCTCCATGCTTGTGCGAACGATCTCTCCCGACCTTTGGAGCCGGTGAAGCCCGTGGAAGTCTGTGTCCACTGCTCCACGCCTCTCCCCGACGGCAGCCACTACTGTGGGCACTGCGGTACGCCCGTGCCCGGTGGCAGCCGAACGGAGGCGCCGACCCTCACGCCCCAGGGCCGGGAGATCTTCGAGCGGCTGAAGGAGGCGACGGAAGGGAAGTACGAGGTACTGCGCGAGTTGGGCCGGGGCGGAATGGCGGTGGTCTTCCTCTGCCAGCAGAAGTCCCTGGACCGGCTGCTCGCCATCAAGGTTCTGCTGCCACTGCTCGCCTACGATCCGGAACTGGTCGAGCGGTTCATGCGTGAGGCCAAGACGCAGGGCAGGCTGGACCATCCCAACATCATCAACGTCTTCGAAGTCTACAACGAGAGCGGCCTCACCTTTTTCACGGTTCCATTCATCTCCGGAAAGAGTCTGCGCTCGTTTCTGAAGGACGAGCCGCAGCCGGAAATTCCCAAGATACGCCGCTACATCAGCCAGGCGGCCGATGCTCTTTCTTACGCTCATAAGCGTGGCGTGGTGCACCGGGACGTGAAGCCGGACAACATCCTGATCGACGCCGAGCGCGATCGGGTGGTCCTCACCGACTTCGGGATCGCCAAGGCGCTGGCTGCCGAGACCACGCTGACCACGCCCGGCGATCTGCTGGGCACGCCACAGTACATGTCACCGGAGCAGGGTGAGGGCCGGCAGGACCTGGACGGGCGTGCCGACCAGTACTCGCTGGGGCTGATCGGCTGGGAGATGCTGACCGGCCGCCGACCGTTCCAGGCGGACAATCTGGCGGAGCTGATGTACAAGCACCGCTTCGAGGAGCCGGACGAGCTGGACGACATCAGGCCCGACGCGCCGCGCAACATGCGGCTGGCGATCAAGCGAGCGATCTCGAAGGATCGGGACGAGCGCTTCAAGACGATGCAGGAGTTCCTGTCGGCCTTCGAAGCGGCGGACGACATCAGCATTGAGCTGCCAGGCAAGAAGCCGGAAGCGCCGGCCGGCGAAGACGACACGGTTCTGATCCCGACGCCACCCAGCATGCGACGAAAGACGGCGGACGGCGTCGATCGGACGGCGCCAGAGAGCACCGAACCGTCGGCGGCGAAGGAGGGCGGGACCGATACGACGGAGCCGTGGACCGCGCCCAGCGGGAAGTTGCCGTGGGAGGAGGGCGATTCCGGCGTTGCCGCGGAAGAAGATCCCGAGACCGTGCTTCTGGGGTCGCTGGCCGAACGCAGGAAGGGCCCCCACATGGGCTTGCTTGTCGGCGGCGGCGCCGCCGCCGTCGTGATGGTCACCCTGCTGTTCGTCGTCGGCCCGTTCAAATCAGGGCGCCAGGACAACGCGCCAGTCGAATCGTCGGAGATCGTCGTGCCGCCCGGCGTGGAGGCGGGCGAGGACGGAGGTGAAGGCGCGGACCTGACCGGCGGACCGGGAACAGTTCCGGAGGAGCAGGTCGCCGAGGTCGAGACGGGCGATCAGGGCGGTCAGCCGCAGACGCCCACCGACGCGGGCGATCAGGCCGACGCCGGTGGAGTCGAGCAGCCACCGGTCACCGTCGGCGACGACCCGCCGACGGCCGGGGGAGGGCGCGATGCCGAGCTGGCGGCGTCTGCCCGCGGACGGACCATCGACCGGCGCAGCGCGGCGCTGGCCGCCGGGGCCGCGGCCTCGTTCCGGCCGATGCTCGACTCGTTGGACGCGCTGCTCGCCACCGCGGACCAACAGGTCGCCGCCGCCCGCTACGGTGAGGCGCGGACGCTCCTATCCAGCCTCATGCTCGGCTACGCGGCGCTCACCGACAGCGCCCGTTCGGCCTCAGCCGCGGCCGACTCGCGTAACGCCGTCCAGGCCGCTGCCGACCAGTCACGCCTGACGGCGCTCGCCCAGCAGACGGCCGTCCTCAGTGCCGGCGGAGCGGTGTTCATGCCCGACGAGCTCGAGGCGCTCGATGGCCGATTGGCTGAAGCTCAGCGGGCCTACGGTGACAACCGCTTCGACGAAGCCCGCGACCTGTACGCGGAACTTGGCGGCGACTACCAGGCGCTCCTCGCGCGCGTGAAGACCCAGGGCGAAGGCGCGGTGGCGATGGCCCTCCAGACCGCCCGGGAAGCACGGCGCGATGCTCGACAGGTGGGCGCTGATGAGTTGGCGCCGGAGCAGCTGGCCATCGCCGATCGTCTGCGCACCCGCGCCGTCGGCGCCGGGAATCAGGAACGCTATGGCGACGCGGTCAACCTGTTCCAGCAGGCGACGGACGCCTACGCCCAGATAATGGCGGACCTGGCCGCCCAGCCTCCTGCCGTAACGGTCAGCGCCGAAGACCAGGTGCGGGCGTTGATCGAGCAGTTCCGCGTTCTGTTCGAGCAGGAAGCGATCGATCGGATGGGTTCGGATCTGTACGGAGGCGCGGTCCCCAACGACGACGCGGAATTGATGGGCTACGTGTTCAACCTGGCCGAAGACATCAGCGCGACGTCGACGGAAGAAAAGCTCGAGGTCGAGGGGAACTCGGCGACCGCCGAAATTCGCCTCGACCTCGGATTCCGTAACGCCCGGGACGGACGCAATACCGATATGGACCTGAGGCTACGCCTCGACTTCCAGTCCGGTCCCGACGGTTGGCGTCTGCGGAGCGTTCGCCGGCGCTAACTCCCGCCGAAGAAGTATTCGATTCCTATCGTGATCTGGATGTCGTTCTGAATCCTCGAATCGCCCACGAGGTCGTCCTCCTTGTAGGACGATATGTAGTCCTTGAAGTCGCCCCTGACGTTGAAGTGCCTCGCCACCGAGTACTTCAGACCGAGACCGATCACGCCGGCAACGTCGCTCGGCTTGTCGAACGTGCCGCCCGCTGACTCCAACGCCGGGCCCAAGAAGTCGTCGATCCAGGCGCCGCTCCGACTGACTATGCCGACGCCGCCCGACACATAGACCGCCAGCGGCTCCAGCGGCGGCCGGATGAACGCCCACACCAGGTTGAGGCTCCCCATGAACACGCTCCCGGAGAGGGTCGTGTCGACGAAAGCATTGCCCAGCTCTGCCAGCCGGATTCGCACGTCGCTCGACACTCCGCTGGCCTCCAGCTCGATCCCGATACGATTCGAGGGCCAGACGGCGATGCGCGCGCCGACCGTACCGCCGATGTTCTGACCGAAGCGGAGGAAGACGTTCGTCTCGACCTGGTCGTATAGATCGTTCGTCGCGTCGAACAGGCCACCGTATACGCCGACGGTGAACTGCTGGGCCACCAGTGTGGAAGGCAACACCACCATCAGGGCCGCCAGTGCTACAGCGCGGATTCGAGGCATAGGGACCTCCGAGCTATGGTCAGTAGGCTTCAGATTGGCGACCCAAGATAGCACCTCTGCGTCGCCGCTGGAAAGTGGGCCGCCGAACCCCGGCTCCCCCTTGTTTGACCTGTCTCAATGCCCTGTATAAGTTTCCCGAGACTGTTCTTCCCTCCCCACTTTTCCCAGTCCTTTCTTTTCGGT
>JBDHHX010000353.1:0-3582 GCA_039589155.1 Gemmatimonadota bacterium | reverse complement strand
ATCAACATGTCGCTCGCGGCTCGAGCCTCCGTCGACCGCGCCCAGGTCGACGACAAGGCGATGGAGAGTCGTGGCACCATCGACCTGAGCTCGATCAGAGTGTTGTCACCACAACTTGGCGAGGACAGCGTGGCGCTGTCCGACGTGTCGGTGGAGTACGATGTGTTCGCCGACTTGCGGGGCGACAGCGTCATCGCCCGCGACGTTCAGATCGCCGTCGGCGAACTGCCGCTTGCAGGTGCCGGTTGGATTCGCGGCCTCAAGACCGAGCGTCTGGTCGATTTCAGGATCGAGTCGGGCGATGTCGACATCGCAAGCCTGCTCTCCGGCTTGCCGGAAGCGATGAAGATGAAGCTGGGAGAGATCGATGCGGCAGGAACCGCCCGAGTGGCCCTGGCGGTCTCCGGCTCGATGGCTGATGAAGCCGGGCCCGACGTGAGCGGCACGCTCCAGATGCGGGACGTCGATGCGGCGCACGGTGCTAGCGGCCAACTGCTGACCGGCGGCTCCGGCGTGCTGAGCTTCGATAAGACGTCGTTGTCGCTGCCCGAGTTCGAGGGTCAGGTGATGGGTCGACCGTTCCAGCTGCAACTCGCCGTCAGCGACTTCGAGACCCTAGTCGCGGAAGGCCGAGTGCGTGGCGCCGTCGATCTCGCCCAGGTCGCTGCGATGAAAGAGCTCGAGGCGCCGATGTCGGGCATCGCCGCGTTCGACATCTCGTTCAGCGGACCGGCCAAGCAGCCGGGCGCGCTGCGGCTGAGCGGGCCCGTGCAGCTCACCGACGTCAGCTACCAGAGCACGGCGCTGGCCGTCCCGGCAGTCGTGTCGTCGGCGACCGTCCAATTGACCGGAGACGGCGTCACGTCGGAGGGCATCGCAGTGCAGCTGGGGAGTAGCGACCTGACGTTGGCGTTCAACGCGCCGGGCGTTTTGCCCTACGCACTCAGCGCCGGCGAGATCGGATCGCCGCCCAACGTGGAGTTCACGCTCACGTCAGAGAAGCTGGACATGAGCGAGCTGAAGGCGGAGAGCGAAACGGCCGAAGTGGGTTACGGCCAGCTGGTGTCGGCGCGGTTGGCAGGAACGCAGGTGGACGGGCGTGAGCCCGGCGAGCTCGCCCATGAGAAGTACGAGTTACCGCTGATTCCGGTGTCGGCGGCCCGGGGCAGGGTGCGGATCGGCGAGTTCCTCAATCCACCGAACCGGGCGCGGAACGTGAGCTTCACCGTCCGAGTGCGAAACGGCGTCGTCGAGATCCTGAACCTGCGCGGGCGCAGCTACGGCGGACGGCTGTCGGGCCGCATGGCGCTCGACGTAAGCGGCGGTCAGCCGCCGTTTCCGCTGACGTATGATCTCAAGCTGGAAGACGCGAACGCGGGCGGACTGCTACGAACCTGGACGCGTCTGGGCGCGCCGATCAGCGGCAAGGTGAATCTCGACTTGAACGGCAGCGCCGCCATCGATGAGACGATGCTGCCGTCGACAGATGCATTGCTGGCGACGGGCAGTGCGACGTTCAGCGACGGGCGATTCGAGAACTTCGGGCTGACCAACGCGCTGGCCAATCAGCTGCGACTCGACCCGACGCAGTTCGCAGGCTTCCGCAACTTCGGTGGCCCGTTCGAGATCAGGAACGGCAACTTCGTGGTCGAGACCTGGCAGTTGGCGTCCGGCGACATGGACGCGGCCATCACCGGCGTGGCCGGGCTGGGCGGTGCGTTGGACCTGGGCCTCAACCTGACGATACCGATGGCGACGCTGCAGAAGGCGGGACTCGCCGGCGGCAGCCTGGGCGACCTGTTGGGCCAGCTGGCCGGGTCCGATCAATCGATCGATGTGGCGGTCGGCATCGGGGGAACGATGTCGAATCCCGTGTTGCAGCTGGACGAGCAGGCGCTGCAAGCCGAACTGGGCCGGATGCTGGAAGGGCAGGGCCGCGGTTTGCTTGACCGGCTCTTACGGCCGCCGCGGGATACCTCTGGCGTTCGTTATTAGATTCAACAATCAACAGCCGACAGCCATCGCTCGACGTCCAAGTTGTATCGGCGCTGCGCGCCTCCATCGATCGACTTCCTACTCTCGACGTTCAGCGGACCCTTGAACGTCGAGAGTTGAAGGTCGAGAGTCGATCGTTCAAAAGAACTTCGGCGTCGAGCGATGGCTGTCGGCTGTTGGCTGTCGAGCTCGGACTTCCCCAGCTCGAGAATTCCCAATTCCCCCAAAGCTTGCAGCCGCCCGCCTCCCAGACCCATCTTGCCCGACTATGAGCGCTTCTTTCTGGTCCTGGCTGCGTGACTCCCACGTCCTCCGCGCCCTGCTGGTCTACGCGGGTGCGTCATGGGCCGTGCTCGAGGCCACCGATTTCTTCATCAATAGGTTCGGGCTGCCGGGCTGGTTCTTCTACCTGGCCACGCTCATGCTGGCCGTGGGCTTCGGCGTCCTGGTGACCACGGCGGTGATGCAGTCGGCGCCCGAGGCGCAGAAGCGTGACGTCTCCGGTCCCAATCCCTGGGAAGTCGATATCGTCGACATCAAGGAATCGGTTACCGCCGGGAGACTGCCGCAGCTTACGTGGGGTCGCTGGGCGTTGGGCGGATTGGTCGCGTTCTCGCTGCTGTTCGGGTTCGCCGGCCTCTGGGTGTTGGTGACGCAGCGTGATCGGATTCCCGCCGTCGACATCGCCGATGCCGCGGAGCCGGCCCTCGCCGTCTTACCGTTCCGCGCCGTCGGACCCAACGCCGAGCTGTGGCGCGAAGGGATGATCGATCTCTTCTACAACAACCTGGACGGCGTCGCAGGCCTGAGGGTCATCGATCCCAGCACGGCGCTCAGCCGCTGGCGGGCCGAGATCGGCGAGGGGCAGGATGCGAGCGAGCCGCAACAGGCGCTCGGCGTCGCGCAACAGGTCGGCGCTCGTTACGCGATGCTCGGCAATATGGTCGCGTCCCCGAACGAGGTACGGCTCTCCGCTGAGGTGTACGATCTCGCTAACGGCGAGTCGCAGCGGGTCCAGGTCGAAGGCGCGCCCGACAGCGTGATGGGGCTGGTGGACGAGCTTTGCATGCAGCTCTTGCGTGGCGGTCTTGTCGGGGAGGCGGAGGGGATCCAGCCGGTGGAGTTGAGCAACATCACGACCTCTTCGCTGCCGGCGCTCATTGCGTACCTGGAAGGGATGCAGTTGTTCCGGCGCTCGCGGTTCCGGGAATCGATCCCTCACTTCCAGGCGGCGGTCGACGACGACTCGACCTTCGCTCTGGCACTGCATCGCATTTCTCAAGCCTATGGCTGGTTCGATCCGTTCTCGGCACTGGCGTCGGGATACTCTGAACGCGCGGCTCGCTTCACGGACCGTTTACCCCAACGTGAGGCAAGCCTTCTGCGCCTCGACGAAGCGCTGAACAGCTTTCGGCTGGAAGCGGTGGAGCTGGCGCAGGAGCTGTCCGTTCGGTTCCCGGACGATCCGGAAGTCTGGCGCGAGTTGGGCGAGGCCTACCTACACGTTTCCGCCCAGGGGTTGCATCCCCGGGAGCGCTTCCGCGACGCGTTCGAACGAGCCATAGCCCTCGACCCAGATTTCGGGCC
>JBDHHX010000352.1:0-3852 GCA_039589155.1 Gemmatimonadota bacterium | reverse complement strand
TCGACCGTTATCCGGTCAGGCTGATCGAAGGCACCTTCGGCGCCGAGCTGGATCCAGATCTTGCTGAGATCATCATCGACGATCGTGACGCGGTGCGTCTCGCGGTCCAGCAGGAACAGGTTGCCCGCACGGTCGAATGTGATGGCGGCCACGGGGCCGGGCATCAGAGTTGCGGCCAGCTGCTCGAACGTGCCGTCGGCGGACAGCAGTCGGCCGACCTGGGTCCCGTCCTCGCTCCACGCGTAGACTCCGCCATCGGGCGACACGGCGACGCCGGCGGGTTTACGGAATTCGAAGCTCCCGGCCAGGCTGGCGAGATCGGCGCTGAAGATCTTGACCCGATCATTGTCGGTGTCGGCGATGACGATGCGGCCGTCGGGCAGGACGGCCACGCCCCGGGGGCCTTTCAGCTTTCGGTCATCCTGATAGTTGTCGCCATACGTCCCTTGCGGAGCGCCGCCCTCGAGGCCGAACACGGCGAACCGGTTACGCCGCGAGTCGATCACAAACAGGTTCTCTTCGGTGGCGGTTGCCCCCGCGACTCGCCCGATCTCCTGGGAGAACTGAACCTGCAAGACGGTGGGGTCGGGCAGGTAGGCGGGCACGCTGTCGCCGTATACCGTTTGGTGCAGTTCGACCTGAGTGCCCATCATCGAGACCGAGCGACCCTCGACCGCCATCAGGAACACCGGCCGTCCGTCGGCGGAGTAGACGACGTCGAGCAACGGGCGCGGCAACGTACGGGAAACTTTGGTGACGCGGACAGGGAAGCGGAAATCGGGGCGGGCGGAAAGGCCGCCCTCCGTCGTCAGCCTGATCAGCTCGACCTTTCGCTGGTCACCGTCCAGGATCAGCAGGTGCTCGCGGTCCAAGAAGACGACATCCTCGGCCCTCTTGAACGAGCCGCGGCCGGTTCCCGAGCCGCCGTAGAGCATGTCATTGGGGCCGATCGTTTCGCTGGCAGAGGCGTTCCGCCGCCAGAGCCGGCCCGTCTTCTGATCGAGGACCACCACGGTTCCGAACTCGTTCACTGCGGTGGCGACCGGGTTGTCCAGCTGGGCGCCCCGCAGGTTGACGTGTCCGGCGATGCCGCGAGGCATCGTTCCCGCCCATGGCAACTGCGTGAACGGGGGCAGTGCGAAGATGTGATCGCGAGTGGACCCGTCAGCGATGTAGATCGTGCCGTCGTTGCCCAGCGCCAGCGATTGCGGATTCCGTATGTTGTCGTTGAACGGGATGTCGCGCACGAACAATCCGTCACGACTGAAGATCTGGACACCGCGACGACCGGGGTCGAGCACGTAAACGAAGCCGGCTGGTCCCAACGCCATGTCGACCGGGCTGGATAGCTGGCCGCCCTTGCCTCCGCTGCTGGCGATGGTGCGCAGCGCCTGGCCGCCGGGCCCGAAGACGAAGACCTGCTTGCGGCCGGAATCGAGAACGTAGGCGATGTTTTGCGGCGTTACATCGATGGCGACCGGGTTGTCGAGCTCGGCCTGACCGTAGGTGCGGCGATAGAGGCCAGCGGAGTCGAAGACGAACACCAGGCCTTTACCATCGGCGATGTGGACCGAACCACCGGGTCCAAGCGCCATGGCCTGGGGGCGGTCCGGTGCGCCCGGCTGTCCCTTGCCGGGCAGTTGGAACGAGCCGTTGGCTTCGTAGCTCGCCTTCGGCACGGCCTGCCCAAACAGAGGCGTGACGGAGATGGCGACCAGTAGGGCGACGGCGCCCGGCCGCATGGCCAGTGTCGGATCAAAGAGCCGGGTCAGTTGCACGGCGGTCGTGGCTCCAATCTGAGATCTTCGAGCGGCCGGTCGTCCATCTGGAATACGAACTTCGAGAACCCGGCCACTACCATGTCTCCGTGCTGCAATTCTCGGCGCGCCAGGATCGGCGCCCCGTCAATGATCGTTCCGTTCGTGCTCTCCATGTCCTCTATCCACCATGATCTGCCGTTCTTCGCTATCCGGCAGTGATGGCGGGACACCGAGCGATCGGGAAACTGAACGTCGTTCTCTATGGCCCGGCCAATGATGATCTCGGACCGGTCGATCCGGAACGTCTTGCCGCGGTGTACGCCGGCGACCACCCAGAGCCTGCTGAGTACGCCCTCACGGTGGTCATCGATGAAGCGGAACACCAGGTCGGCCAGACCGATCAGATCGCCGTCCGTCAGGTCACAGCGGTCCCCGGCGCCCAGATCGGCCCCGTTCAGCGTCGTCGGCTCGTCCTCCGTCACCACCTCGAGGACGTAGCAGGAATCTGCGCGCTCGATACGAACGTGGTGGGCGGCGATCCGGTCGTCGCGAATCCTCAGCGTGTTGGCGTCGTCCCGCCCGACCGACAGTACGGGGGCCCGAAGTGGGTACTCCCGGTTCCGCTCCGCATAGAACTGCCCGACGAGCGCTGCGCCGTTAGACTGTGCGCCCAGTGGTCCTGACTCCTAATGCGGGGAAGGTCGAAAACGCCGTACGTGCCACAATTTCATGCACTTCCGGCGTGATGTCAATTACAGACTGCCGCGCCGCTGCTGCCGTCTCGGGCGCCCCTTTCGGGGCGGTTTCGGTGGGGGAGAGCACCTGGCCATTGGCCGGGCTCAACTTCTGGTGGTTACTACACCGGCTCGGGGCCTTAGGTGCCCTCTCGTTCGGGTAACAGCTTGAATGCCCAATAGCTTATGGCCAACGGCGGATGGCCAAGCGGAACGCCCCTAAAACGCCTCCCCAATCCCCAGGTAGAACCCGCTCGTCTCCTTGTTCAGCCCCCAGGCGAAGTCGGCCCGCAGGTGTACCGCCTGTTCCTCCGCCAGCAGGAACCGCACCCCAAAACCGGCCGAAGTGTGGAAGGCGTTCAGGCGAAATCCCTCGATCTCCGGCGCGACCTGACCCGCCCCGCCAAAGACGGCTGCCCCAAAGCGCCACCACACGGGAAACCGGTATTCCGCCTGCAAGGCGACCAGGTCCTGGTCACGGTAGCGGCCCTGGAAGTACCCGCGCAGCAGCCGGTCTCCGCCCAACTGCGGCATCACGTCGAAGGGCGGAGAACTAGTCGTGCCGCTCCCGTAGGCGCGGAGCGCCAGGACATGGGTCCCGAAGAGGGGCAGATACCGTCGCAAGTCCAGCGAGACGGACAGGTACTCGTAGTCGCTGCCGAACGTTCCGTCGAACAGCGTGGCCCGCAGCTGGTGCAGACTGGAGGACCTGGGATACCAGACGTTCCTTCTCGTGTCGTAGGTGAACAGGAGCCCCAGGCCGATCAGGTTGCCGTCCTCGGCGCCGGGGACGAAGCCGCTATCCAGCAGTCCGCCAGGCTCGACTTCCTGCAGCTCCCGATGCGCGAACTGGACCGAGGCGCCGAAGTACCAATTCCTCACCATCTCCATCTGGCCCTCGGCCAGAAAGCTGACCGCTATCGGCGTATAGTCTTCTTCCAGCGCGTCCGGCGTGTCGTTGCCGATGCCCCAGAACTTGTTGGGGAACTTTGTGAAGTTGGGGAACTTTGTGAACGCCGCCTCGCCCACCAGCCGGTAGGGCGAGCCGATCGGGAACAGTTCGGCCCGCAGCGCCACGATGATCTGCTTCTTGGTCGTGTAGAGAGCGACTGGGGCGATCGTCGAGGGTAGGATCGGCTTGCCCTCCTTCGCGTCTACCGCCCGGCCCATGTAGTACGTTTAAACCGCCGTGGCGGCAAAGCCGAGGCCCGTCTCCGGCTGGTAGAAGATCACCGGGATGGGGACCAGCGTACTGCTCAGAGAGTCCGCCGGCTCTGCTTGCGTCGTGTCCGCCTCGACTGTCTCCTGCGCAACAAGATCACGACCCCACCCATACGTGGCGGCGACGAACGTCGCCG
>JBDHHX010000351.1:0-3595 GCA_039589155.1 Gemmatimonadota bacterium | reverse complement strand
AAGGCAAGACAGATGATCGTAGGCGTACCCAAAGAGATCAAACCGGGTGAGAACCGGATCGCGATGGTGCCGGCCGGCGCCGAGCAACTCGTAGCCGGTGGCCACACGGTACTTGTTGAGAAAGGCGCTGGGGTTGGCAGCGGTTTCGAGGACTCTGTGTTCAAAGCCGGCGGCGCGAAAATCATCACCGACGTTGACGCGCTCTGGGCGGAAGCTGAGATGATCGTCAAGGTTAAAGAACCCATCGCGGAGGAATACCCGCGCATCCGGCAGGACCAGGTGTTGTTCACCTACTTCCACTTCGCCGCTGATGAGAAGCTCACCATGGCGCTGCTGGAGAGCGCTGCGGTCTCCATCGCTTACGAGACCGTGCAGCTCCCTACCGGCGAGCTGCCGCTGCTTACACCGATGAGCGAGGTCGCGGGTCGCATGGCGATCCAGGAAGGTGCCAAGTACTTGGAGAAGGCGTATGGCGGTCTCGGCATCCTGTTGGGCGGCGTTCCCGGTGTGCGGCCGGCCGAGGTCGCGGTTCTCGGCGGCGGCGTCGTCGGTACCCAGGCCGCCTGGATGGCGGCGGGCCTCGGCTCCCGCGTTACCGTCCTCGATGTCAACCTCGAGCGGCTCCGTTACCTGGACGATGTGATGCCCAAGAACGTCGTCGGCCAGTATTCGAATCGCCACAACATCCTCGAGGCGATTCAGAGCGCTGACCTCGTTGTCGGTGCCGTGTTGCTTCCGGGCGCCAAGGCGCCTCACCTGGTCACCAAGCAAGATCTCAAACTTATGAAGGACGGTTCCGTCATCGTCGACGTCGCCGTCGACCAGGGCGGCTGCGTCGAAACCGTGCACCCCACGACTCACGAGGATCCCACGTACGTGGTCGAGGGCGTCATCCACTATTGCGTCGCCAACATGCCCGGCGCCGTGCCCCGTACCTCCACGCTCGCTCTCACCAACGCCACGTTCCCCTACACGTCGAGGCTGGCCGATAAGGGTTGGCTGAGAGCCTGCAAAGACGACCCGGCACTGGCGCTCGGTGTCAACATGGTCGAGCGCAAGGTGACGTGCGAAGGCGTAGCCGAGGCCTTTGGGCTGGATTACACGCCCATCGGAGAGGTCCTGTAGTCGGTGGGGCGCCGGGCGAGTGGACGAGTAAGCGAGTAGACCAGTAGACGAGAGACAGTAGGCCGGCAGCTTGCTGTTTGTGGTCTGCCACACAAGTTACCGCTCCGGCCCTCTCGCCTACTTGTCTACTTGTCTACTCGTCTACTGACGCCGCATTGACCCGCCCCACCCGATCTGTCTACTATTCTGCGCTAAGGGCAACCTTGTCCGCCCATCCCGGGAAGTGTGGGGCTTGGAAGGCGGTGCGCTCCCGCCCACCGCTGGGAGGAAATAGCTGATACAAATGGGTTTCGGTTGGTTCGATTCCGGTAGGCTGCTTCCGGTCAACGATATTGCCGTCGACCTCGGCACGGCCAACACGCTGATCTACGTGAAGGGCGAGGGCATCGTCCTGAACGAGCCTTCAGTGGTGGCTGTGGAGAAGTCGAACGGCAAGGTGCTGGGCGTGGGGCTCGAGGCGAAGGGCATGCTGGGCCGTACGCCGGGCGGGATCGAGGCCGTGCGGCCGTTGAAGGACGGAGTGATCGCGGACGTGGACGTCAGCGAGCTGATGCTCCGTCACTTCTTGAGAATGGTGACGGCGAAGCGCGTCTTCCGCTTGAAGCCGCGTGTGGTGATCGGCGTTCCGTCAGGCATCACCGAGCTGGAGCGGCGAGCGGTGCGTGCCGGCGCGCAGGCGGCGGGCGCCAAGGAAGTGTACATGGTGGCCGAGCCGATGGCGGCGGCGATTGGGGTCGGCCTGCCGGTGGAGACGCCCACCGGAAACATGGTGATCGACATCGGCGGCGGTACGACAGAAATAGCGGTGATCGCGTTGGGCGGGATCGTCTCCGATACATCGATCCGCGTCGGCGGCGACGAGATCGACGCCGCGATTATCACCTTCCTACGCAAGAACTACAATCTGCTGATCGGAGATCCGACGGCAGAAGCGATAAAGATCCAGATCGGCTCGGCCGCACCAGTCGGCGAGGAGCGGGAGATGGACGTGAAAGGCCGCGACCTCGTATCCGGCATTCCGAAGACGGTCCGCATACACTCGGAGGAGGTGCGCGAGCACATCCAGGAGCCGATCCTGCAAATTGTAGAGGCTGTTCGCCGCGCCCTCGAGATCACGCCGCCCGAACTCGCCAGCGACATCGTCGATCGCGGAATCGTCATGACCGGTGGAGGCTCGTTGATACGCGGGCTCGACCGCCTGTTGCAGGAAGAGACGAACCTGCCGATCCACGTCGACGAAGAGCCATTGACTTGTGTTGTTCGCGGCGCGGGGCGCATCCTCGATGACCTGCCCAGATACCGCGGAGTGCTGTCCGTCTGAATCGTCCTGGCGGTAACCTCGAGTCCGGCGGAAGGCGGTCGGCCCGCCGTGACTTCCTGTTCCTGCTCCTCTTCCTGATCGCCGCGGTCGTCCTGATGACGCTACCGCACGAGCGGCAGCTGGCGCTGGCGACTGCAATGCGCTCTTCTGTCCTGGCGCCCGTTCTTCGTTTGCAGAGCGGGTTCTTCGACGTGCGTGCGATACGAGCCTCCGTCGAAGAGCTGCGCAGTGAGCGCGACGCGTTGGCTGCTCGAGTACTGGCTCTTCAAGGTGTCGATGAGGAGAACCTGCGACTTCGGGCGCTGATTGGTCTGGCGGAGCGCCGCAAGGAGAGCTTCGTGCCGGCGAACCTCGATCCCGAGGGCCGTGCCGGTGAACGGGTCAAACGCTCCTTCGTGCTCGACCGTGGGGCCGCCGACGGAATCCGGGACGACGCACCAGTCGTCGCGCCTGCCGGTCTGGTTGGGGTGGTGCGCATCGTGGCGCCCAGGCAGGCGACTGGAGATTTCTGGACACACCCCGACTTTCGTGTCAGCGCCATGACGGCCGATGGCCGCGTGTTCGGAATCATCCGGCCGCAGAGCGACGGCGAGCCGATCATGCAGCTTGACGGGGCCCCGTACCAGGTGGAACTGACCCGGGGCACCGAGATCGTCACGTCGGGGATGGGCGGCGTCTTTCCGCGCGGGATCCCGATCGGCCTGGTCGTCGACGTCGTCAGCGAAGAAGAGGGTTGGTCCAAGAGCTACAGGGTGCAACCGGCCGTCTATCCCGATGCGGTTCGCGAAGTGATGGTGGTGGTGGACTCGGGCGAAGGCGACGTTAGTGACGCATGGTCGGCGGAGGTCGAGAGATGATCATGGTCGAGCGCCGAACCAGTCGGGTCGCGCTTCTCATCATCGTCATGTTGCTCGCCTTCTTGCACTTCCTGCTCGGCCCGCTCTTCGCCTCATGGTATGCCAGCCCCAATTTGCTGGTCTGCGCTGTGCTCGTGTCGGCTCGTCTGCTGCGGCCGGCCAGTGCTGCCGCCACCGGTTTCGCGCTGGGGCTATTGGAAGACTCAATGGCGATCAGTCACTTCGGGCTCGCGACTCTGCTGCTGATGTTGCTCGGGTTCCTCGGATCCTTGACCCGTGATCTGTTCGTCGG
>JBDHHX010000350.1:0-3596 GCA_039589155.1 Gemmatimonadota bacterium | reverse complement strand
CGAGTACGCATATCGACTTGTTGGATAGCAGATGCTGGAAGGCCAGAGCACGTCGCCTTGGAGCGGAGAGCTCGCCGTCCACGCTCTCGTAGAAGTCGGTGACCAGCTGTCCACGTTCCGCTGACACGGTGGGCTTCGCATCTAGACTCTGCTGACGAAGCTGCGCGACTCTCTCGCTCAGGCTCATACCCGCTCGCCTCTCACGGTGACTTGAAGCTCGTACTCTTTCAGCTGACGTACGACCTGTTCGATTCGCTCTTCGGTCGGCGGGTCCAGCTCCGGCAGCCTGTGCTCCTTGTCGAGCCGCGCGTACTTGTCCACGCCGGCCTTGTGATACGGCAACACGTCCACGGGATAGCGATTCGATAGCGATGATACCAGAATGGCCAGGGCGCCGACGTTCTCCTCGTCGTCGTTGATACCGGGCAACAGCGGGAAGCGCACGATGACCGGGCGCTCGTTATCGGCCAGCCAGCGCAGATTCTCGTGTATCGATTGGTTCGAGTAACCAGTGAACTCGGTGTGCCGGCAATCTTCGATGATCTTCAGGTCATAGAGGAAAAGGTCGACGTTGGCGGCAACCATTCGGAAGATATCGTGGGCAAGGTAGCCGCAGGTGTCCACGGCTGTACGAATACCGCGCGCCTTGCATAGAGCCAACAGGTCGACCAGGAAATCGGCCTGGGAAAGCGGTTCACCGCCGGAGAACGTCACTCCGCCATCCGATTCGTCGTAATAGACGAAGTCCTTCTCGATCTCTCGCATCACTTCCTCGGGCGTCACCTGGCGGCCAGCGATCTCGATCGCCTCGGGCAGGCAGACGTCGACGCAGTTGCCACAAAGGTCGCAGCGCGCCCGATCGATGTGCACTGCCGTCTCGTTCAGCGATATCGCGATCGGTTCGCAGACGTCGATGCAGTCGCCACAGCGGTCACAGCGCCCGTCGCGCAGCATCAGTTCCGGCTCGAACGCCTGACTCTCCGGGTTGTGGCAGAGCCAACAGCCCAGCGGGCAGCCTTTGAAGAAAACGGTGGTACGCACGCCGGGTCCGTCGTGGATGGCGAACTTCTTGATGTCGAAGATGGTCCCCGTTGTCACTGTTCCGTCTGCGGCTCCCGGTGCGCGCGGTTGGGGCTGCCTAATGATTATCATTACTGCACTAGCGAGACAAGGACAAAGACAAAGAGAAGAGAGAAGGCCAACACACAGCCTCTTCTCTCTTCTCTTTATCCTTGTCTCTGTCTAGCTGCTCAGAGCGGCTCGAACGACCATCGCGGCACGCCGCGGCCCGGCGTCCACGGCGCGCCCGCCGCTTCCAGCGCCTGCTCCAGCGCAGCCAGGTCCGTCTCTATTAGCGAGCGCAGCCGCGCCAGCACCTCGACGAACTCCGCTCCGGCGATCTCGTAGGCCCGCTGCTGCGTCGTCGTGGGTGCTGATGTGCTCCAGAATCCGCCGACGGCGCGCTGCACGCGATCGCTGATACCCGGCGGCGTGTACTCCGCGCGATCGGAGATCGTCTCGTCGCCCTCGAGGTCGACTTGGATGTCGAGCAAGCGCCCCTCAATCGCTCTCACCTGTTGCAGCAACGCCGGATCGGCGGACGGAGCATCCATCAGCGCCTGCTTCACGAAGCGCAGTTCGTCCAGCGTCTCCTCGACGACGCGCTCGGCCCCGAGCACGGCGCGTTGCAGCCGCGCCAGCTTCTGTTGGAACTCGAGGGCGGCGCCGGCGTCGCTGGCCGGCAGCGTCGCAAACCCCAGCGGCCGCGCCTCGAATCTCTGCGACTGACCCAACGGTGTCAGCTCGCCGTCGACGAGCTTCGACAGGCGCACCGTGTAGGTACCGGGCATCGCCAGGGGGCCGGAAGGCTCGCTCCCCGGTCGCGCCGGTCTCGAGCCAGGATAGCGCAGGTCCCAGGCCACGCGATGGACTCCGGACGAGGTCCGACCCCTGATGCGGCGAACCACGTTGCCTTCGCTGTCGGAGATGGTCAGGATCATCGCCGGACCTTCCTCACGATCTTCTTCGCGAAGCTCGTCCCAACTCGGGTAGTAGACCGGCTCCCCCTCCCTGCGCAGCCGCGCCTCATCCCCCTGGCGCCTCTGCTTGCGGGTCTCGAGCCCGTCTTTCAGGTAATAGGTGAAAACAGCCCCATAGGGCGGGTTGGGCGCCGTGTAGTAGGCGTTACCCTGCGAGCCCTTTTCGCTGTAGCCCATCGGACCCGCCTCGATGTACATCCGGGCGTCCTTGACCGGGAACAGGTAGGCTTCCGCGCCAGGCGCCGCGTTCGCCGAGCGCAACGGCGAGTAATCGTCCAGGATGTAGATCCCGCGACCAAACGACGCAGCGACCAGGTCGTCCTCCCGCGTCTGGATCTCCAGATCGCGGAACGCGATGGTCGGCACGCTGCTGAACTGGGTCCAGCTTCCGCCGCCGTCGACGGTGAAGAAGAGGCCGAGCTCGGTCGCTACGAAGAGCAGGTTCGCATCGACATGGTCCTGCTGGATCGACCAGGTCACGTGTCGATCGGGCAAATCACCTGTGATCGACCGCCAGCTGCGGCCACGGTCGGTGCTCTTGTACACGTACGGCTTGAAGTCGCCTTCCTTGTGGTTGTTGAAGACGGCGAAGACGGTGTTGGCGTCGTGGCGCGAGGCCAGTACGTCGGCCACGTAAGTCTTCTCCGGTACGCCGGGGAACTGATCGGTCGTTCGCCAGCTCCCGCCATCGTCCTCGCTCACCTGGATCAACCCGTCGTCGGTGCCGACATAGAGCAGCCCTTCCGCGAGCGGCGATTCGTCCAGAGCGACGATGGTCCCATACGGCGATGTGAAGACGTTCTTCCACACCGCATCGACGGTCCAGACCGCCCCCATCACCTCGCGGCGGTTCCGGTCTTCGCCACGGCTGAGATCTGGACTTATCGGGGTCCAGGTGTCGCCTCGGTCTTCACTCTTATATAGACGGTTGGCCGCGAAGTAGAGCCGGGTCACCGAATGCGGGCTGATGATGAGCGGCGAGTCCCAGTGCCAGCGCAACGCCGGCTCGCCGGGCTCCGGCTGCGGCTGGATCTCCATCCGCTCGCCGCTGGCCCGGTCGTAGCGGACTATCCCGGCGTACTGGTACTGCGAATAGAGGATGTCGGGGTTGCCCGGCTCGACCCGCGTCTGGAAGCCGTCGCCTCCGATAGTAATGATCCAGTCGCTGTTGCGGATGCCGTGCACGTTATTGGTGCGCGACGGGCCGCCCAGCGTCGAGTTGTCCTGTGTGCCGCAGTAGACGTTGTAGAAGGGTGCCTCGTCGTCGATGCCGACGCGGTAGCACTGGGTGATCGGCATGTTGGAGACGAACTTCCAGGTCTCACCACGATCCCACGACTCGTAGATTCCTCCATCGCTCCCGATCATCATGTACTCGGTGTCGTGCGGATCGAAGACCATGGCATGGTTATCGACGTGCTTGAAGCGTGAGTTCAAGCGCTCGAACGTTCGGCCACCGTCCTCGGTGTAGTGGACCCACACATCCATGGCGTACACCCGATCGAACTTGTGGGGGTCGGGGAAGATTTCGCCGTAATACTGGGGGTCGACGATGAT
>JBDHHX010000349.1:0-3629 GCA_039589155.1 Gemmatimonadota bacterium | reverse complement strand
CCTACAGCGCCACCCTCGGGGTCGAGGCACAGCGCAACACAAAGATCGAGCTGTCGTGGATCTATCACCCGACCAACCTGAGGTTCACGCCGTTCACCGGGCCGGTCGAGACGATCGGGCTCGACGTCCACTACTTCCAGATCGGCGGCATGCAGGAGATACCCCAGGGCGACGCGAAACCGTTCGTCAGGTTCCTCCTCGGCGCCACCTACTACAATCCTTCGGAGCGTACGATCAACAATGTGAACATCAGCTCCGAGTGGCGGTTCTCGATGTCGCTGGGACTCGGCGCCAAGTACTTCTTCAATCCCCGCGTCGCCCTCCGGCTCCAGGGCGATCTGATCGGTACGTTCATGAGCTCCAGCGGCGGTGTGTTCTGCGGCGGCGGCGGCTGCAGCCTTGGACTGTTCGGTTCCGGCGTGATCTCCGGCGACGTCATGGCCGGTCTGACGATCGCGTTCTAAATCGACGACGCCTGCCGTTCACAAAGACAAGACGCCCCGCGGCTTCACGGTGCCGCGGGGCGTTTTGCTTGTCAGCGGATGAACTCGCTTACGGAATCAGCGGCAACTCTGTCTGCACCTGCAGAAGCAGCAGGTTCGATATCGTCCGCTCCAGCTGCAGCCAGCGGGCGGCGATCGTGCTGTTCACTTCCTTGTCGAACTTCTTCCAGTAGTCCTTCTGCAACTTGACCCGGTCTTCCTCGATCTTGATGCTCGCCTCGGCGATCTCCTTCGCCTTTGCGTGGGTCATGTTCTCGAAGGCGGCGGCGTACTCCTTGATCAGCGCCACGTAGCGATCGGCGACGGCGGCCCGCTCCACCTCGTACTCGCGGTGGATCGGCCAGAAGATGGCGCCCTCTTCGTCGGTCAGCTGCAGCGCCTCGGTAAGGATCGCCGTCTTCTGTGTCTGGATGTCGGACCGCATCAGCTCCAGGTAGCGGTCGAAGCTCTCCTCCTGCCCGAAAGCGGCAACGGGCGCGAGGAACAGCCCCACGACCGCGGCGGTGAGTAGGTACTTGATTGCGCGCATATGGCTCTCTCCGGTTGAAGTGTATTGGCGCTTTGTCTGATGTTGGCGGCCACAAGATAGGGCGGCCCGGGGGACCGTCAAGGGTGGCAGGTGGTGAGTAGGGAGTAGGGGGTAGGGGGTAGGGGGTAGGGGGTACAAGAAACGGGGAGTCCGAGAGATAATTCCCGAACTCCCCGAATCCCCGAATCCCCGATTGCTATTCGAGAATTCCCACTACAACATCCCTACTGCCACGCGACTCCCGCCCCGAAGGCGATGTACGTCTGCGACTGCATCGAACTCGACGCCGCCTGCCAGTAGAACCTGGCGAACAGGAACCCGGCCGAGCGCCAGCCCACCGGCATCGCCGCGCCCAGCTCGCCGGCCAGTGTGATCGGCCAGCCGGAATCCTCGATGATCACACCGCCCAGATTGACCCGCGACTCCAGGTAACTGATGCCGGCGCCGGCGCCGACGTACGGTCTGAGTCCTCCGCGCTGGCCCATGTAGTAGTGGGCCGTGGCCAGCAGCGGGAACGAGTTGATGGTGCGGATCTGAAAGCCCTGTACATCGACTCCCGCTTCCGAGCCCTCGAAGCCGACGACCGAGTCGGTCTCCGTGTTCAACACCTGCCAGCCGAGTGAGAAGCCGACGGTAACGTTCGGCTTGACGACCCGGCGGCCTTCCATCGTGGCGCCGCGCCAGCTGAAGTCGCCGGTGAAGTCCTTGGTGTTGCCCAGCGGCAGCACCGGCGTGTAAGCGAATCCGAAGAAATAGTCATCCTGTGCGTAGGCTTTGCCACCGCCCAGGACGAGGGCGATCAAAACAGTTACGAGAACTCTCGTTTTCATTTCTCTGTCCTCTGTCCTTTTAGTGGCTCGACCCAGCGATGTCCGTTGCCGGCAGGTTCTCAGAACCCACCTCCAAGTAGGCGGACTGATCGAACGCCTGGTTGATCGTGTTGGTGACTCTCGTGCAGCTTGGCGTACCGCCCGACAGGACGCCGTTCATCGCCGCCGTCCACGGGGCCTGGTAGATCGTGTCACCGGCTTCCGGCGGTCCGATCATGTCGATGAACATCGTGCCCGTCGTGTAGCTGCTGACGCCGCCGGTATAGCAGCAGGGATAGCCCCAGCCGGGGTAGTAGCCGCCCCAGCCCCACCAGCCCCAGCCGCCCCACCAGCCCCAACCGGGGTAGTAGCCGCCCCAGGCGACCCAGTTCTGGTTCATTGTGCCCTGAACCAGGAAGACGACGTCGGGCGTGTCAGGGTTGACCGCGCCCATCGACGTGTCCCAATCGATCCGATCCCAACCGTAGGCCGTCAGGTTGGTCTCGACCAGCGACAGGATCTGCGAGTCGCAGTCACGCGGAATGTCCAGCGTGTCGCTGGAACTCGTCGTGTCACGGAGCTGGATGACCGTGTCCGGCAGCACGTACTTGGTATCCGTTCCCCACGGCCAGTCCACAGTGTACCGCGTAGCCGTGATGTCGGTCTGCGCATTGCTCGTGATCTCGCCCGGGTAGCAGGCCCAGACGACGAGCGAAAGCCCAGCCAGGATCCCAACCGCCATGGCGGCGCGCGGGACCTGGATGTGCTTCGACCAGGCAATCTTCATTACCATTCCTCCTTGGGTTTTACCTCAGCCGTCGTTTTGCCGTGAAATTGGCAATCCCCTATGTATCGCCCGGCCCGCGATTCGTCAAGATTACCTACACCATTGGACAGTCTAACCGGCCCCGGCATTGCCGCGGCCAGCTATTCCGTCGTCGGCGGGAAGCGGCCCAATATGCCGGTCACCACCTCGTCGACCCCCTTCGTAATCTGCTCCGAGCTCATGTTGCTCTCTAGAGAGCCCTTCGCCCAGCCACGCCAGACTACTTCCTCAGAGCGCACGTCGATGATGTCGATGATCAGCGTGCCTTCCGTCCACTGCCGCGCCGTCGTCTGCATGCCGCCGTACGGGTAGTAGCCCCAACCCGCGTAGTGGCTGCGCACATCGACTTTTTCTTGCGTCGTCAGCACGAAGTTCACCACGAAATCGGGCATGCCCGACCGCGGCTTCTGGTAGCCCTTGAGCTCCAGCTCCGTCTCGATCCGGTTCACGAACCGTCGCTCGATCAGCGGGTCCATGCCGCGGTCGTGCTGCTCATCCGGAACCACTTCTTCGATCCACGCCCAGGTCCGGTAGTCGGCGAAACTGACCTCCGGATCGAAATCGAAGTTGTATGACGTCGATGAACACCCGGCCGCCGCGCCGGCCGCCACGATTCCGGCCAGCATGTATGCTATTTTGACTCTCATGAGTCCTCTCCCCAAAAGGTGATGACAGTGCGAGCCGCCAATCTACGCCCCCGCTACCTCCCCCGGTAGACACGCCTCCACCGTCCACCGTCTACCGTCCACCGTCTACCGGTCAAGCGGACCCTCCGAACGCTTCACGTGTAAGCTGCCATACGTGGATCCGACGGGCTTCTCTACGGCCCGCATTTGCCTTACATTCCCGCCGCCGGCTCGCCATCGCTGGCGGACGCGGCAACGCAGGCCCGTTCACAGCCGACCACGAGGTACCCGCATACTTAAGAGGCTCAGCTCCCCGGTCATCCCGGAGGGGATCTT
>JBDHHX010000348.1:0-5485 GCA_039589155.1 Gemmatimonadota bacterium | reverse complement strand
CGGAAGCAAAGACGATCCCTGGGCTGCGGCAGCGCGTGCAGAGCCTCTATGACAGACTGGGCCCGATCAGTCGCAACGAAGTCATGGCCGTCGTGATCGTGCTGTCGACGATCGTGGTGTTGAGCCTTCGATCGTTCGTGCCCGCCCTGGAGCCTCTCGACAAGAGCGCGATCATCCTGGTAGCGACGGTGCTGTTCTTCGTGTTCCGGGTCGTATCCCTGGAAGACCTCGAGCGCACCTCGTGGAATATCGTGCTGCTGTTCGGCGGCGCGATGAGTATCGGCCTCTGCCTCTGGCAGACCGGTGCCGCAGAGTGGCTGGCGATCAAGTGGCTGACCCTGCTCCATGGTGCACACTGGCTGTTGTTCGTTCTTGGTGTGGCGACGTTCGTTCTGGTGATGACCAACCTGATCATGAACGTCGCGGCCATCGCCATCACGGTGCCCGTGGCGCTGGTCATCGCTCCGTACGTGGGTGTCGCTCCCGAGGTGATCCTCTTCGCGTCGCTCGTTGCCGCGGGGATGCCCTTCCTGTTTCTGGTCGGCGCCGCCCCCAACGCCATCGCATATGCCAGCAACCAGTTCACGACCGGCGAGTTCTTCCGCGCCGGGATTCCCGCCAGCCTGCTGCTGCTCAGTGTACTGGCGCTGTTTGTGTGGGTGATCTGGCCGGCGATGGGGATGCCGGTCGTGCTGTAGCGGCTAGGGATAGGGATCGAACCACTCGAGGTTCAGGCGAACCTCATCCACGCCCGGTACCGAGCGGGCGACCTCTACGATCCGATCGCCCATCTTGCCTGAGGAGAGGGCAGGGGCGCTGCCGGTGACCTCTATTACTCCGTCGTATCCCTTCACTTCGAGATCCAGGGCGCGGGTCTCACGTGCGCCTGCCAGAGCGACCTTGACCCGACTGGCTGAGCGGAAATCCGCGAGCTTTGCCTTCACTGCATCAGTCACGGCAAAGTCCGGCTGCTCTGCGGCCTTCGTCACGATGGCGCATGCGGAGAGGATCGACAACGTCTTCAGGTTGATCACCATGTTGTACAGGACCGGGTCTTCGATGTCCCGACCGTACATCATTTTGACCCAGCGTGCTCGCACACCGTCGACATGCCGTATGTACTGCTCAGCGGAGATCGCGTCCATCTCGTCGCTTTCCATCAACGAAAGCACGCGTGCGCTGATGGGAGCTATCAGGCGCACCTTCAAGACGCCAGGTAGTCCGGCCAGAAGCACCTGGCCAGCTCGCCCGTGATAGACCAGGTCTCCACCAATCATGTGTTCTGCCAGCGCTGCCTGCACGGCCGCGATGTAGAGTCGCCGTTCTGACGCGTGCCGGTTCCACATTGTGGGTGCGCGCTCGAATCCTCGGCTTAGGTCCTCCTCGGATACACCGAGATCGGCGGCCGCTTCTTGAACGACTTCCCGGGCAACGAGGGGGTAGCGAAGCTGATCGGCCAGACATTCCGCCATAGCCTGCCCACCGCTCTTCGTGCCCCGGCAAATGCTTATGATCGCCACGCTCAGTCGTCTCCTGCCTGCTTCAACTTCTCACGGCACGCCTTCGCGAAAGCCTCGAGCTTCGTTTTCACCTCCGCGGTTACTTCGTACTGCGGCTGCGCGGCCGCTTCGGCGATGATCTTGCACGCCGCTTCCAGGGAGATCGGTTCCAGGTTGACGGTTAGGTCATATAGGTTCAGATCCTCAACGTCGGCACCGTACATCAGCTTGACCCAACGCCGGCGGTCCTCGTCCACGTCGTGAATGAAATCTTCGGCTGCCTTTTGTGTCATGCCTTGGTTCGCGCCCATCAACGATCGGACTCGCTGTTCCAGTGGGGCGATGAGGCGTACGGCCAGCACGCCAGGAAGGTCCCGCAGAAGGAATTGTCCGGCCAGCCCGTGGTAGACCAGGTTGCCGGCTACACAGTCTTCAGCCAGGGCGGTCTGCACCGCGAGCAGATACGTCCTCCGCTCACGCGTCAGGCGAGCCCAACGGGAAGGTGAGGCCTCGAGCTTCTTGCTGAGATCCTCCTCGGACACCCCGATCCTGCCGGCAGCTTCCAGGAGGATCTCCCGACCAACGCAGCGGTAACCGAGCACTCCGGCGAGGCATTCAGCAGTGGCCGCGCCTCCGCTCAGCGTACCGCGGGAGATCGTGATGATCGACACGATTCAATCCTTTCGGGGCCAATGCCAGTGTAGCCCCGCAAAGGGCCGTGTCAACCCACACGCACACTTCTCCGGGATGGGTTTCTCGCTGATATGGGTTTCTTGCTTATAAGGGACGCTCAACAGCGGGTTGAGATCGCGTACCCTTTCTCCAGGTCGGTCAGCGGTGCGGGGTAGTTGCCGGTGAAGCAAGCGTCGCAGAAGGTTCCGGCATCCTTAACGGCTGCCAGCATCCCGTCGAGCGACAGATAGCCGATCGAGTCCACGTCCAGGTACTGGCGGATCTCCTCGATGTCTCGGTTCGATGCTAGCAACTCACCTCGTGTGGGCATGTCGATCCCGTAGTAGCACGGGAAGCGGATGGGCGGCGAGGAGATGCGGAAGTGGATCTCACGGGCACCGGCTTCGCGGATCATCGAGACCAGTCCACGACTCGTCGTGCCGCGGACCAGAGAGTCGTCCACAATGACCAGCCGCTTACCGTCGATGATCTCGCGTACTGGGTTGTACTTGACCCGGACCTTGAAATCGCGGTCTGTCTGGATGGGCTGGATGAAAGTGCGGCCGATGTAGTGGTTGCGGATCAGAGCCAGCTCGAGCGGCAAACCGGATTCCTCAGCGTAGCCGAGCGCCGCCGAGTTGGAGGAGTCGGGCACCGAGCACACCGCGTCCGCCACGACCGGGTGCTCGATGGCTAGTTGGCGGCCAAAGGCGCGGCGCGCAGCATCCACCGACTGGCCCCAGATCTTGGAATCGGGACGGGCGAAGTAGATGAGCTCGAAGACACAGGGGGCCGGCACCGTAGGCGTCAGGCGCGGCAATTCTTCGATCTTCCCGTCGCGAATCTTGAGGACTTCGCCGGGCTCGATGTCACGGATGTACTCCGCTTCAATAAGGTCGAGGGCGCAGGTTTCGGAGGCCACGACAACGGCCGATCCCATGCGTCCCAGGACCAGAGGCCGGAAGCCGCGCGGGTCGCGAGCCGCGTAGATCGTGTCGTTTACCAATATCGCAAGGGAGAAAGCGCCTTCGACTTCGCCGAGAGCCTCGCGGACCTGTGCGGCAGGGTCGGGGAGCTGGGACCGAGCGATCAGATGTACGATAGTCTCTGAATCCATCGTCGACTGGAAGATCGCGCCCTCGGCGACGAGACGGTTTCGGAGCTCCACCGCGTTGGTCAGGTTGCCGTTGTGGGCCAGCGCCAATGTGCCGTCCCGGTAGTTCACCAGGGCGGGCTGAGCGTTGCGCAGCTCTGACTCGCCGGCGGTCGAGTAGCGGGCGTGGCCGATCGCCACCGTGCCGGTCAGCTCGCGGATGTTCTCGTTCTTGATCGCCTCCGCCACCAGTCCCATACCCTTGTGGATACGGGTCGTCCCATCGGTGTCCACGGCGACGATGCCGGCGGACTCCTGGCCCCGGTGCTGAAGCGCGTAGAGCCCCAGGAAGGTGAGCTCGGCGCGTGACCGGAGACCGCGAAGACGCCGCACTCTTCTCTCAACGACTTGTCGATGACACTCAAACGCTTCTTCACCGGTGCTTAAGCCTCCTGGGTCACCCTCATAACCTCATCCACCGCTCGAAAGTTCTTGCCAGCAGAGCAGGTATGATAATAGGCCGCCGGCTGTTCTTCCAGACTCTCTGCGGCGGCCCTGCGATACGTGCGACGCGCCCGTGGCCATGGCCAACGGGCGCGTCGCATTCTGGGCTGTGTATGCTGCGTGTACGGGAGATCGCCGGCTCGTGTCTCACCCGATGGTGTCAGCCTCCCGAACCGGTGGTGTCGGCGTCAGCACGACCTGCGTCCATCATCCGATCCACGCAGGTGGAGCCGGCCTGTCGCACCCTCTCATCCAGGGATAGCGCGCTTGGGTCGTCCTTCAACGCCTCGGAGATCCGAACGATCGTCGCCGTCTCGACGCCGAGAGCGGCTGATTCGCTGGCCGTGCACTCGCACAGCGGCCGTCCCTCGTGACGCAGCATCATCCCGCTGTCTTCGAATGACTGAACGCAGATCGGTATGAAGGCTTCGAACTCGGCGGGAAGCACCGCCGGCGGCAGCGGCATCTCGGCGGGGCTTTCGTCGACCCGCTCGGCTACCGGCTCCGGTTCGGGCTCGGGAGGGGCCTGCTGTTCCTCGACAACGGGCTCCTCGACCGCGGGCTCCTCGACCGCGGGCTCCTCGACCGCCGGTTCTTGCTGAACCGGTGGAGGCGGCGGCATCGTGCGGACCTCGACCGCCTGGACCTCGCCGGGCAGCTCCAGACGCGTTCCACCCGGTGTCGGCCGCGGCTCCGTACCCATCGGCGACGAACTCTGTCCGGCGTAGTCGCGCCAGCTGGATCGCAGTACGGCGTCCACGACCTGGCCGTCGAGGAAGAACACGATGTCGGCGGTGCCGTACTGGCGCTCGACGCCGTTCTGGTAGAAGTAGAAGGTGTAGTCCCCGTAGTCACGGGTCGTGGCCGGCGCTCCGAGCACGGCCTTCACTTCGTCGGTCGACATGCCGGGCCGGATGGTCTGCATCTCCTGAGCTGCGGACGGTCCCGCCACCAGCAAGGCCATGGCCAGGGCAATCATCCAGCGCGCCGCTCTCGTTCCCATAGCGCTCCCCCTCCTGTGATTCGCTCGCTGCCTGATAAAGCGGCTTGGGCCCTGGGGGATCAGCCCGCGGGCCGCTTCAGCATGGATGAATATAACAAATTGGCGCCGGTTCAACCGGCTTCGAGCTGAGCCAGGCTATCTTACGCCATGGCCTGGGCTTCCTAGTCTTCCTCCGTCTCTTCAGACCCCGAATCGGCCTCCCCGGTTCCAGACCAATGCGGCCGGATGTTCTCGTACTCCAGGTCCCGGGTTTCTGTTTCCTCGGCGCTCAGCTCCTCGTCCAGCGGGTCCTTGTCCGGCAAGCGGTCCAGAAGACCGAGCGCCGTGCCTCGGAGCACGCCGAGCGTGACATAGGTCAGTCCGACAGGGAAGACGACCATCTGGGGATTCCAGACAAGCAGCGCCACGCAGAGTACAACGACGCCGATGGCGATGCGTCCACTGGTGATTCGCAGGCTGAGCCGGGGGATAGCCGGGTAGATCACGTGGCTGAGCATCAAGCCCGCAAGCACAATCATATAACCGCCGATCAATCTCGTCCACGGCCAGGCTGCCAGGTACTCGGCGAAGAAGGCAGTCTGACTGAAGGGGTAGAACGAGGTGAGGGCGATGCCGGCAGCAGGAGAGGGTAGACCGTGGAAATTGAAGTGGGCGTGGCCGCCCTGCTCTATGTTGAAGCGCGCTAGGCGGACCGCCACGGCGGCGGCATAAATA
>JBDHHX010000347.1:0-3641 GCA_039589155.1 Gemmatimonadota bacterium | reverse complement strand
CATCAGCCGCTCCAGCAGCTCGCCCAGCAGCCGGGAGACACTGGTATTCAGCTCGGCAGCTCGGATCCGGGCCCAGCGCGCGACCTCTTCATCGAGCGTGATCGTGACGTTCTTCATGACACGAATCTAGTGCAACACGAAGTTCGTGTCGAAGCGACGGTCGCAGGGCGCTGTGCTACCGCGCCTGTCTCGGATAGTCCGGCGAGTCTTCGATCGCCCAGCGGATGAACTCGCGCAGGTCGTCGTTGGACTTCGCCAGGTCCGGCTTGCGCAGGTACATCATGTGCCCGCTCTCGTACCAGTAGAAGCGGAAGCGGTCGCGGAACTCGCCGCCCGGCTGCAGGTGCGAGATCGTGTAGACGGCGCTGTAGTAGTCGGTAGCGGCATCGTAGTAGCCGCCCTGGATCATCACCTTGAGATACGGGTTGTTCCGCATCGCCTGGCGCAACATGTCACCGACGTCGGCGCCGTCGTCGCGGTTCCAGGGCCGCACGTTACCCCAAACGTTGTATTTGATGTCCGGGTCGTAGCCCAACTCCTCGCGGATGTACTGGTTCACTGCATCGCTGAAGGGGCCGTTCCAGTCGGCGATCGCCGGGTCGTACTCGGGTCGTTCCCCGGCCGCGTCGCGATCGACGCCCAGGTAGCGGCTGTCGAGCCGGCCCACGGTGAGCCGCTGGTCACGGAGCAGTTCTTTCCAGAAGCGTCGCGAGTTCACGCGTAGGTTAGTCGACATCACGTACTCAGAGGTAAGACCGGTGTAGCGAGCGACGCGCCCCGCCATGGCGCTGCGCGCGGCGTCATCCAAACGGTCGCCCTGCACCAGCGCCATCAAATAGTCGCTCATGGCAAAGGCCTCGACCTCGTCCAGGAACGAGCGCAGCGGCATCGACTGCAGGTCATCGGCGAGTTGGCCGTGGTACCAGGCTGTGGCGGCGAGGTGCGGGAGCGCCGTTGCGTAGGATACGTCTTCGCCGTCGTCCACGTTCAGTCCCGTCATCGAGACCAGGATGACGCCGTTGAAGTAGAGCTGGTGACGGCTTGTGAGGTACCCGGCCAGCCCTGAGGCGCGCGTCGTTCCGTAGCTCTCGCCGATCAGGAACTTGGGCGACGTCCAGCGGTCCTTGCGCAGGATGAACAGTCGGATGAACTCGCCCACCGACCGGACGTCCGCCATCGTCCCGTGGTACATGTGGAGCTCCTCGCCCTCCATCATGCGGCTGAACCCGGTGTCGACGGGGTCGATGTAGACGATGTCGGCAACATCCAGGATCGAGTGCGGGTTGTCTTCGACGCCACCCGGGGGCCGCAGTGCAAAGCCCTCGTCGTCGTAGGTAACGTGGCGCGGCCCGGTGTAACCCATGTGCATCCAGACCGAGGCGGTACCCGGTCCGCCGTTGAAGGAGAAGATGAGCGGCCGCGTGCTCATGTCGTCGACGCCGTTCCGCGTGTAGGCGATGTAGAACATCCTGGCGGCGACCCTGCCCTCCTCGCGGATCGGCAGCCAACCGGCCTCCGCCGTGTAGCTCACGTTCTGTCCGTTGATGCGGGCGCTGTGCTGGGTGACGACGGGCTCGTCCGGCAGCAGATCCGCCTCGGTGCCGGCCACTTCCCCACCCGTCGCCTGTGGACGCTGGGGTTGTTGGGCTTCCGCCGGGATGACTTGTAGAACGAGCGCACAAACGAACAGGATCGCGAGAACGCTTCGGGTCCTCATGGGTCTCCTCCGAGCTGGAGATACGGGTCGGATAGCGCCGCTGAAGATGAGGTGCGCGCCCAGGGCAATCAAGCTCGGGAAACAGCAGGTTTCGCCTGCACCCGTCGTAAGCCCGTGACCCAATAGCGCTACCAGTTAGGCTTTTCTGTTGCCACCCCTTCCCTTAATCCACATCGTGAATTGTACCGAACGGGCTCAAGACGGGCGGAGGCTAGTGTGTGTCGATCACTTTCACGCGCGAGGAGCTCCACCATGTCCATCGCACGACCAATCCTGGTACTGATCTGCGGTGCCGCGCTGCTCAGCTGCGAGACCGCATCCGAGCCACAGTCCAGCGTTGCAGAGCCAGACGTGACCGACCTGCAGGCCGGTAGAGGCCACGGGCGTTCGTTCGTCGGGTACTGGAAGGCCACGAGCTTCATGTTAGGTGAAGACGAGATCCTGCGCGGGACCGACCTTTCGCTTGTCGCGACCTTCGAGAGAGGCGGCGACTTCTCCGTGGCGGTTTCCGGTGACGACGAAAACGAGATCTGCGAGGGGAGCAGTTCCTGCGACATCGAAGGCACCTACTGGCACACGAGCTATGTGCTGACGTTGATTGACGACGGACAGGGCGACGGCGATGCCGGATACTACGTGTTCCGCGGCAACAAGCTCATCTACTTCCCGGACGACGCCGATTCGCAGGGCGGGGGTGCGAAGATCGAGTTCGTCAGGACGCGGCGGCACTGACGTAGCTGAGCGAGTCTTGCAGCGGAGACATCATCATGAGATCCGGCCATAGCGCAACGCGTCGAGGCGGGCTCACAACGCTTGCCGCGCTCCTCCTACTCTTTGCATCAGCGTGCGGCGACGATTCGAGTACGGGGCCCGAAGGAGTCGTATCGATCTCCGACCTTGCCGGCACGTGGACGATCCTGGTGTGGGAATACACGCTTGATGGAGACAGCACCTACAGGGTCAATTGGTGCGATTCGGAAGATCTCATCGGCGGCCTGACGCTTTCGAGTGACGGTGACTTCCTGATGTTAACGCAGATGCCCTGGGGTTGGGGACGCGATGAGGGATTGCTGAGCGTGCAGGACAGTGCGATCTACTGGGACGGTCAGGGTGACGAGGAGCTGGTGCCGTTTGGGCTTGCGGTGGACATGACTCCCGCTGGGGAACTCGAAACCACGTTATGGCTCTGGTGGCCCGAGGTCGAGACCGTCGACATGGACCGTGACGGGCAGCCGGAGAACGCCTGGCTAATGATCGTCCTTCGAAAGATCCCCGCTGGGCCGGGCGGCGTGCAGGTGACCGGCAACTACGCGGTCATGTACGACTTCGGCGCCGTCTCACAGACTGACTCCACCTCGTTCAGCTGCTCGGGCGCCATAGACCTCATCAATCTCTCGGGAGGCGATCTGATCGGCAGATTCGAGGCGTCAACTGGACCGGACGCGGCGTGCATGAGCGCGTCCGGGTACTTCACGGGAACGGTCGATGCGGACGGCGACATGTCGGTCAGCTCTGATCTCTTCGAGGAGTACCTGCTCGGTGCCGTTCCCGACTGGACGCTGGTGGATGGGAGTACGGCGATCACGGGCACGCTGATCGGAGATCAGCTTTCTCTGGCAGCAAACGCGACGCTCCTCATCGTCACTATCCAATGGGAGGTATACCTGCAGGTGACCGGAACGCGGACGTAGTCGCCAGCCGTCCAGAGTCCGCCCTAACGAAAGGGATTCACGACCTCAACCGTACCGTACACCTGGCCGTGGTTGAAGTCTTCTGAGTACAGGCTCTCCACACCTGCCGCGTTCGCCGCCTGTAGGATGAGAGCATCCCAGAAGGAGAGCTGGAACCGTGACTCGATCTCGAGGGCCTCGATCACCGACTCGCCATCGTTAACGACCACCTCCCAGGTCAGATAGTCTTCCAG
>JBDHHX010000346.1:0-4878 GCA_039589155.1 Gemmatimonadota bacterium | reverse complement strand
CGATTGACGAGTGACCGGGTTGGGGCTCGAACCCAGGACCTGCGGATTAAGAGGGCACATTCTGGCGCCAGCCAGCGCCAGCCAGCGCCAGTGAGCGCCAGATTGTGCCGGTTTTCGAGGTTTGAACGCTAGCCAGCGCCAGTGGGCGCTGTCACCACGATCGTCACCGCAGCGGATGCCTACTCGTACTTCTCCAGCAGCGCCTGGAAGCGCGGGTGGTCGCGGAGGGGGTCATAGAGCGGGTCGATGCGAAGCAGAGGGACCGACACCTCAGAGACAATCGAAAGTGCGTGGTCCAACTTCGCGATCGCAGCATCGTGATCGCCAACGAGGACATAGATCTGTGCGAGCCTTCTGACAAAAAACTCGCCGTTCCAAGCGTCCTTCGACAACGGCAGGAGCTCAGTGGCGCGCTCCCCTTCTCTGATTGCGGCCTCCCGATCTCCGAGTCCTGCATAGACGATTCCGAGAGCGCAACGGACCCGTTCATCATGCGGTCGTTCCGCCACAGCCGCCTCAAGAACGAGACGCGCCGAATCGAAGGACGCGTGCGCAGCAGCAGCCCGATCTGCCATCAGCAGCGCCAGCCCGGCGTACAGTGACCTGGGAGCATACTGTGTCTGGCTTTCACGAACCTCGTCGTCCATCTCCGATACAGCAGCAATCGCCGCTGAATAGTCGCGGCTCAAGAACGCTGCCCACCAACGGTTGTAGTAGTCGCTAGGATGAGCCGAGGCATAATCCCGCAGTGCGTCCAAGTTGCCATCACGTAGCAGAACAGTCTTGGCCCTACCGAACTCCGCCCCCCTGTACCCAGGCTCGACGGTCAGGGCCAAGCGGTACTGCCGCTCAGCTTCGTCATATAGCCGTAGATCCAGATACGTGTGTGCGAGGTTGGCTAGAATCTGTGCGTTTCTCGGGTCGAGCGCAGCGGCACGCTCTAAAAGCTCAACGGTTTCTTGCCACCTACCCATGCGGCGAAAGATGTAGGCCTTCAGCGCAACAATATCCGCGTCTCCTGGCCGACCCAGCTCGGCGACCGTTATCTCATCGAGCGCCTCAACGAAGGCATGCTTTCCGCGGTAGTAGTAGTACGCAAGCGCGTAGTGTGCCTCAGGCAAACCCCTATCGAGCTCGATTGCTCGGTCCGCAGCGTCTCGCGCCTTCTGCAACCGCTCGGCGGAGTAGTCATGTCTGAACGAATAAGTTCTCGAATGTGTGGCTGACAACCAGGCGTGTGCCAGAGCGAAGTCTTGGTCCAGATCCACGGCCTGCGTGAACATTCGCTCAGCACTGCGCGCTTTCTCGGCCGTATAGCGAAGGCTTCGAAAGTAGTCCAACCCACGGAGGTAGAATTCATAGGCGCGAAGGTCTTCGGTTGGCCTCGCGTCAATCCGATTAGCCTCATCCGGTGTCAGCGTCGCCCTCATAGCGGCGGCCACCTGGCGTGCTACGTCCGCCTGTATGGCGAAGATGTCCCTCAACTCCCGCTCGTAGTTCTCCGCCCACAGGTGCTCGTCATCTTCTGCCGCAATCAACTGCGTCGTAATCCGCACACGATCGCCCGCCCGACGCACCGAACCTTCGAGCACGTGAGTAACGCCCAACTCGTCGGCTATGGTTCGCAGGTTCTCGTTTCTCTCTCTGTACTCCATTACCGACCTGGGTGAGATGACCTTTAGGCTAGCGATCTTGCCGAGCTGGCTGATGATTTCCTCGTGCACACCGTCAGCGAAGTACGCATCGTCGGGGTTGGGGCTTAGGTTCACGAGAGGGAGTACGGCGATGGATCGTCGTTCATCCGCCCCTGCTCGTTCGTAGGTCCCCGTCAGCAACAGACCGGCGGCAATGACTCCCCAGAGACACATCGCTCCCACGAAGCTGAATCCGGCCATGCGCCAAGTGAGGAGCCTTAACCGCCTGTCCTCCGCCTCGGCTAATTCCTCATCCCGTGCAGCGACTTCGTCGCCGTGCAGTTCCTGTCTGGCGAGGGAGGTGACGACGACGACGGGCAGCCCAATGAGCAGCAAGACAAGGGCGACCGGGAGAAGCCAAGCAGGCAGGCCGAACTCGTCCCTGAACAGTTGCGCCGCCTCGAGAATAGCGTAAGAAGCGCCGAGGTAGACGACCAGCGCCTGCCAAACCGAACGCTGATGGACTTCCTGGAGTAGCCGCTTGAGCCGGTCCATGTGCTGCTCCGGGCGGCCGAAAGGTGTGATGGTTGGGCTGGCTACAAGATGTTGCTCAGGAAGCCCTCGAGCAACGAGGACGCTCTTAGGAGTAGATGTTGAGGGAATGACCGGGCTGGGGCTCGAACCCAGGACCTACGGATTAAAAGGGCACATTCTGGCGCCAGCCAGCGCCAGTGAGCGCTAGATTATGCGGGTTCTAAAGGTTTGAACGCTGACCAGCGCCAGCCAGCGCTGGTGGGCGCTGTCACCACGACCGTCACCGCAACAGACTGCTGCTCGTACTTGGCCAGCAGAGGCTGGAAGCGCGGTGGTGAAAGCTCCAACGCTCGATCGAGGATCGCCTGAGCCTTGGACATTGCCACCTCGAATGTTACCGCATCAGCCCGCCGGCTAACGCTTCGCACTCAACTCCCGCATCAGGTCGTTCTGCTCGCGCAGCAACTCTAGTATCTGATCGCTCTGTTGCGCCAGTCGCGGCAGCGTGGACATCACGAGTCGCGGCGGGGAGTCTTCCGGCATCTTCTCCATCATACTCCCCATGTGCGAACTCACCCGCCCTCTCATCTTCTCAGCGAAGCGACGCACGGGCTCGCGCTGCTTCTCCGGCAGGAACCGGGCGGCGGCGGCACCACCCAAGATAATCCCCGAGAAAAGCATCAGTTTCTTCATGGCCACCTCCAAAGCGGCCGGCCGAGATGGGAGGTCGGCTACCTGCGGCAAGCGAATTTCCGAAGTGTGCATCTCAAAGATGTGACAGAGGAAACGGTGGAGCAATAAGCCTGCCCGCCACCCCGGCCACACGGCGCTCGACGATCATCCGGCCTGGCTTGACACGACGGCTCCCCGCGTCAAACATCTCGTCTGTCCTGAATCCTTGGGGAAGCCGAGATGATAACGAAGCTTTGGCCCAGACGGTTCGGTCCTCGGGTTGCCGTGGCCCTGGCTTGGACGGTGCGGGCCGTCCTCGCCGCCGCCGTGGTCGGCGCCGTGATCACGGCGCCCGATCCGCCCCAGCCGCTGCGACCTGAAGATCTCTCCCGTCTGCTGTCACGCCAGGAGATCATCCAGGACATCGACTTCCTGGTGCAGACGATCGAAGACGTCCACGTCAACCCGTACACGCGTATCTCGGAGGCCGGGTTCAACCGCGCGGTCGCGGAGCTCAAGGCCGGAGTCGACGAACCGCTGACCAGAAAGGCGTTCTTCCGGAAGATCGCGCCCCTGGTCTCGCTGCTCGAGGATGGCCACACAACGGTGGGCCTATTGACCGAAGAGCTGAACGACTTTGCCCGAAACGATGGGCTGTGGTTTCCGCTCTCCCTCTCGATCACCGAATTCGAGACCCGCGTGGTCGAGAATTACTCCTCCGAGCCCTCCATCGTGCGCGATGGAGTTGACGCGCTTCATCAGCAGCGAAAGCCTGGCGCACCGCCTGGCGGTGCTCGAGACGTACTTCCAGTTCTACCTCTGGCTCGTATACGAGTGGGAGGACCCGTACGAGATCGCGTTCACCCCGCCAGAAGCGGAGCAGACGCTCACCGCTAGCATCGCGGGGCTCCCGTACGGAGAGATCCAACGCCGGAGAAGCGAGCGCGCCGATCGAGGGAGCGCCCGGTCCTTCGCCTTCCATCCCGATCCGGAGACGAAGACCGGCGTCCTCGACGTGACCCAATTCTCCGCCCAAGAGGAATTCGCACTCTTCCTGAGCGAGACGTTCGCCGAGATCCGCGACCAACGGTTCGATCGCCTGATCATCGACCTGCGACAGAACGGCGGCGGCAGCACGAACGTCAGCAACGAGCTGCTGCGCTACATCACGGATGAGCCCGTCAGAAACTTCGCCCGCTACGACCTCAAGGTCAGCCGCCAGATCAAGCGATACCTCAAGCAGCAAGCCCCACGCTGGATGTACTGGCTTCCCCTGCAGTACTTCTTTTCGGAAGGTCGCCTGATCTGGGGCGCGCCCGAGGGAACCACCGTCGTCATGGAAGGCGAGTTCATCGAACCCGGCGATCCCGCTCTGCGATTCAGCGGCGACCTGTTCGTTTTCGTCGGTCCGCGGACGTTCTCTACCGCGGCCGACTTTGCCGCCGTCGTGAAGGACTTCGGGCTCGGGACGTTGGTGGGCGAGGAGACGGGCGGCTTGGCGTGCTCGTTCGGCGACACCTATCCGTTCCGGCTGCCGAACTCACAGATCGAAGTGCGGACGTCGTACAAGTACTTCATCAGGCCGAGCGGCGAGATCACGGAAGGCGGCATCCAGCCGGACCACCGTATGCTGGAAACGGCAGCCGACGTGGCGGCCGGTCGCGATGCAGCGATGGAGCTTGCACGCCAGTTGCCGGGCCGGAGCGACGGGGCGCGCTAGTCGTACTTTTGAAGTAGCGCCTGGAAGCGCGGGCGGTCGCGAGCCGAACGTGCGAAATGGGCGCACGCCTTAGCGCGAGCGAGCGGCGATCATTGGCTGGCATCTCGACAATGCCTCGACGATGGCCCATCATTCTTCCCAGACATGCTTCCGCTCACTGTACTCCTGACCTTTTGGGCCATGCCGGCGTCCCAGCAACCGGACTCCCTCGTCCTCGTCGACTTTTCGAGCTCGACGACCACCGACTGGTTCTTGGTCAACGACGGCGTCATGGGTGGCATCTCGTCCAGCACCATGGAGGTTTCCGCGGACGGCACC
>JBDHHX010000345.1:0-3678 GCA_039589155.1 Gemmatimonadota bacterium | reverse complement strand
CCGCCATTCACCCGGCCGTGGGGATCGTGGCAGCTGGTGCAGCTGAGGTCGGTCGAATTGTAGCTGCCCCCAGGCGACGTCGCGTTGGTGCCATCCCCGACGAGACCGTAGTCCGACGCGATGACGTTGTGCCCCATGTTGTCCGGCAGAGAGGTCACCGTGTTGCCGCGGATGACGTTCGAGTAGCTCTGTGTCAGCCAGAAGAAGTCGCCGCCCGGTGACCAGCTCGAAGCGTCAGTGCTGAAGATGTGGTAGCTGCCACTTCCGGCGTGACAGTTCAAGCAGGTCGAACCGGGATCGGTGCCCTTCAGCAGCTGATCGTTGGCAGTCCCCGAAATCGGGTTGTCCGGCGACTGGTGCATGCTGTGGCATGCGTCGCAGTGCGCCACACCACCGTCGTGGAGTGCCCAAGCCGCGCCGGCCAGGCCGAGAGTCAGGACTCCGGCCAGGACAGCAATTCCGTGTGCAATCGTAAGTCTATTGTTCCGCATTGCCGATGTCCTCCGATTGATGAGACTCGCTTTCTTCGATGGTCCAGTCGGACTCCGCAAGATCGCGCGGCGCCGCAGCGACGCCGTGATCCGCGATGAACTCCTCCCGATCAGGCACATATGCTTCGATCGCCTGGTCTTCGATCGCCTGGTCCTCGACGGTCTGGCCGGACTTCTCAGAAACTGTCGACTTGATGGCGGTGACCCGTGACGGGCCCGCCGTTCTGGTTTCAGTGATCTGTGTTGTCTGTGTTGAACTCGTCGTTTCGTGGATGATTCTGAATACGCTGACTCCTCTGTTTGCGGCCTGCCCGACATAGATCTTGCCGCTGCTGTCGATGGCCAGGTCATCGGGAACGATCAGATTGTGCGACTCGGCGCCGCGATAACCGAACTCCGCCTGAAACCGCAAGTCGGGGTCGAAGACCAGGACCACGGAACGCAGCCGATCGGCCACGTAGACGTACCCGTCGTCATCGGTGACGATGCCCGAAACCACGCCGAACTTGCCCGGCCCGCTGCCGGACCTTCCGAACGCGTCCAGCTGGCCGGCGGGAGACAGGCGGAAGGCGGAGAACAGCACGGGAACCGTGAAGAAGATGTTTCCCCGGCTGTCCACGGTGAAGCCGTGCAGCTCGATTTCCTCGAGCTTCCGCTTCCTCCAGTCGACGTTGGCGAGCTTCCACTTCAACCCGTCATTGCGGGTCAGGAAGGGTTTCAGAAGGGTGTTCAGGTCGTACGCTTCCTGGAAGTAGCCGTTGGTGTCCACCACCACCACGCGCAGGGAATTCGATTCGACCAGATACAGCGAGCGGTGGCGGTGCAGCAGCTGGTCCGGGACGAATCCCGAGAGCCGAGCCGGAAGGTTCTTCAGGGAAACCTCCGAGACGTGCTCGCCCCGGTAGTTCAGGCGATCGACCTTGGCGGATTGGTACCCCGTGCTCAACAGGAAGATGCTTCCGTCGTCGCCGATCGTGATGTCCGCAGCGGTAAAGAAGCCCTCGCCGAAGACGAAGATCTCCATGCCGTGCTCGTCGAAGATCCGAATGTCGTTCTTGCGCCGGTTGAGGGCGTAGATCTCGTCTCGCTCGGGATCGACCGCGAGCCTCGCCCACTGCGATGGCACGGGACCCTCGAAGTTGGACAGGGAGTAACTGAAAGAAGCCATCATCTCAGCCGCGGCCACGCTCAATGGCGCCGCCACCAGGAGCGCGGACAGGGTCAGGCTGAGCGCGCGTACTCGCATCGCGGGGGGACGGGCTGCAATGCGTATGCCAAGGTGCGAAGGGAACGAAAAAATCGAGTAAAAACAGAATCTTACGGCTTCAGCGGGGGTTCTCCGTCGACTGTTCGCGGTAGCTTTTGGGGGATACGACCCCATGTGACCTCGCTATTTCGCGCATCTCGCCACACTTTCCATAGGTCCCCCCCCTCCCGGATGCTCCCAACCGGACTCCCCGGGGGGCGGCGTCGAGGAAGCGCCGGACGCGTACTTCGTCAGGCTGACCTTCGGGGAATCAATCGGTGAATTGCCTCGTGCTTCCAGTCCGAGCAGCGTGGGCAGCCGAGCGAGCGTCTCCCGGCCGCTCGGAAAGGATCGCGAGGGTTCGCGGTCGGGCAACGGCCATGCCTATTTCCTCAAGAGCCACCGGGTGAGCAGCGACATCCGGGTCACCCTGCGATACGGGCGCGATGGTCATCTCCGGCGTCGTCGATAGACTGGCAATTCCGACCTTCAGATGATTGCCCCGATCTACATTCTCTTCTTCCTTTCCGGGGCTGCAGCGCTCGTCTATCAGGTCGTCTGGGTCCGTTCCTTCGGGCAGGTATTCGGCAGCTCGCATCTGGCGGTCGCCACGGTGCTCTCCGTGTTCATGGCGGGGCTCGCGCTGGGCGGCTGGCTGTTCGGCCGCAGGGTCGACCGGGGCGGGCGCACCCTGCGGCTCTATGGCTGGCTCGAGCTGGGGATTGCGGCTTCGGCGATCGCCTACGCCGGGCTGATGGCGGCCTATCCCGCTCTCTACGTCCCTCTCGCGAGAACCATCGGAGACGATCCAGTCGCCCTGACGGCGCTCCGCGTGTTGTTTGCAGCCGCGGCGATGATCGTGCCGACGACCTTGATGGGGGGGACGCTCCCGGTCCTGGTGAGGTTCGCCACGGGTGGCTCGGAACGACTCTCCCGACAGCTCTCCTCTCTCTACGCATTCAACACGCTGGGTGCCGTTGCCGGGACAATGGCGGGCGCCTTCGCGCTCCTCGAGTGGCTCGGAGTCGCTGGAACGCTCGCCGTGGCGATCGGCTCCAACGTCGCCATCGGGCTGCTCGCCATCTCGCTCCCCGAGCGCGCCTTCGCGGCTTCCGCTCCGCCCGGGACCGACGGCAGAGCCGGATCGCGTGCGCCGAAGGGGGCCACCGCTGGAGCGACGGACGATCCCGTGCCGACCGCCGCCTATCGCATGGTCTTGTGGGGAATCGGCGTGAGCGGGTTCTGTGCTCTCGGCTACGAAGTGCTCTGGACCCGGATTCTGAGCCTGGTCGTCGGGACGTCGGTGTACGGCTTTGCCACGATGCTGATCGCGTTCCTGGCCGGAATCGCCGCCGGCAGCCAGGCCTACGGCATGTTCGGGCGCGCGGACCGGCCGACCCGATCCATCGCCAGGTCGGTGCTGGCGTTCGCCGCCGTCCAGATCGCGATCGGGGCCGCCGCCCTCGTCGTGACCGTGGCGATCCGCGACCTGCCGACCCACGCGACGACCTTCCGGCGTTTGTTCCTCGGGAGTGCTCCGAGCGTGTGGGAGGCGCGCCAGTTGACCAACCTGGCCGTTGCGTTCGCCTACATGTTCGTCCCGGCGTTCTTCATGGGCATCGCCTTCCCGCTCGCCGGCACCGTCCACACGGCCTACCGGCACAGGGTGGGAGAGGCCGTCGGCGAGGTGCTCTCGTACAACACGATCGGCGCGATTCTCGGAGCGTCGGTCAGCGGCTTCGTGCTGATCTACGCGTTCGGCATCGAGCGCTCGTTGCAGATGCTCGCGCTGCTCAACGTCGGCCTCGGCGCGGGCGTGGTGGCGAGCCTTGCCAGGGCCCGCTGGGCCGTGCCCGCCGCCTTCGCCGGGGCGCTCGTCCTGCTGATCGCGCTCGCGGTGTTTCCCGACTGGGGGAGGATCTGGAATCGAAAATACTTCGC
>JBDHHX010000344.1:0-3767 GCA_039589155.1 Gemmatimonadota bacterium | reverse complement strand
AACCGCTGCTCCGTTTCGCTCAACGTGCGCTCCGGTTCCGCGGTTCCACCGTGCCGTGAGTAAGCGGTGAACAGCGTCCTCATCGCCAGGCTGCCGGCGCCTCGGCTCAGGTCCTGCAGCTCGCGGATCGTCTCCTCTGAGCCCGGACCGATCTCGGCCAGCGACGCGATGGCCAGCGCCTCGCGGGCCACCGCATATCGGATCTGGTCCGTAGCCATGTGGTAAGCCGCCTCTTTGTCATCGGCGGCGGCGATCCAGGTGAGGCCCAGGCGTAGGTTGCGAGCGATGCGCTCCTGACCGCGACCAGCCGTCTCCGCCGCCAGCGCCGGGGCCGCGGCGTCATCGGCGCTGGCCATGATGTAGGCGATGAGCGCCACCGAGGCCGCGTTCCGGCCCAGCTGTGTGCGATCGATGTTCCACAGCTGGTCGTCGCTGGAGTGGATGTAGTTGTCCGGCCAGTTGGTGAACGTGCTGCCCGGGATGCCGATCGGCGTCTCGGTGAACGTCATGTGGTCGGTGTTGTTGTGGAAGAAGATCGTCTTGGCGTTGTAGCGGTGGCGCGACCCGAGGCGCGACAGGTGCGGCTGCGGGTAGAAGCCGGTCCCGGCCTGCAGCTGGGCCAACTCCGACGAGTTGGTCGCCACCATGTACTCGATCACCGCCTCGACCACGTCGTTGAAGAAGTGGAATCGCGTCGCCGGCAGCCGCGTGATGTTCTGCATCCGCATCACGTCCTGCGCCTGGTTGGCGCCGACCATGTCCTGGTTCACGTTCACCCACATCTCGCTCGGCGCATCGGGATGGTCGGCGAAGTACTGGCGCTGACTGGAGATCTCCGTCACCCACCAGAAGCGGATGTCGCGCTTCGGCCGCGGCACACGCCCTTCCTCGATCAGCCGGTTGAGCGCCCGCGCGATCTCCAGCACACTGGCGCAGCCGCTGGCATCGTCGTTCGCCGACGTCGCCTCTTCCTGCATGTGACCGGTGAGCACGATGTCCTGGCCGGCGTCGGGATCGCTGCCGCGGATGAACGCCTCCACCATCACCTGCCACGGCTCTTCGCCCTGCACGGAGCCGAACTCCGCCTCGACCACGGCACGAACCATGACGGGCCCGTCGGCCGCCGCCAGTTGGTTACTGAGCGCTAGACCCTGCCGCAGCGTCAGGTTGAAAGCGAAAGTGGGCTCGTAGTCGTCGGAGCTGGTGGGGACCCGCGCCCAACGTAGCTGATCGGGAAAGGCACTCTGTCCGCCAAACGGACTCGGGTACCAGATCACGCCAAGCGCACCGCCACCGCCCACCGCGCGGCCCATGACACCCGAGAGCGATCCGTAGGTGAGGACGATTTTGCCGCTCACATCGACTCCGTCCAGGTCCTCCGCCGTACCGGCGCCCACGTCGATCAGCGCGCCGGTCACATCGGTCGGCCGGCTGTAGTCCGCCAGGTGGAGCGGCGACTGCAGTGTGCTGGCCAGCCGCTCGGCTTCGGGCTCCATGATCCACAGATCACCGAAGCTCGCGTTCCACGGCGTCGTCCCGTAGTCCTGCTTGATGAGCTGCACGTCGGAGAGGCCGTACTCCCGTGCCTTCGCCTCGAAGTACTCCGCCACTTTCCACAGACCGTTCGCGCCACCGCGCGGCCGGTGGAACTGCGTCTGATAACGGATGTGCTCGTAGGCGGCGTCGCCCGATATTTCCTGCGCGATGAGCCGCGTATAGGTCGGGTCGAGTATCGGCAGCTCCTGCGCCGCCGCGGTAGTCGCGATCGCCGCGAAGACCGCCAGCGCAGCAAGCATGGAGACGAGTCTGCTGGCCATGGTGTTCTCCCATTGAGTGATCGGGTCGGGGACGCAGCAAAATAGGCGATCCCCCCCAGCGGCGCACCGTCCAACCAGCATCTGGTCAACTCGTCTACTTGTCTACTAGTCTACTGGCCGAGCAGATGAAACTACCACGTCCTTCAGCGTGTAGTGTATCTAAGCACATAGACAACCAATGCGAGGCAAAGAATGACCAACCCGATCCTTCTGCGACCTCTGGCATCCGGTACCGATCCCAAGAACCAGGCGAACGGCGGTGTCACGGTCGATGATGTTCAGATACTCGACGCTTACAGCCAGGCGGTGATCTCGGTCGCCGAGCGGCTGCGGCCGGCCGTGGTCAACGTCTCGATCTGGGGCCGGCGGCGCAGCCCATTCGAGGACCCGCCCAGCGGCAACGGGTCGGGCATCGTCATCGCGCCCGACGGGCTCATCGTCACCAACCATCACGTGGTCGAAGGCTCGCGGCGGGTGGAGCTGACGCTGGACGACGGCGAGGAGACGGAGGCCGACGTGTTGGGCACCGACGCGGCCAGCGACCTGGCGGTGCTACGGGCCAACGCCAGCGACCTGAAGGCGGCGGAGTTCGGTGACGCGTCGCAGCTGCAGGTCGGCCAGCTCGTGCTCGCCATCGGCAGTCCCTACGGCTACAACTCGACGGTCACCGCCGGCGTGGTATCGGCGCTGGGTCGATCGATGCGCGCGGCAGCCGGCCGACTGATCGACAACGTCATCCAGACCGACGCCGCGATCAATCCGGGCAACTCCGGCGGCCCGCTGGTCACAAGCCACGGTCTGGTCGTCGGCATCAACACGGCGGCAATCGGCCGCGGCGCCGGCATCGGCTTCTCCATCCCGGTGAACGAGATGACACGACGCGTTCTGTCGGCGCTCATCTCCCATGGCATCTACCGGCGCGCCTACCTGGGGATCGCCGGGCGCGAGCGACCGCTCTACGCGCGTGAGGCGCGGCGCTTGACCCGTCAGCAGCGTAGCGGGGTCGAGATCGCAGAGATCGAGTCCGGCGGTCCCGCCGCCCAAGCCGGGCTTCGCCGCGGCGATATGATCGTCGGGCTCGACGATGGGTCGATCGCCGGCATGGCGGACCTGCAGGAGTCGCTCTCTCCCGAACGGATCGATAAGTTCGTAGCGATCGAGATCGTTCGTCGCGACCAGCGACAGGAGCTGGCCGTCCAGCTCGGGGAATGGCCGGCTCGCTGAGAGACCGAGGATCCTCCAAGCCCGATTCGTGAGTCTTACGCCAGTACGGCATGGAGTAGTGAGCGAGTGGACGAGTAGACGAGTAGACCAGAACCGCTTTGCCGTTGACGGGCGCGCGATTCTAACTGCTCTCCTTTGCCTGCTGCTCCACACCGATGTCGCCGCGCAAACCGACGCCGTCCCGGATTCGTCCGTCTATATCTATAGACCCGACCCGGTCACCGTCGCCGCGATCGATGTGCCCATCCATCCGGCGGTGGCGCCTTCACCGGACGGCCGCTTCTTCGCCGTGCTGCAGACGCGGCCCGACCCCATCCTCTGGATCGTCCCCGCCGATACCGGCGCGCCGTTCTCCTACCGCAAGATGTGGGCGGCCTACAAACCGCGTTGGGCGCCGTCGGGTAATCGCATCGGCTTCATCGCCGGGCTGGGTCCGCCGCGAATCTGGACCATCGAGGTCGATCGCGAGAGCGGCCGCCCCGTCGATCCGCCGCGCATGCTCTACCGGGCCGAGGCGAACGCCTATGCCTTCGCGCCCGACGGCGAGTGGATCGCCTTCGTGTCGCGACGCAGCACGGCGCGGGCCGCCAGCGAGATCTTTCTCATAGAGTGGGAGAGCCGCAACGTCCGCTTCCTGCTGCGCGAGACGGGGATGATCTACCGGCTCGATTGGGCGCCGGACGGGCAGCACATCTACTACGGCGTGGCGTCGGAATCGGCCGATTC
>JBDHHX010000343.1:0-3800 GCA_039589155.1 Gemmatimonadota bacterium | reverse complement strand
CGATCTTCCTCGGGCGCGGCGACGCGGCACTCTTCACGGCCATCGTCGTGGTGTCGGCGTTGGGACTGGGTGGCGTCATGGCACTGCCGCCGTCGATGCAGGCCGACGTTATCGATTATGACGAGTGGATGACCGGACTGCGTCGCGAAGGTGAGTATGTCGGCTTTTGGTCGATCGTCAAGAAACTGGCCGCGGCGCTAAGCGCCGGGCTCGCCTTTCCTATCCTCGATTTCGCCGGATACGAGCCCGGCGCGCCGTTGCAGGCGCCAGCCACCGTCTGGACCTTGCGACTGCTCTACGTCGGCGTGCCCAGCATCTGCAACCTGATCGCCATTACAATCGCCTGGCGCTACCCCATCGATCGACCGGCCCACGAGCGCATCAGGGCCGAGATCGATGCCCGTATGCCTTCGGCGACCGAACCCTTTGCAGTGGTATCGACATGATATTCAACAGCATTCAAGATTTATCGATAGAGTTGGTCGAGCGCCGACTCGTGCCCGACGCCGTGGTTCGCTGGGGGATTCGTAAGTTGCTCAGGCAACGCCTGCACCAGGAGACGCGCGAGAACGCCGAACTCCAGAGGCAAGCGATGCGTGGCTTCATCGAAGCACTCAAGGACAGCCCAGTGGCGATTAACCCGGATTCGGCAAACCAACAGCACTACGAGGTGCCGGCCGAGTTTTTCCAATTGGTGTTGGGCGCGCAGCGGAAATACTCCAGCGGCTACTGGCCCGCCGGCGTCTTCACCCTCGACGACGCCGAAACGGCAATGCTGAAGTTAACTTGTCGGCGCGCCGGGCTGGATAACGGTCAATCGATACTGGAGCTCGGTTGCGGTTGGGGAGCGCTTACGCTGTGGATGGCAGAGCACTACCCAGCGGCCGAGATCGTCGCGGTGTCGAACTCCGCGTCGCAACGTCGCTTCATTGAAGGCGAGTGCCGGCGCCGCGGCCTAGGGAACGTCGAAATCATCACCGCCGACATGAATGACTTCGACACGGATCGCGAGTTCGACCGTGTCGTCTCGATCGAGATGTTCGAGCACATGCGCAACTACGAACTGCTGCTTCGTAGGATCTCCGGTTGGCTGAAGCAGGACGGCGAACTGTTCGTTCACATCTTCTGTCATCGCTCGCTCGCCTACCCCTTCGAGACCGACGGCGCCGGCAATTGGATGGGCCGCTACTTCTTCACCGGCGGACTCATGCCCTCCGATGACTTGCTGCTTCACTTCCAGGGTGACCTGGCACTCACCGACCATTGGGTAGTCAACGGCGGAAACTACGCACGGACAGCAGAGGCATGGCTGGACAATCTCGATACCCGCCGCCAGGAAGTGCTCGAACTGTTCCGGGTCGTCTACGGTCCTGTGGAAGCGAAGCGCTGGCTCGTGCGCTGGCGGCTCTTCTTCATGGCCTGTGCGGAACTGTTCGCGTTCAATGGCGGTGACGAATGGTGGGTCTCCCACTATCGGTTTGGACGGAAAGCGACTGTGAGTCGTCGCACGACATTCAGGGAGCTCACGCATGGAGCGGTCGGCTAATGATCGCGCTAAGCGCTCTTGGCGCGGCCCTCGGCCTGATGACCCTGGTGTGGGTGCTGAGTCTGCTGAAAAGGGACGCCAGCATCATCGACGTGTTTTGGGGCCCCGGCTTCGCGCTCACGGCCTGGGTTTACTTCGCCTTCAGCGAGTCACCTACGTTGCGGGCCTACCTCGTAGCTGGCTTGGTGACGCTCTGGGGGGCTCGGCTCTCACTCTACATCCTGTGGCGCAACTGGGGACGCGACGAAGACTATCGCTATCGCGCCATGCGCGAGAAGGACCCGAAGACCTTTCCCGCCCGCAGCCTGGTCACCGTCTTTTGGCTTCAGGCCCTCCTTCTGTGGGCCATCTCGATGCCGCTCATGAGGGCGGAACGCAGCGCCGTGCCTGTGCAGTTGACATGGGTCGACGGCCTCGGGATTGTCCTCTTCTCCGTCGGCCTCCTGTTCGAGGCGGGCGGCGACTGGCAGCTGGCGCGCTTCAAGCGCGATCCGGCGAACCGCGGCAAGGTCATGGACCGCGGTTTTTGGCGCTTCACGCGCCACCCGAACTACTTCGGCGATGCGCTGCTCTGGTGGGGGTTCTTCTGCTTCGCTGCGGCAACGCCTGGCTCGTTGTGGACGATCTACAGTCCGGTCTTGATGACGCTGCTGCTGATGCGCGTTTCCGGAGTGACTTTGCTGGAGAAGAAGCTCAAGGATACCAAGCCAGCGTATCGCGACTACGCGGAGCGCACCAGCGCGTTTTTCCCCTGGTTCCCTCGTCGACATGGAGGCTGAGCGAAACGTGAGCGCGCGAACCGGAATGACTTTGGTTACCGGAGCCACGGGTTATGTCGGTGGCCGCCTGGTCAAGGAGCTTGAGCGTCGAGGCGACCCCGTTCGTTGCTTGGCGCGGCGGCCCGACTTCCTCAAGCCCAAGGTCGAGCCGGCGACCGAAGTCGTGGCGGGCGACGTCTTCGATCTCGAGTCGCTCCGTGAAGCGATGGCCGGCGTCGACGTCGCCTACTACATGATCCACTCCATGGGGTCGCAGGGCGATTTCGAGGAAGAGGACCGCCGTGCAGCGCAGATCTTCGCTCGGGCTGCCCGAGAGGCCGGCGTGAGACGGATCGTCTACCTGGGTGGGCTGGGTCGCGAGCCCGGCCTCTCGCGCCACCTGCGCAGCCGTCAGGAGGTGGGGCGCATTCTGCGCGAGTCGGGGATACCGACCGTCGAGCTGCGCGCCTCGATCATCATCGGGTCGGGCAGCCTCTCGTTCGAGATGATTCGTGCTCTGGTGCAGAAGCTGCCCGTGATGATCACGCCGCGCTGGGTCAGCCAGCGCGCCCAGCCGCTGGCGGTCGAAGATCTCGTCGAGTACTTGGTGAGCGCTCGCGATGTCGAGCTGGCGGATAGCCTGGTCGTGGAGATCGGCGGGGCCGACTCCGTCTCCTATATCGACATCATGAGAGAGTACGCGCGCCAACGGCGGCTGCGTCGATTCATGATCCGGGTGCCGGTTCTGAGTCCGCGGCTTTCCAGCCTCTGGCTGGGTCTGGTGACACCGGTCTACGCCCGCATCGGCCGAGAGCTGATCGACAGCGTACGCAATGCGACCGTGGTGGACGACGACGCGGCGCGCCGGCTGTTCCCGGATGTCCGGCCGCGCGGAATTCGAGAAGCGATCGAACGGGCGTTGCGTAACGAGGACCGCGAGATCGCCGCAACGCGGTGGTCCGACGCGCTCTCCTCCGCTCACACGGCGGAGTGGGGCGGAGCGAAGTTCGGCTCGCGGCTCGTCGACTCACGGACGGCGCGCCTGCCGCTCTCCGCCGCAAGCGCGTTTCGTCCCATCCGCCGCATCGGAGGCGCCAGCGGGTGGTACTACGGCGACTGGCTATGGCGTCTGAGAGGCTTTCTCGATCTGTTGGTCGGCGGCGTCGGTATGCGAAGGGGCCGCCGCGACCCGGACAACGTAGTCCCCGGCGACACGCTGGACTTCTGGCGAGTGGAAGCGGCGGAGCCCGACGCGCTGCTGAGGCTCTATGCCGAAATGAAGCTACCCGGACGGGCCTGGCTTCAGTTCGAGGTGGTGCCGGAAGGGGAGGGGTCGATCGTGCGGCAAACCGCTATCTTCGATCCGGTCGGGCTTTTCGGTCTCTTCTACTGGTACGGGCTCTACCCGATCCATAAACTGGTCTTCGCCGGTATGTTGCGGGGGATCGTTCGCAGCGCAGCGGCTAACGACCATACTTCTCGAGATACTCGCTGAT
>JBDHHX010000342.1:0-3809 GCA_039589155.1 Gemmatimonadota bacterium | reverse complement strand
ACCGCTACTTAGGGAAGGAACGACAGGGAAGGAGCCACAAAGATGTAGTGGCCGGGGGCTCAGGTCAACGTTTTGTGTTTGGAGCCGCTGGCGCATCCACAGGTTACCAGACCGGGACATGCCGCCCCGGTCATGGGAACGGCATGCAGGGTCCGAATCCGCCTGACGCCTGGATTTCAACGTGTCTGGCCACACATCCGGCGGTACCATCCTTGCAGTTCTATATAAGAGCGGTTAGGGAGGGTACCCGCGTGGCGTACCCAGAGCGAGAATCACTATCTGAAACGATGTTGGCGGGAGGTACATTTGGGAACCGAGTTGAACGTGCTGGCGGGAGTGCTTTTCGTGGCTGCCGTCTGGTTCGCACCTAAGATGTTCGATAGGGTGAAGGACGACTGACGAAAAACGCCAGGCCATATCGACACGACGCCCGCTAAGACGGGCGGTCATATAGACGAGAGCCCGGACGAAATGTCCGGGCTTTTTCGTTTCAGGGCCTGGCGCGCCGATACCTTGACAGTCGACAACAAGCCACGCTATCATTGTAGACAATCTAGGTATCAACCGGGGAACGGAGGTCATCGTGGCACGGTCCAAGGCCGATCTGCTCCAGGGCACGCTCGATCTGCTGATCTTGAGGACGCTGGCGTTGGGGAAGCTGCACGGGTGGGGGATCTCGAAGCGGATCCAGCAAGCCTCGGAGGGTGTGCTGGAGGTGAACCAGGGCTCGCTGTACCCGGCGCTCTACCGCCTGGAGGACCGTGGACTCATCGAAGCGGAGTGGGGGATCTCGCCAGAGGGCCGGCGGGCGAAGTTCTACACGCTGACGGCCGGCGGCAAGAAGGCGCTGCGAGAAGAGCGACGCTCGTGGAAGCTCTTTTCGGAAGCGGTCGAGCTCATCCTGCAGTCGGGCTAGTGGAAAGAGAGCAGGGCGATGATGGACTGGATCGAGAGATTACGGCGGCGCATTGGCGTGCTTCTCAACCGTTCGCGGATCGAGCGGGAGATGGACGATGAGATGCGCTTTCATATAGAGATGGAGATCGAGGAGCTTCGGAAGCGCGGCATGAGTCCGGAGGCAGCGCGGCGTGAGGCGTACCTGAGGTTCGGCGGCATGGAGCGGCACAAAGAGGGAGGCCGTGACGCGCGGGGCGTGCGTCTGCTGGTAGACCTCGGTCAGGATCTGCGTTACGCGGTCCGCATGATGATGAAGAACCCGGGCTTCACGGCGGTGACGATGATCACGCTGGCGCTCGGCATCGGAGCGACGACGGCGATCTTCAGCGTGGTTGACGGCGTTTTGTTGAAGCCGCTGCCCTACGCCGAGCCGGACCGACTGATCGTCGTGTTCGAACAGAACAGCCCCTCGAATCAATGGCCGCTTTCGGTTGTCGATTACCAGGCGATCGAAGAGCAGCAGCGCTCGTTTGAGAGCGTGGCCGGGCTCGATCGTGGCCGGGCGATCCTGACGGGCGGAGATCAGCCCGAGAGGATCAGGATCGGCGGGGTGACGGCCGACTGGTTCAACACGCTCGGAATTCACCCTGTGGAGGGGCGGGGCTTTCGTGCCGGCGAGGATGTTCCCGGTGCCGAGCGCGTTGCCGTAATCAGCCACGCGTTTCGCGAGCGCTACTTCGGCAATGCCACTGATGTGCTTGGGCGGACGATCACGCTAGACGGCGATGACCATACCGTCGTGGGCGTGTTGGCGCGCGGTGTCGAATCGATGATTGGCTGGCGTGCCGAGGTCTGGCCCGTTCTGCAGCTGGAGCCGCCGACGCGGCGCGGGCCATTCTTCATACAAACGATCGCGCGGCTCGAGAGCGGCGTCACCGAGCAGGTCGCGTCCCAGGACCTCGCCGGGATCAGCGAGCGGATCTTTCCCGTGTGGGCCGAGACGTTTCAGGATCGAGAAGCGCGCCTGACGCCGTTCGCCCTGCGCGATGTCATGCTTGGCAGCGTGGGCGGTGAGCTTCTTCTATTGCTAGGCGCCGTCGGGTTTGTGCTGCTGATCGCAGTAGCGAACGTGGCCAACCTGCAACTGGCGCGCGCCACGGTGCGAGAACGCGAGGTGGCGCTGCGCACGTCGCTGGGGGCTACATCGGGTCGCCTGGTGCGGCAGCTGCTGGTCGAGAGCACGACGCTGGCGATCCTCGGAGGCCTGCTCGGGCTGATTCTCGCCGGGGTCGCCCTCGATGCGCTCCTCAGCCTGGGGCCGCAACTGCCACGAGTGGAGGAGGTGGGGCTGAACGGCCGTGCCCTCGGCTTCGCCGCGGCGATCGCGCTGGCCAGCGGCGTGCTGTTCGGGTTGGCACCGCTGGCGCATGGGACCTCGTCCGATCTCGCGTCGCCGTTACGAAGCGGCGTGCGCGCCGGATCGGAGAACAGGCGGTCGAGGTTGTTGCGGGGCTCGCTGGTCACCGCCGAGTTCGCGCTGGCGCTGCCGCTGCTTGCCGGAGCCGCCCTGCTGTTCACGAGTCTCGAGCGGCTGCAAAGCGTGGACGCGGGCGTCGATCCGGAGAACGTTCTCGTGGCCAGAGTGACGCTCCCGCCCAACGAGTATCCCGATAACGAGTCGTTGATCGGGTTCTGGGAGCGCGCGCTCGCAGAACTGGCGGGAGTATCCGGGGTGGACGCCGTGGGCATCGGTTCGGGGGCGCCGCCCAACAGTCCGGGGATGACCAACAACTTCGACCTCGTGGACCGACCCGTGCCGCCTGGCGGCTCGCAGCCGGCGGTCCCCTGGATCATCTTGACGCCGGGCTTCCTGGATGCGATGGGGGCGCGGTTGCTGAAGGGCCGGCTCCCTGACTGGACCGATACGGGGGACGATCCGTCGGTGGTGGCGGTGAGTGAGCGGTGGGCGAACCGTTTCTATCCCGGCGAAGAGGTGCTGGGCCGGCAGCTCTACTCCGGCGGCAACACGACGTTTGCTCTCACCGTGGTCGGCGTGGTGAGCGATGTGAAGTACCTGGGGCTGGCTACTGCCGACGAGAGCGCCGTCTACCAGTCGTACAGCCAGAATGCGTGGCGCTCGGTGAACCTGGTCATCCGCGGCTCGGGTGCGGCGGTAACGGCCGCGCAGCTACGCCACCAGTTCACCGCGCTGGACCCGGCGGTGACGGTGACTCAAGTGCAGATGATGCGCGATCGGCTGTCGGCTTCCGTGGCCCGTCCCCGTTACTGGGCGACGCTGGTGGGCATCTTCGCCGCAGTCGGCGTGACCCTGGCCGCGGTGGGAATCTACGGTGTGCTCTCGTATTTCGTCAGCCGGCAGACGCGGGACATCGGCGTGCGTATGGCGCTGGGCGCCGACGCATCGTCGGTGCGGCGCATGGTGGTTCGCCGGGGCATGGGTCTGGCCGCCGTCGGGTTGGGCGCCGGCCTGGCGGGGGCGCTACTGCTCACCCGCGGATTGGAGAATCTGCTCTTCCAGGTGTCGCCCACCGACCCGGCGACTTTCGCCGCCGTCTCGCTGCTGCTGCTCGCTATCGCGCTGGCCGCTTGCTATGTGCCGGCGCGACGGGCGACCCAGGTCGATCCGATGCGGGCGCTAGCCGAGGAATAGGCGGAAGCGGACCGGCCTCACGGCCGGCTCGTCATCCGCTCCCGCTTCTGCTCCTCCACCATGCGGGCGACATCGGCGAGCAGCTGCTTGGCGTCGTAGACGATCCCGTCCTTGATCGTGTAGAGGATGCCGCCGTGCCGCTCGGCCAGGCCGGTCTCGTCGTTCAATCGCACGGCGCCGGTGCCGTAGAGCACCTTGATGTCGTCGATCGGGTTCTCGTCGATGATGACCAGATCGGCGA
>JBDHHX010000341.1:0-3818 GCA_039589155.1 Gemmatimonadota bacterium | reverse complement strand
GCTGGGGTTAGCGATCCTGAGCGAAACGCTTCGCGTTACGCTCAGGATCGGCCGAAGCGAGCGGTCCCCGGGTTCCTCCCGCCTCGCCCCGCACCCGACATATTCAATATTCCCGACTTCAGAGCCCCGTCCGCTGCCCCATGAACGACGCGCCGGCATTCCCCGTCCGGATGTCGCCGTTCGACTCCAGTCCAACCACGCCCCACCCCATCGCCGACTTGTCCGTCAGGTAGAAGCCGAGGCTGAAACCGTCGAAGTCGCCGTCGCCGCCCCATTGCGCCAGGACAAGAATCTCCACCGAGTCGACCGGCTTCAGGCTGCCGCCCACCCGGAAGCCGCGGAATTCTTTCAACTTGGTCTTGTACTCGGCCTGAGCCGAAATAGAGAAACGTCCCGTGGTCGCCTCGCGGAACGTGACCGCCCCCACGACGCGTTCGTCCAGCACCGTGTCCCGGACAACCGGCGAGCCGATATCGCGCCACGTCAGGCCGAAGGACACGCCGGCCTGCGACACGAAGGTGTAGCCGATGTCCCAGCTGGCTTCCGCGTCGCCCACCTTGCGCCATGTCCGCGCCGCGCCCGCACCGTTTCCGTTGGTGGCGAAGCCAGCCGACACCGTGTAGTTGTCGGCCTGACCGAACCCGGTCGTGTCGTGGAACTCGTCGTGCGTGTACCCGAAGCCCAGTGGACCCCACTGGATTCCGAACTGGTACTGGCCCACCTCCCAGCTGCTCTCCGGTCGGTCGAACGTAATGCTGCCTGTCAGCAGGCTGGCATCGAAGTACCCCATCGCACCAGGGTTCACCCAGATGCCGGCCGCGTTGCCCAGCTCGGAGACGAACCGGTAGGTCTGCGGAGCCGGAACACGGCTTTGACCCGCGGCAGGCGTCGCCGCCAGTAGCGTGGCCAGGCCGAGGGCCGCTAGAGTTGTCGAGAATCGCACTGCTGGATAGTCCCCCAGGTGGAATCCGCCCCACATCACCGTGTCCAACCTGTGACCGGAGTGCCCTGGGGGCAAGGGAAGCTGTGCCGGTGGGTCGGCCCGGCACCGTGCCTTGACCCGGCCCGCATCCCGGAGTATCAATTGCGGTTCGCAAAATTGTAACACAGGGAAGTTGAATGACCGATAGAGCGGAAACTGCCGGCCCCGCCAGCGGCATGCCGGCCAACGGCGGGCCTGTGGTCGCGGCCCGGCAGGTCAGTAAGCGATACGCCCGCAACTGGGCCCTGCGTGCTGTCGACCTGACGGTCGCCCGCGGCGAGCTGGTATCGCTGCTCGGCCCCAACGGGTCCGGCAAGAGCACGCTGTTGCGGGTCCTCACCGGTGTGACCCGGCCGACCTACGGCGAGGTCGAGCTGTTCGGCTCGGCGCTGCGCAACGGCGACGAGAAACGAAAGCACCTGGGCGTTCTGCCCGGGATGTCCTACCTGTACGGCGAGCTGACCGCCGTCGAGAATCTCCGTTTCGCTTCCGTCATGTACGGGCTGACTCCGGTCCAGGAAGAGCTGGTCGATGCCCTCGCCCACGTGGGCCTCGCCCATGCCGCAGAGCAGCAGGTTCGCACGTTCTCCAGCGGCATGCGCAAGCGTCTGGCGCTGGCCCGGGCCACGCTTCACGACCCCGAGCTCGTGCTACTCGACGAGCCGTATGGCGCCCTCGACGTGGAGGGCATCGGTTGGGTGGACCGCTTCATCAAGGAGCTGCGCGAGGGCGGTAAGACGCTGGTCATCGCGACCCACGAGATCGGTCGTGCCCTCGCCCTGTGCGATCGTGCCGTTTCCCTGCGCGGTGGTCGCGTTGTGTTCGACGGCTCGACATCCGACTACGAAGGCGCCATAGCCGGCGCAACCGAGTCCGTCGGTCTAGAGGCGAAAGACTGATGGGCGATCTACGGCGCGCCTGGGCGCTCGTCCGCAAAGACCTGCTCACCGAGCGGCGCAGCAAGGCGGCGTTCAACGCCATGGCTTTCTTCGCCGCCATGGTGCTCTTCATCTTCAGCTTCGCGCTGGGCCCCGATGCGCCGGGCATGTCGGCCGGAGCCGGTCAGACACTGCTCCAGTACCTGTGGCCCGGCCTTCTGTGGGTCGCGATCTTCTTCACCGGAATACTGGCGCTGGGTCGCTCGTTCCAGGTCGAGCAGGAGAGCGGCGGCATGGAAGCGCTGCGGCTCTATCCGGGCGACAAGAAGGCCATCTACGCGGGCAAGCTCGCAGCCAACCTGATCATTCTGGCGGCCATGGAGGTCATTCTGATCCCCGTGTCCGCCGTTCTCTATAACATAGACCTGATCACCAAGCTGCCCGCGCTGCTCGGCGTGGTAGCGCTGGGTACGCTCGGCTACGCGGCGGTCGGGACCTTCTACGCGGCGCTCACCGCCAACCTGCGAGCGCGCGACGTCATGCTGCCCGTCCTGCTCTTCCCGATCATGGTGCCGGTAGTGGTAGCGGCGGTGAAGGCGACGACGCTGGTTGTGCGGGGTGATCCGATGGGCGAGCTTTGGGTCTGGCTCCGCATCATAGCACTGATCGATCTGGTTCTGCTGACCGTGTGCACGCTCACGTTCGAGTTTGCCATCGAGGAGTAGATATGATTGGAAGAATAGTTGTGTACGGGTCGGCTTTTGTGATCGCGGGCATAGTCGTGATCCAGACGATCCGCCTGGCGAAGGCGCCCAAAGAGAAGGCGATGCGCCTGGGTACGATCGTTGGCATCGTCGCATTGGCGCTGTTGGCAGTGGGTCTGGTACTCGGGATGTTCGTGGCACCGACCGAACGGATGATGGGTGATGTCTACCGCATCATGTTCATCCACTTCCCCAGCTGGGTCGGCACCGCGGCGGGCTACCTGATCGCGTTCATCGCCAGCATCATGTACATCAAGACGCGCGAACAGGGCTACGACTACGTAGCCGTCGCCGGTGCCGAGGTCGGTGTTCTGTTCAACGTCACCGGGCTCATCACCGGCGCACTTTGGGGCCGGCCGACCTGGGGCGTCTACTGGACATGGGACCCGCGGTTGACCACTACCGCCATCATGGCGATCACATTTGCCGGCTACCTCGTGCTCCGCGCCTTCATCGAGGACCCGGAAGGGCGAGCCCGGGTCTCATCGCTGGTCGCCATCGTCGGCTTCGTCAACGTCCCGATCGTCTACTTCTCCGTGCGCTGGTGGCGCACGCTGCACCAGGTGCAGTCGAGTCCCGAGACGGTCGACCTCGCCATGGTCTGGCCGCTGCGCCTGATGATGTTGGGTTTCCTGCTCCTGTTCCTCTTCATGCTCACGCGGCGCTACCTGTTGGCGCGGCTCAGGGGAGAGGAAGAGCTCGATCTGGTAAGAATGGAGGTGGCCGGTGACTAAGGCGGGAATTATCGCGGTTCTGTTTGGCCTGGCGGCTACCGTCCTGGTTATCTTCGCCGTCACCAGCCGCGAAATGAGCGGCGGACAGTACCTGATGGCGGCCTACGCTATCACGGCGGTCATCCTGGTCGGCTACATCGTTTCGCTGACCGCTCGCCTCGATCGCGCCGAGAAGGACGAGGCGGCGCGGAAGTAAGGCTCGGCCAGCCTAACAGAAGCGGGGAAGCCCCGCGCTCGGTTGATGCACCGGGCGGGCTTCCCCTTCTTTTGCCTGGGTCTAGACCAGCTTACTCGTCCTGGACTGTGTTGGCCGCGTTGATGATGCGCTCGAGCGATTCCCGTAACTCCGCCTTCGCCTCGTGTATCCCGGCGGCGTCGCCCGAGCTGCGGCTGCTGTACAGCCTTCGCACCAGTCCGATGAAGTTCTCCACCTCGCCGCGCAGCGTCCGATTGGCGCGCC
>JBDHHX010000340.1:0-3840 GCA_039589155.1 Gemmatimonadota bacterium | reverse complement strand
AACCGACAGGCCAACCACACTGGGTCTCTTCATGACAGAGCCTCCACTTGAATGGATATCGCCAAGCGCGACTGAACGTTGCGGGATCACTGACTAGTCCGCAAGGATGTCCTTGTACCGTGGGAACTAAGGTCAAGTCATCGCTAAAACTAGCGTGCCAAAATTGGAATCGGCCTCCATGTAGCGGTGTGCCTCGACCACGTCATCGATGGGCAACACGCGATCGATGACAGGTCGTACCTGGCCTGAGGCGAGCAGTGACCCGATGTCGTGCTCGAACGCCTGGGTCGCGGCGATCTTCTCCTCGATCGGACGGCTGCGGAGCGCGGTGCCGATGATCTGGAGACGTTTTCTCAGCACGACCCCCATGTCGAGTTCCGCCGTACGGCCCGCGGTGAGTCCGACGACGATCATCCGACCTTTCGATGCCAGGCTGTCGAGGTTGCCCGACAGGTAGGGACCGCCGACCAGGTCGAGTACCGCGTGCACGCCTTTGCCATCCGTGGCCTGGCGGACCACGTTGGCGAAGTCCTGTTCTGATGTGTTGATGAGGACGTCGAGTCCGTACTCGGTGGCGCGCTCCAGTTTCCATTCCTGGCGCGACGTGCCGATCACCGTGGCGCCCGCCACCTTCGCCAGCTGCAACGCCGCGCTACCCACGCCGCTCCCCACCGCGTGGATCAACAGCCGCTCCCCCAGCTCCAAATCAAGTTGAGTGATCAGTGCATCGTGCGCCGTGATGAATACCTCGGGTACGGCCGCCGCCTCTTCGAAGGAGAGGAGCTCGGGGATGGCGATGGCCTCGCGCTCGGAGACCACCACGTACTCGGCGTAGCCGCCGCCACCCACCAGGCCCATGACGCGGTCGCCGGTCATCCAGGCCTCGGCCCCCTCCCCCACCGACTCGACGGTACCGGCGAACTCGAGGCCCGGGATCGACTCGGGCCAGCCGGGCGGCGGCGGGTAGAGACCGCGCCGCTGGAGGGTGTCGGCCCGGTTCACGCCCGCGGCGTGGATCCGGACCCGGATTTCGCCGTGGCCGGGCTCCCGAACTGGAACTCGTTGCACTTCAAGCACTTCTGGGCCGCCGGGCTTGGTGATGACGACCGCCTGCATCTCGTCCATGGTAGCCTCCTGGAATCCCGCCCGGGCCGTCCGCTCAGAGCCGGATCCGGGTGAACCTCAAGGCATCTGGCGTGTATACAGCTATGGTCCCTCCCACCGTCCCCTCGAATCCCCCGAATTCCCTACGTAGCCCGTTCGTATTCAGATCACAAGTCACCTTAACGCCAGAATCGTGGGTGGATCTGTATGACAGGTGGACGTGCACAGCAGGAGAACGGAGACCATTGCGTACTCCTGGTCGACAGCGACACCAGCTTCCTCAGTTGGAACTGCCAGCTGATCGCTGAGGATGGACATCGGGCCTGGGGAGCAGAGGACCTGATCGCTGCCGCCAACTTCCTGCTGGACCAAACGCCCGACCTGCTGCTGGTCGAGGTGGCGTTGCTGGACATGGACGGAGCCGATCCGCTTCACGACTTGCGGGCACACGCTCCAAACGCTCCCGTGGTCCTGATGGCCTCGGGACCGCCAAACGACTGCTTCCGGCAGTTCTGCCACACGCACGACATCTACGGATATCACGACAAGGAACACGGAAGCGATGGTCTACGCCTGTGGGTGAACGCCGCCCTGGGGATGGCCCAGCAGGCGGAGGCAATCCGCCAGATACGCTCGGGATTGGACCAGGTACTTAGCGCCGTTCCAGAACTGCATCGCATTCAATCGCTCGACAGCCTTCAGGAATCGATCCTGGAGCAGCTGGACGGATTGATCGGCGGCAAGAGCGGGTTCGTCGCGGCACGGCTGAGGGACCCCGTCGGCAAACCTCTGTTGAAGGGGCTGGAGGAACACACGCAGACCACGGACGACTACGTCGTCGGAGCGGCCAGCGGCGAGAGCTACCCGATGGGAGCGCGCCTCGACGAGCTGAAGTCGATACCGAGCCAACTGGTGGAGCAGGCCGTGCAGAACGGCGAGCAGGTGCTGGATAGCCGACACGGTGTTGTGCCGCTGACTCTAGCAGAGCACGTGCTGGGACTCGCCTACCTGGATCGCCCGGTCTCCAGCGAGCGGGACATGGATCTACTGAGGCTCTACGCCAGCCAGGCGGCCGCGGCGATCAGAAACGCGGCGCTGTACGAGCTGGCCACCATCGACTCGACGACCCGGGTGTACCGTAAGGATTTCACACTGGAGCGACTGAGCGAAACGCTGCAGCTCGCCTGGCGGAAAGCATTTCCCGTCTCCGTCGTGATGCTCGACATCGACAACTTCAAGGATCTGAACGATCAGTACGGACACATCGCCGGTGACAGGGCCCTGCGTCACCTCGGGGCGTTGCTGAAAAAGAACGTGCGCGACTCCGACATCGTCGGCCGTTTCGGCGGCGACGAGTTCCTGGTCGTCCTCATCGACGCCAACGAAGAAGGCGCCCAAATCGCCGTGCGCCGCCTCTACAGCACTGTGGGACGGCAGGCGGGACGGCCAGAGCCCGAGGGGCTGGCGCCACTAAGCATCACCATGGGAATCGCCACGATCGAGCCCGGTGACGAGCCCTACCTGGAGCGCGGGTTCCCCGACTTCGAAAGAGCGGTGGAACAGATCGTCTCGGGAGCCGACGCCGCGATGATCCGGGCGCGATTGGAGCCGAACACGTTTTCGGTTCCGGTGTTCACCTGGAAAGACTTTCTCAAGACGTAGCGCAATCTCCCAGTTGTGTGGCGCTGCAACACCGCACACCGAAATCGAGCTCCCAATACGATTAAGAAGAGAGGTGCATGTCAGTTGACACGCACCTCTCTTCTTTGACTTGGCGGGTGTTTACTGCGCTCGCGACTCCCACCACGAGGCGACAAGCGTTTGTCGGCCCTCGCCCGTGCAGGCGTACATGACCGTTGGCGTGCCGTTGAACTTGTTCTCGTCGGTCAGGTCCGCGGCGCCGACAGGATCTTCAGCGTCGTAGCAGAGGATGTGGCCGGCCACGCCCGGCGTTCCGTGCATCTGGCACTGGGACCCGGCATACATGAGCCCGGAGTAGGAAGGCGTGCTCCCCGATGCGTTGCCGCCCAGCTCCACGTCACCCTTCGCTACGATGAGAATGCCATCGGGATGATCCGCTTCGAGATTTGGAGTACCGGTGACCTTAACGGAGCCCGTGGCGAGCAGCGTGATCTCGAGCGGGTCGCCGTCACTGCCGGCGTTGCCGCTGATCTCCGCGTTGCCGTAGACGCAGTAGGTGCCGTCCACCGCCTGGTTTCCCTGCAGCGTGTAGGTCTCGGTGGCGGACTTGTACTTCCAGCCCAACACTCCGCCGCCTGTGATCTCGGTGCTCGACTCCGGCGGCCCCACCGTGATGACGTCACCGTTCTGCAGCACGTAGTCGGCCTGATCGCAGTAGTCGAGGGGGTCCTCGTCGGGAATCTCGATGGGCGGCCCATAACCCGGTGTGACCACGTTGCCGGCGGCATCGCGGATCGTGCCGTTCACGAACAGGCCGCCGGTGGCGGTCACGGTGCCATCCACGACGGGTGAGCCGTTGGCGGTGAGCGACCCATTGGCGTGTACGCCGGCGCAGGGGCCCAGCACATCAGGGTTGCCGGGAAGCAGGAGATCGCCGTTGGTAACGATCGCCGGGAAGTCGGGCGAAGCCAGGATCATCCGCACCTCGGCCGCGCCGCCATCGGAAGTCGTTCCGCTACAGATCGCCAGCAAACGGTCGTTGGTGTCGGTGTAGGGATCGCCGCTGGGATCGTCGGGGTCGTTCTCGAATCTGAC
>JBDHHX010000339.1:0-3845 GCA_039589155.1 Gemmatimonadota bacterium | reverse complement strand
CGGCCGTCCTGCGACGAGCGGATAGACTGATCGTGGTGGCCGATGGGGGCGCCAATGAGATCCGTTACTACGATGAAGCGGGCGGGTTCCTGCGCGCCAGCGGGCGCGCAGGCGACGCGCCAGGCGAGTACCGGCAACTGATCTCGATCGGGGCGGGCCCTGGCGACTCGCTCTGGGCCTACGATTTCGGCAACCGGCGGTTCACCGTGCTGTCGAGCGAGGGTTCGGCGGTGCGAACGGTGAGCGTGGGCGGCACGCTCTCGGCGGTGGGTGCTGTGGGACAGTTTTCGAATGGTTCGTTCATCGTGCGTGAGTTTTGGTCGTCGGGTTCGAACAGCGGCGAGATCGTCTCTGGACTGGTCCGCGAGCCGGCGGCGGTGGCGCGCCTGGCGGCGGACGGTTCGAGCCTCGATACGGTGGGCGCCTTCCCGGGTCGCGAGATCTTCGTCGGCAGCGAGGACGGGCGGGCGGTGATGTCTTCTCCGCCTTTCGCTCGGGGCGCAAGCGTGGCGCTGTGGGAAGATCGCCTTCTTGTCGGGACACAAGAGAGCTTCGAGATCGGGCTCTACTCGCCCACGGGAGAGCTGGAGCGACTGATCCGAGTGCTGGGCGTCGACCTGACGATCAGTGATGCCGATGCAGAGGAGCTGATCGAACAGGACCTGGCGCGGGTTCCGGAAGCGCGACGCCCGATGGTGCGGCGGCATCTGGAGTCGATGCAGATGCCGGAGACGCGGCCGGCGTACGGTGATCTGCTGGTCGATGAGAGCGGGCGGTTGTGGGCGGCAGAGAGCACGCGGTGGCCGGCCCTGCCGTCGTACTGGACGGTGTTCGATGTGGATGGCGGGCTTCTTGGAAAGGTCGAATTGCCAAATCGGTTTCGGGTGCATGCCGTGGGTAGCGATTGGGTGTTGGGAGTCTGGCGGGATGATATGGATGTTGAATTCGTCAGATTGTATGAACTGTTGAAATGATATCAACAGCCAACAGCCGACAGCCATCGCTCGACGTCCAGGTTGTTTTCGACGAGCGACGTCCGACGTTCAACTTTCGACGTTCAACGGTCTTGTTGTTGGCGTTGTTGGTATTGGCGTGCGGATCCCCGGCCGTCGAGCGGCCATCGTTCGTGTTCATTCTTGTCGATGACCTCGGGTGGATGGACACAGGGGTGTATGGCAGCTCGTTTTACGAGACGCCGAACATCGATGGGCTGGCGGCTGACGGTGTTTTGTTCACGCAGTTCTATACGGCCAGCCCGGTCTGCTCGCCGACGCGGGCGAGCATCGTGACGGGAAAACACCCGGCGCGGCTACGGATCACGAATTGGATTGGCGGCGAGCAGAAGGGCCGGCTGTTGCAGGCGGAGTACGAGCGGCAGCTGCCGCTCGAGGAGGTGACGTTCGCCGAGGCGCTGGCTGAGGCGGGATACGCGACGGGCTACATCGGCAAGTGGCACCTGGGGCGGGCGGGTTTCCTGCCGGACTCTCAAGGCTTCGACTATACCTTCGCCGTGAACGAGGCGGGCCAGCCTGGCTCCTATTTCTACCCGTACCGTAATGAGAACTGGCCGATCACGAACGTCCCGGACCTGGCGGGCGATGTTGAAGGCGATTACCTGACGGACCGACTCACCGATGCCGCGGTGGAGTTCATCGAGCGGCACCGCGACGGACCGTTTCTGCTGGTGCTTTCGCACTACTCCGTTCACACGCCGCTGCAATCGAAGCCGGCGCTTAGCGCGAAATACGAGGAGAAGGCCAGCGGCCTGGCGGAGATGGAGATGCCGGCGTTTCTGCCCGAGGGCGAGCGCGCGCACACGAAGCAGCGCCAGGATCACCCGGTCTATGCCGGCATGATCGAGAGCACCGATGAGAGTGTCGGTAGGGTGCTGGCGATACTGGAGGCGACGGGGCTGGAGTCGAACACAGTGGTGGTCTTCGTCTCCGACAACGGCGGCCTGAGCACGCTTCCGCGTAGGAGCACGAGCATGCCCACATCGAACGTGCCGCTGCGGGCCGGCAAGGGCTGGCTGTACGAGGGCGGCATTCGGGCTCCGATGATCATCAAGTGGCCGGGAACCGTGGCGGGTGGTCGCCGAGTCGACGTGCCGACGGTGAGCATGGACCTCTACCCTACGCTGCTGGCGATGGCCGGGCAGCCGGCGATGCCGGGCCAGCACGTGGACGGCGTCAACCTGGTCCCGCTACTCAGGGAGGCGGCGGAGCCGGAGCGAGCGGCGCTCTACTGGCATTTCCCGCACTACCACGGATCGGGTAACCTGCCGTCGGCGGCGGTGCGTGTCGGCGATCTTAAGCTGGTGGAGTGGCTGGAGGACGGCGTCGTAGAGTTGTACGATCTGGCGTCGGACCCGGGCGAGACGACGAACGTGGCCGAGCTGATGCCGGAAACGGCGGAGCAGCTGCGGAGCGCGCTGCAGCGGTGGCGTGCGGACGCCGGCGCCGCGATGCCATCGCCGAATCCGGATTGGCGACCGACCAATCGTCCTTGATCGCCGGTGGGTTTTCGAACATCTTACGACCCTCTCGTGCCCCGGCAGGCCCCTTCTAGCAGCCATTCTCCCACAGGAGGAAAAGAGGGATGCAGGGTTCTCTGACGATGGGCGCGATGCGGCTGCGGATGCTCAGCCTGGTCTCCGGACTCGGCATGATCGTGTCTTCGATCATTACCATCCAGCACTACTACGCGGCCAATTTCCCCGAGTCGATCTACGAGGGCTCGGCCTGCGATATCAGTGCCTTCTTCAACTGCGATGGTTCCGCCTTTTCGGTCATCTCGGCGATCGCCGGAGCGCCGCTCGGTTACTTCGGGATGGTCATCGGCCTGATGATCGTTCTGGGCGTCATCTTTCCCTCCCGGGAATTCGAGCGAACCAACAAGACGTTGTCGCTGCTGAACGTCATCGGCGTGGTGGCCCTGTTGATATTCTCGGTCGCCATCCTGGGCAGTCTGTGCCTGTATTGCACGGGGTTCTACCTCTTCTCGATCTTCAGCCTGTTTCTGTTCTGGAAGTACGGGATCGACGGGGAGGAGGCGAGCCTCCTGCGGCGCTGGGCGCAGCCTTCGATGAAGTACGTGGCGACCAGCGGCCTGCTGCTGTTGTTGGGTGCCTACGGCTTCGCCGAGTACACCGATGCCAAGCAGGATGCGCAGTCGGGCGGAGTGGCGGCGCGGGTGGTCCAGGAATTCTACAACCTGGAGCCGGTCGAATGGCCCAGCTACATCTCACCGTACTGGACGGTGCAGGCGACGGAGGAATTCGAGGCGGCAGCGATCCGGATCGTTGAGTACGGCGACCTTCTGTGCTCGGACTGCCTGTACATGTACGAGCAGTTGAAACGACTGAAGGACGAGTTCGCGGGTAAGGTCAACATCGCTTACCAGATGTTCCCGCTGGAGGCGCAGTGTAACGATGTGGTGGAAAAGGACCTGCACCCGGGGGCCTGTGACGTATCGCTGATGGCGTTGTACGACCCGGACAAGTTCCTGGCGATCCACGACGAGGTCTACGAGAACTTCCGGCAGGCGCGGTACTCGCGCGAATGGCAGGCGGAGTTGGCGGTGCGTTTCGACGTGGAGGCGGCGCTCAGTGACTCGGCAACGATGGCTGAGTTGCAGCGGCAGATGCAGACGGGGAAAGAGTACGAGAGGACGCACGAGGAGTACTCGCACGGGATCCGCTCGACGCCGACGATGATCATCAACAACCGGATGATCATCGGCACGCTGCCGTACGAGCAGTTGCGGGCGATCTTCAAGGCGCTGGTCGAAGAGGCCGAGGGCGAGGGCCGGTTCATCGAGAACTGGGTCGACACGGGTCCATAGCG
>JBDHHX010000338.1:0-3856 GCA_039589155.1 Gemmatimonadota bacterium | reverse complement strand
GTCGCTGTAGCCGAAGTTCGCAGCGGTGAAGGTGTAGGTCGTATCTTCGTTGGTGGTGACCGTGGTGTCGGTGCCCGTCGGGGGCGTGTTGCCGGTCCAGGCAACGTTGGATGCCGACACATCGCCGATGATGTACTCGACGTGTAGCAACGCAGCGCCACCGGGATCGCCGTCGTAGGCTTCGGCAACTCTTTCACCGGTGCCGGTGACGATGACCACCATGGCATTGCCGCTGACCCACCCGCTGCGATCGACGATCTCCTGGATGACAGCAGCCATGTCGGGGGTCTGCCATAGCTGGCCGGTGCTATTCCACGCCGGCACGCTCCACTCCATGAAATTCGTCGTCAGCAGGCGGTTCGAGATGTCATAGTCGGAGCTTCCAAACTGCACCGTGTCATCGGCCGCCTGTCCGTAGAAGTCCAGATCTGTCGCGCCGCTGGTCGTCTCGTCGACCTGGAACTCGATGTACGCGTCCCGGATCGTGTATCCCTGCTCAATCGTGATGGTCTGAAAGCGCATACCGACCAGTTGGGGCCCCACCCCGCTGGCCTCGTCGATCAACTCGAGATCCGTGCTCGTCCGGCTGATCGCCCCGTCAGAGACCGCCTCTTCCGCGTCGTTGTAGTCTCCCGTGACACGGGAATCGACCGTCGCGACGTCGAGACCGATGTTGTCGGTCCCGGTGAAGTTGTCCGACAAGCTGGTGTTGGCGGTGACGATGATGTTCGGGGTCGCGGCCGTGTCGGGCACGCCGCTCTCGACCAGCTTGACGTAGAAGATCGAATCGTTGGCCCCGCCGGCGCCGATGTTGGTCACATAGGGTGTGGTGGGATCCAGGCTGTAGCCTGTCACTTCGACCGTGAGGCCGGTGAAGTCATCATCCAGCGGCTGGTCGGTAACGAGCCTTATGTAGTCGATCTCACCATCGCCGTCGGTGTCCAACGTCTCCCGGGCAACAATGTTCGGTGCTTCGGCCAGGCTCGACGTGCCGTCGCTGAACTTGGCCTCGTAGATGCCCGTGTAGTTGACGGTGAAGGACTGCCCCCCGCCCATGTCCATGGTGATCGTGTTGGCGGAGGTGTTGATCGTGGCATCGGCGGTGGCGTAGTTGCTCAGGTCGATCTTGTCCGTGCCGCCGTGGCCATCCACGGTGTAGGTGGCGCCGTTGGTAGGGCTCGAGAAGACGAACGTGTCGTCGTGGCGGCTGCCGGTGGCGCCCTCGATGCCCGAGAAGGTGTCGGTGCCGGCGCCGCCGGTGTTCTGGGCGGACGTGAGCGTCAAGTCGATGGTCACTGCGGACGACGAGGTGGCGTAGTCCACGGTGTCGGTGCCCGTGCCGCCGGTCAGGGTGTCGTCGCCGTCGCCACCGCGCAGGAAGTCATCGCCGGCCAGGCCGTCGATGGTGTCGTTGCCGGCCAGGCCGTCAATGTAGTCAACACCGGCGGTGCCGGTGAGCACATCGTCTCCACTGGTCCCCTCGACCCAGGTGGCGGAGAGCAGGATGCGCGGTTCCAGGGTCTCACCAGACAGCTTTCTGTCTTGGTCTTGAGATTGAGAAGCTTCTTCTTCTGCTTTCTTCTGCTTCTGTCTACGACCCCACTCTAGCCACTCGCGTAGCTTGTCTAGCTTCTTCCCCAATGCTGGTCACCCCCGGGCGAGCAGTGCGGCAAACCCTTTAATTGCCCATGAACTGTGTGTGTGGACTGTGTAGTTTGTCGACCATCACACGGCCATGCTGTATTGGAAATCGACAAGCTCACCGTAGCTGCGATGGCATGGGGGAAATGACGACGCGTTTCGCCCCGCCAGGCTGGCCATCTGTCCAGGTACGCGGCTTCCCCTGCCGCCATCGGCCACGTTGGCCCATCGCTTGCTAGGGGCTGCGGGCTGCGACTATCGTGCAGTCATGCCGTGTTGGGGTTCGAACAGCCCATGACCGCGGTGGCATGTGGCAGGGGATCGATCGACCAGAACAACGTTGGTGATCTGCCCGAGGTCGTCTACGTGCGCCGCTTGCGAGGGTCGGTCTCGAGCGAGCCGTAGGCGCTCTCGTAGTTCCGGATGACCTCGCCGAGTTGGACGGCAAGACGCTTTGCAGCCCAGAGGCTCATGAAGACCTTGGTGTCGACCATGAGCTGGGAGACGTCCCCGTCAGCGACGCGCTTCATCCCATGAGCGAAGTCGAGGATGACCTCTTCGGAGGTGGCGCTGATCAGACAGTTGGAGGAGTAGCAGATGTTGGCGTTGGCGTCGTCAACGGCGATCTTCTGACGTGGCTGGTCTGACCCCGGCGTGGCGACGGCAGTCTGCTGGGTTGCGTTGCCGATGTTGCTCTTGGTTTGCGTCATCTCGATTGTCCCTCTGTACTATGCCGACCTTTGTTCGTCGTTTCGGAACGCCTACCTGAACCGGAATCCCCGCCTGTGGTTCAGCGCTCGGGCATGTGCGGTGGACGCGGCCACGGAGGTCGCCCCCGCAGGGCTAATCACGGCACCACGAGCCCCATGCCATGGACTGCATGGCTCACCTAGCCCTTCCTCTGCTTGAGGCCCCACCCACTCTGCAAGAAGTCGACAATGCCGGACCAGACCTGGGCCGCGAACGCCATCGGACGGACACCGCTACCGCTATCGTCCTCGGGCTCGGGCTCGGACGTCTGGTCTGCCTCCGGCAAGTCGTGGACGGCTTCGTCCGCGAGTCTCTTCTCCACGTCCTTGACACGCTTCACGCTGGTGGCCTCGGCGGCATCATCCACCACGTTCTTGCGGAGCCGACGCCGGTGGTCGTTGTCCTCTGTGTCCAGCACCGCCGTGTCGGAGGAAGCGCTCTGGCCGGGATCCCAGCGGATGCTGTTGAAGATCATGCCCACGGAGCGCGGGTGCAGCTTGTCCGGCATGGCGGTGCTGCTGCTGGCGACCTCGAACAGGGCCAGCCCGTCTTCCGTCGTCCCGATCAAGGTCGCCTCAGCCGGCAGGTCCGTCTCGTCCAGATCTGCGTCGGCTATCAGCCGCGATCCGATGTCCTTGCCATCCTCGAGCTCCAACGGCAGGCTCGCGACCTCGACGGTGATCTGCTCGGTGACCGTGGCAATGCCATCGGAGACCTCCAACTGGAACACGAGCTGCCCGCCAGCGGCGCTCGCGGGGACCACGAAGGTCGGACTGCTAGTGTCGGCATCGCTCAGCTGGGCGTCCGCTCCCTCGAGCTGGGTCCAAGAGTAGCTCAGGCTCTGGCTCTCGACATCGGTGGCACTGGAGGTGAGGGTCACTGCCTGGCCGGCGGCGACCAGGCCCTGGTCGTCAATCGTGGCCTGCGGCAGGTCGTTCACGCTGGTGACGTCCACGACGATCTCGTAGTCCGACGCGCTGTAGCTCGCGCCATCGTGCACCTTGAACCCGAAGCGGTCGCAGCCGGTGCCGTTGGCATCCGGCGCTGGCGTGAAGACCAGCTCGCCAGCGTTGATGTTGGCCGCCGTGATCACCTCGCCCACCAGCACATCGGTTCCATTCACCTGCAGCCTGCCCGAGATCGGCGTGGCGACGATCTGAATGTGGTCCAGGCTATCGCCATCGACATCGCTGAAGTTGAAGTCAGCGAAGGTGAGCACGTAGGGCGTATCCTCGTCGGTCGTGACAGTGCCGTCGGTTCCGGTTGGCGCATCGTTCACCGACGTCACGTCGACGGTGATGGTGTTGCCAGCAGCGGAGTACTCGGTGCCGTCGTGGACCTTGAAGTCGAAGGAGTCGTAGCCCGTGCCGTGGGCGTCCTGGCCCGGCGTGAACACCAGGTTGCCGATGTCGGCGACGAGGATCTCCTGGTTGAGCGTCACATCGGTACCGCTCAGCGTGAGGGT
>JBDHHX010000337.1:0-3862 GCA_039589155.1 Gemmatimonadota bacterium | reverse complement strand
GAATCCCTGGGATCGTGTCCGACAGCACGTCACTGACGCGCGACCATTTCCGCCAGGCGCGCAGAAACAAGCGGCTGATCCGCTCTCCGTACAGGTAGATCGCCCAGCAGAACGCCGGCACCGGCAGCGCCATCACGAGCCCGAGCCGCCAGTCGAGGCTGATCAGCACAGCCGCCAGTCCGATCAACATCACGAGCGACAACGACACGTCGACGACGCCGAAGGCCAGGAACTCCCACAGCCGGTCGGTATCGGAGCTCATCCGCGTGATCAGGCTCCCGGTCTTGTTCCGGGAGTAGAACCCGAGGCTGAGCTTCTGCAGGTGCTCGTACAGCTCGGTTCGCAGGTCGCGGGCGACCCACTCGCCCAGCACCGACATTTTGCGCAGGCGGACGAGCGCCGCGCCCTGCTTCAACAGGTAGACGACGGCCATCGCCGCCACCGCCAGCCAGGCGATGGCGCTCCCCTCGGTCAACGACATCGCCCCGTCCTGGACCGGCCTCACGATGCGATCGATGAGGTACCCGGCGAGGAACGGCGGCACCAGGCTGACTAGCGTAATGACCGCTGCCGCCGCCATGCCGACGTAGACCTGGCTCCTGTAGGGCCGCAGGTACGACAGCAGCCGCCAGATCACGGCCATGCGATTGCCGGCGACGAGCGCCTGGGCCTCCTTGATCGGCCCGGCGACGCCATCGGCGTACGTATGGTCGGCGTCCTCGGACACCACCGCTCGGCCCGCCAGTCCTTCCTCGACGACGAACTTGATGTTCTCCATCGCGCGGCGCTGGCGATGCGTGTAGCGAACCCGGGCGAGCGCCGGACCGCCCGCTTCGCCGAGGAACGTCAGGGTCGTGCTGCTGAGCCCCAGACCGTCCTGCACGTCGCGGACTTCGGCCCGCTCGACGCTCTCGACCTCCCAGCCTGCCTCGGTGTGCCGGGCGAAGCCTAGTTGCCGGGGGCCGAGTGCCACCCACGTCTCGCAGAGTCTCAGAGATTCATCGAGATCGGCCAGGGCGTACAACTGCACCGGGTCGCCGCCCCAGGTCGCCTCGATCAGGCGGCGAAGCTCTGGCGGCAACCGCTGCGGCTGGTCCGTGTAGCGGGCGATGATCTCCTCATCGCGCTGCTGATAGTGTTGGCCTACCATCGTCGTGATCGGTTAGGGTCAGAAAACAAAACGGCCTTCCAGGTGTCCCGGTGGAGGGTCACCCAGTAGGCCAGATCACGACAATGGAATCCGGTGAGGCTACGTCAAGTGACTCCTCCCAACGCCGGCGAATCACCGCCAAAAGGCGACGACGCCCGAATCCGGGCCGCCTGCGTCATGCGGTTCATCAGGAAATGCCGTTTCATGGTCTGTATGGTCCTCAAGCTCCTATTTGTATTCGCTTCACTGCGAAGGACCAAGCTAAAAGCCGCGCGGTGGAAATGCAAGCACGAATGTCCTCCCTAAGCAGCCGCGATGCGCGCAGAACATCACCTTTGGTCTCAGCTCACGCACCTTCGCCAGGGAAGCTAGCAGCTGATCGACGTTCTCCCTCGAACGCGCCAGCGGGACGCGGCGTCCGATGTACAGATCGCCGGAGAAAAGTAAGCCCCGCTTCGGCTCGAAGAAGACGAAGTGATCGCTGCAGTGACCCGGCGTCTGGATCGGCCGTTCCGCCCACCGTACGCTGGGATTCCCACTTCGCCGACCAACCCTGCTCGACGCGTTTGACGATCAACGGATAAATGAAGAGCCGCCGGAACGGATCGATCAGGGCCATGTAGTACGGCGTAAAGTCGCTGACGGGCTTGACGTAGATCGCCCAGTAGAGCGTGTAACCCTGCTCAGCAGGCTCCCATGCCCAAACCAGGAACGCGTGAACGGTGCAGTTGACTATTTCCGCCAGCGCTTCGTGCTCGAAGGTATAGATGAACCCGTTCGGCTCCGGTTCCTCGAGCGACCGCAGCCTATCGGACTCGCTGAGACGATGGACATAAGAGGATGCTGGATCATCACACTTCTCATCGTCCCACTCAAACACGTAGCCGAGCAGTGACCGTAACCCCACCAACCCGATGACGATCAAATTGGTCTGGCGCAACGTTCCATCGGAGAAGACCGCCCTCACATCTTGTATCGTCGGATCCTCGCCTCCCCGCAGGCGAAACGCCCAGACGTCGTGCAAGGGCACGCCGGTCAGAAACGTGTGGACATGAAAATCCTTCGACCGGAATTCAGCCGCTGACACACGCGCGTCATTGCCCAGTACGAAGACCCAAAGGATGGCCACGTTGCATACGGCGGCGGTCGTGACTGTCACCAACCGCATCAGAGCACCCTTCATCCCTTTCAAGCCACTCACGACGCCCGCCGCTGCAAAACCCAGCGCGGCCAGGAACGCCCAAGGAGCGATGGTCGGCGCTGCGATGGCTGCGGCACCCATGAGCGCGCCACAAGCCAACCACAGTATCCATGTTCTCGATCTGTCTGCGAACCGATGCCAGGCCACGGCGCTCAGACCGGCTGCAAGAGCGACGATTGCGACATCACCGAGTAGGACTCGGGATGCCGAATATGGGGAAGGAGAAAGCCAGGCAGCAGCGGTCCCCACCAGGGCGACGGCGGAGCCGAGTAGCGTCAGGATGAGTGCGCACTTCTGTCTCACAGAGCACCTATTCGCGCCTTCTCGATCCTACAGAGAAGAGCCTAACATCCTCTTTAGGGCTCACTGCCCCAACTCGACGCCAAGCTGTTGCAGCAGCCCCAGCTCGTCCGCTTGATGCCACCCCTCCACGACTCTGCCACCCTCGATCCGATCGATGGCGATGCCGGTGTACACAACCCGGCGGCCGGTGGCCGGCATACCGAGGTAGGCACCCTGGTGCGTTCCGCTGAACGTGACGCGAGTGGCGACCTTGTCTCCGGCGGCGAACTGGTCGTCGATTGTAAGCTGGAAATCGGGGAACCGATCCAGGATGGATTGCCGCAAACCGGCGATGTGATCTACGGTGAGCGTGCGGCCGTTGAGGACGAATCCCTCGGCTGGGAAATAGCGTTCCGCCGCCGTGAGGTTACCCTGATTGAGAATCTCCTCCATGTAGCCGCGCACCAGCGCCATGTTCGCATCGCTTCCACCGTCACCGGCACAACCACTCGCGCCGATCGTACCGAGCAACACGACCCATGCCACGTGCTGCCACGCACTGAAACCTCTTCCACGCATAACGACACTCCTGCGTGTGTGTGACGCGCTGGGGCCGATGAGCGTTCAGCGGCCCAGCAAAAAGAGCTTTTGGGCCTTGCCGCCCATTCGCGCGAGGCGCTTCATCTGCGACGGCGCCAGAGCGCGAAGCTGTTCGTACCAAGACTCCATGGAACGAAAGAAGCTGTGTAGCTCGCGGAGCCGGTCCTGCGTTTGCGCGTCGTCGGACTCCGACTCCGCCAAGCACGTTTCGAGCACAGTGATCGTTGGCTCGATCTCGCGGCGCCAACGCGCTTCGAGCAGGATGCGGAAGAGCTCCCAGATATCCGATACGGTCTCGAAGTAGTCCCGCCGGTCGCCCAACACGTGGGTGACCTTGACGATTCCCCACGCCTGGAGATCCCGCAGGCTGTTGCTGACGTTGGATCGCGCCACCGCGAGGATGTCCGCGATCTCGCCGGCGTGCAGCGGACGCGGCGACAGATAGAGGAGCGCGTGGATCTGAGCCACTGTGCGGTTCACGCCCCAGCGCGAGCCCATCTCGCCCCAATGGACGATCAGCTTCTCGGCAGTCGATGTCAGGTCATGCATCATTTCTTCCAGTAATTTCTGTTATAACAGAAATTACTGAATCTTAGCCTCCCTGTCAATGGGCGGACCTGAGACGGCTG
>JBDHHX010000336.1:0-6520 GCA_039589155.1 Gemmatimonadota bacterium | reverse complement strand
AACGCGTCATCCTGCCGTTCACCGGTTCGTACGCCGACTTCGAGCATGTGCTCACTCACGAATTGGTGCACGCGTTCCAGTACGACGTCATCGCCCGAGGCCTCACGAGCCAGCTGAACCCCCTCGAGTTTCAGCCGCCGCTCTGGTTCTTCGAGGGGATGGCAGAGTATCTGTCGATCGGTGAGCTCGACACGCACACGCAGGCCTGGCTGCGCGACGCGGTGCTCACCGGCTACATGCGCACCATCCCCGAGATGAACATGTATGGCGACTACCTGTCCTATCGGTTCGGGCAGTCGTTATGGGCGTACATCGGGGCGAAGTTCGGCGATCATGCTATCGGCTTGCTTCTGCAGCGAACCATGCGCATGGGGCTCGAGGGCGCTTTGACGATCACCATCGGCAGAGGGATGGTCGAGCTCTCGGAGGAGTGGCTGGAGACGATCCGCACGACCTACCTGCCCGAGGTCGCTCGCCATGCGAGCGCCGCCGAGACCGGCGAGCGAATCACCACGCACACGTTCCGGCCGGGTTCGGGCGACTTCGCTTCCTACCTGGCGCCGGCGCTGTCGCCTGATGGGCGAGAGATCGTCTTCATCTCTGATCGCGGTCACGATCTCTATTCGTTCTTCGATCTCTGGCTGGCCTCGGCGGAGGATGGGAAGGTACGTGACCGTCTGGTCAAGTCATCACGTGGCCCCGACTTCGAATCGCTTCGCTTCATGAATTCGTCGGCTGCCTGGTCAAGCGACGGCCGGCTTCTGACTTTCGTCGCCAAAGATGGCGGCCGCGACGCCATATACGTCTACGACGTCGAGCGGCGTTGGGTCGTGCGCAAGATCGCCGTCGAGCTCGACGGCGTCCGCAACCCGACCTTCTCGCCCGACGGCCTGAGGATCGCGTTCACTGGATTGCGGGGCGGAATCAGCGATCTCTACGTCATCGATGTCAACGGCGAACATTTCCGCCAGCTCACCGACGACAAGTACGCCGATCTCCACCCCGCCTGGTCACCCGACGGCCAATTCATCGCTCTCGCTACCGATCGCGGCCCCGACACCGATTTCGATGATCTCGTTTTCGGTAACTTCCGCATCGCTTTGTACAGCCTGGGTCGGGCCGACGTGGAAGTGCTCCCATTCCAAGATCGTGGCAAGAACACCAATCCGGTCTGGTCGCCGGACGGCCGCGCGATCGCCTTCATTTCCGACCGCAGCGGAATGAACAACGCCTACATTCTGCCGCTCAAGGAGGACCGGCTGTACCAGGCGACCGACCTGCTGTCGGGGATCACCGGGATCATCCCGTTGAGTCCGGCGATCTCGTGGGCCGCCGACGCCGACCGGCTCGCCTTCACCTACTTCGAGGGTGCGGGCTACAACATCTATGTGATCGACGATCCGCGTTCGAAATCATGGCAGGTGGAAGAGGGAAACAGACGGCAACTGCTGGCCGCCGCCGCGCGCGGGGCGACGATCGGTGACGGATCGGACGTCGGGGCGCCCGATATCGACATCTCCAGTGCCGGCACGACCAGCCAGTCGTTTTATCGCGTAGCCGACGGCTTCAGGTATTCGGCGGCACGTCCGGTCGCCGAAGAGCAGGCGGTGGCGCGCCGCGAGGTTACGGTGCGAGACCTGCTGGCCAATGCGGAGCTGGGATTGCCTGACACGTCAGCGTTCGTGGCCAGCGACTATAGCGTCAAGCTGACACCGGACATCATCGGCCAACCGGTGATCGGCGCCCAGGTGGGCGGCTTCTACGGCAACGGGATCTACGGCGGCTCGTACATCTTGCTTTCCGATATGATGGGCGACCACAACGTGCTGCTGTCGGCGCAGATCGCCGGTTCGTTCGACGACGCCTTCATACTGACCCAGTACGCTTACATGCGTGAGCGCGCCAACCTCTCGATGTCCTACCAGCAGTTCCCGCTCTATCGATTCTTCGGGACCGTGCCCAACCTGGATACCGGCAGGGGTGATGTCCTGTTCGAAGACAGGTTCATGCGCGACGTGTACCGCGTGCTGTCCAGCGATCTGCACTACCCGTTCAATACCTTTCAACGCCTCGAGCTGTCGGCCGTCGGCTTCTACGTGAGCCGCGACAGCGTATTCAACAGGGTGGTCGCTTCGGGCAGCGGGAACACCGCCGACCGGCAGGTGCGGCGATTCGACAACATGGTGTTCGCGGGCCCCTCGATCGCGCTGGTGTGGGACAATACGCTCTACGGATACATGGGTCCGATAATGGGCCGGCGCTACCGCTTCGGAGTAGGCCACTACTTCGGTGACGTCGAGATCACCGACATCACCTTCGACTACCGTCACTATTTCAACCTCGGTGGACAATTGACCTTTGCGGCCCGCGTGAGCGCCTATTCGCGCACCGGGCCCGACGAGGACCAGTTCCGCCTCTACTGGGGCGGACCCTACTATCTCAGGGGCTACGACGGCGGATCCTTCAGTGTGGCCGAGTGTGCCGCGTCGCTCGCCAGGGTGAACGGTACGGGCGCCACGCTCTGCCCGGTGCGCGATCAGTTGATTGGCAGCAGCATCACGCTTGCCAGCGCCGAGTTCCGATTCCCGATCTTCAATTTCCTCGACCTGGGATTCGCGCCGCTCGGACTGCCGCCACTCGGCGGCGCCATCTTCTTCGACTACGGCGTCGCCTTCAACAGTTTCGATCAATTCGCCTGGACACGGCTGACCGCGGCGAATCCGTGGCTGGTCCGCCAGCCGCTGGGATCCTGGGGCGCCGGTATTCGAATGAGCCTCGGTTACGTGATCCTGCGGCTCGACTACACCGTACCGCTGAATCGGCCGGACAGGCGCGCTTTCGGGGTCTGGTCGTTCTCATTCGGCCCCTCCTTCTGAGCGGCTGTCCGCGAGGCCGCGTTCGCCTTGCGTTTGCGCTTGCGCCGCGGCATCTTTTCCTATGCCTACAGCATCCCAGCCTTTCCTGAATAACGTCCCGTAATAGCGCGGAGACCGTCTGAAGTTGTTCCGGTCGAGCAATGCCGCACTTTTTGCCGCACTGGCGTTCACGCTGGGGCCTCTCGCTGCCTGTTCCTCGGAGCAACGGTCCCAGCTGGCGGCGGCATCCTCGCTGGAGGGAACCGGCTGGCTCGGAAGCCCTGACGGCTGGGGCCTTCTCGGACTGCCCCTGGACGGCGGCCCGGTGGTTTACCGGCGGGCGGGAACGCTCGAATCGCCGACCTGGGCACCGCCCGAATTGGAACGCTTGGCGGGCGCCTGGCCGGCCGCCCGGGCGATCTGGGTGCGATTCGAGGATTCGCGTATCTCGCGTTATGAATATGCCACCGGCCACCTGCTGACTTGGGAGGAGATGCCGGAGGCGCGCCGAGCGGTAGCGTTGAACGGCGAGCGCGAGCTGGTGATCGCGACGGACGGGCGGACGTTGGAGCATGTCGGTCCGCTGGAGTCGTGGCGCTTCGGGTTGGGTGCGCCGTTGGTCGAACTCGAAAACGCGGGCGACGGCCGGGTGCTGGTCGTCTTGGAGGCCGAGGATGGGGTCGAGCTCCTTGTGGTGGCGCCTCCATCTGATACCGTCCTCGGCCGGCGGCAGGTGTCCGGGTTGCGCGACATGGCGATCACCGCTTGGGGTGAACGGCTCTACTACCTCTCCGAGGAAACGGACTCCGGTGTACGTGGCGGCCGCCGACAGCATCCACGTGTTCAACCGGCTGCGTGGAACCTGGCTACACTCGGTGGCGATGCCGGAGTCGGTGACGGACCTACGGTTCGCCATCACGGGCGCCAGCTTGCTGGCGCGGCTGGGCGGCGAAGGTAACCAGGTCGCCGTCCTGCGTGTCGGAATCGATTCGCTGCTCGGCGTCGCCTCCGCGGAATGGGATGACGACCTGCCGGTCGTAATCCCCGGCGACCGGCTCGTCGCCAGGCTCGACTCCGAGCTGGTGCTCTACGACGCGGCGACGCTGGCCGAGTTGGCCCGAGCCGAGGCCGGCGCGGCGCAGCGCTGGTTCGCGGTGGAGTGGCAGCCGCCGAGCCCGCGGCAGGAGGCGGCCCGGCCGCAAGCGCCGGTCAGCGTGAGGGTGATGCCGCGTGCTGCCGGCGAGGAGAGCGAAGACCGTGATCCTGCGGCTGGCGCGCCGGCAGGGTTCTACGCCGTGGTATCGGCGGCACGGGAGCGGACCGGCGTCGACAACCTGGTCACCTGGCTGCGAAGCGTGGGTTACCCCGGTGTCGTTGATCGTCACGTGGATCCCATGGGAGAGACCTGGTTTCGGGCCATGGTTGGGCCTCTGGGGGCGCGCTACGGCTACAAACCCTGGATACTGTCGGTCAGTGATCCTGAAGAGGATGCCGGGCGCGGTGAAGAAGAAAACGATGAGGGGGACACGGGAATGGGCGCGTCTCTGAGCTTGGGAGGTGGGGATAGTGGAAACGGCGAATTCTGACATTCCCTGGCCACACGCGGCAACGCTGGTCCTGGCTGCCGACACACCCCAGCAGCGCCGCTGGGCCGTATCCACCGGCATCGACATCGTGCGCAAGCTGGCCGATCAACGGCCCAAGGTCGTGCTGGCTGACATTCAATTGCGGACGCCGTCGTCGCTGGCTGCCACGCTGGGGATCGAGGGCGGCCAGGGCATCGTTGATGTGCTGTTCCGTGGCGCGTCGTTTTCAGGCGCGGCCCACCGGCCGGAGTCGGAGTCCTTTTACTTCCTGACTATCGGCAACGATCCGCCGCCGCGTCAGATCCTCTACCAGCATCCACGTTGGCAGAAGATTGCCACTCGCCTCGCCGAGACCGACGCCCATCTGCTGCCCTGCGTTGCCGCCGATGACTGGCTCGAATCAGGACCCATCCCCGGCTTCGAGGCTTGCATCGTCCTCAACGGCACTGGCGCTGACGTCGAGCTGCCCGAGGGCGCGCGCCGGCTGGCAGAATTCCTCGCACCGCCCGAGATCCGACAGGGGGAAACGGCGCCCGTCGAAATGCCCGCCGAACCCGCCACCGACCCCATGCCCGGCGTTTCGACCCGGCCCCTCGACCCGGCTCCAACAGACGAGCCGGAGCTGACTCTCGAGCCGGAGTTGGCTTCCGAGCCCGAGTTGGTCTCCGAGCCCGAGCTGGCCCTCGATCCCGAGTTGGCCTCCGAGCCAGAGCTGGCCTCGGAGCCGGAGCCAGACCTTGCGCCGCCTTGGGAGCCGGAGCCAGAGCTTGGACCGGAGTCCGAACCGTCTTGGGAGCCCGCGCCCGTACTCGAGCAGGCGGCGCCGGCGCAGGGCTCGGATTTCGCTCCCATCGGCGCCGATGAAACGCCTTCGGGCCGGCCGCAACAACTGGTGATCGACGACCCCTTCGCTGTTCGTGGCCCCGTCGTTCGGCCGCGGCGCCGCCGCAGCCTGGTTCCGGCCGTAGCCGTCACCGCAGCCGCCATCGCCGTTGTCGTTCTGTGGCGAACCATCGGCTCGTCCGGATCGCCGGAGGATGCCGGCGCCCTCGAGGCGGCCGCCGAGACGACAGAGGTTGCCGAGCCTGGCGGCGCGGAGGGGGCCACGCCATCCGAAACGATCGACCCGACGCCGGTTGAAACGGCTGGAGTGCCAGTGGAGACGCCTACGGCGGCTGCCCCTGATTCCGTCGCGGCGGGGAGTCGACGGCAGGACGTGTCTCTGCCATATTCCGTCGCCATCGCGTCCTATAGCTCGTTCGATGACGCCGTAACGCGTCAGCAGGGTTGGACCCGGGCCGAGGTTCCGTTCTACGTAGCGCCGACGATCGTTCGCGGCGTGGTCTACTACCGCGTCTTCGCCGGTATACTGCACGATCGGGCTGAGGCGGAGTCGTTGATGGCTCAGTTGGTAAGTGAGGGTATCAAGGACTCGGTCAGGGACTGGGACGTCCGGCCCGCTGGCCTGGCCTTCAAGTTCGGTACCTATCCCAGCGCTCGAGATGCCGAGTCCGTAATCGACACTTTGATGGCAAAGGGCGTTCCGGCTTACGTGGTGGCCGCCGCGGGCGCGGCTGGCGATGGAAGCGCGTTCCACGTCTATGCCGGCGGATACGCCAGGGAAGAGGACGCCCGGCCGCTGCTCGAGCACATCGAGCGGGAGGGCCTGGAAGTCGAACTCGTGGAAAGGGTGGGGTTGCAACTGCCATGAAGCTTGTCGGAATCGAATTCCACGGCTTCAAGTCGTTCGCCGATTCTCAAGGCATCAAGTTCCACGATGGCATCACCGCCATCGTCGGACCCAACGGCTGCGGCAAATCGAATGTCGCCGACGGTCTGCGCTGGATTCTCGGCGAACAGCGCCCCACGGCGATCCGCGGCTCCCGTATGGAAGAGGCGATCTTCCAGGGCACGCAGAAGCGGAAAGCGATCCATCGCGCCGAGGTCAATCTCAAGCTCTCTAACGAGGACGGCGTGCTGCCCGTCCCCTACTCGGATGTCGAGATCAGCCGTATGGTCTTCACCGGCGGAGAAAGCGAGTACCGGCTGAACGGCGCGATCTGCCGCCTCCGCGACATT
>JBDHHX010000335.1:0-3885 GCA_039589155.1 Gemmatimonadota bacterium | reverse complement strand
GATGACGGAGATCAGGAACTGGCTGGCGAAGAATGCGGAAGAGGAAGAGCCGGCGGTCATCACGCGCCTCGACTACCATGGCGAGCGGGGTCTCAACCCGATCGAATCCTGGGCGCACATCTATGAAGTAGACCTGGAGACGAAGGAGACGCGTCGGCTGACCGACGGTCCGTACGACTACTTCGGAGCCAGTTACTCTCCCGATGGTCGTCGCATTGCTTACCTGGCGAGAGTCACGGGCGATATCCACCCGGACTACGTCACGAAGACCGACCTCTGGATCATGGACGCCGATGGCGGCAACCAGCGCGAGATCGAGATCCAGAACGTCACCGTTTTCAATCCCACCTGGTCGGCCGACGGAAGCTCCATCGCATTCCAGGCACGTGACACCGCGGCACGTTCCGCCGGCAACACCCAGGTCGGCATTTACCGGCTGGACGGCGCCGGCAACATCGAGTGGCCGACGCGGCCGCTGGACCGCAACGTCTTTCAGTACCGCTGGGCCCCCGACGGCGAATCGATCTACTTCTCCGCCAGTGTCCACGGCACCGCGCCGATCTACCGCGCCCGCCTGGGTGGCGGTGAGATCCGCCAGGTTGTGTCCGGCGAGCGCGGCGTCCAGAGCTTCGACCTGAGAGAAGGGTCGCTGGCCTACGCGATCACCGAACCGGCCAACCCGTCGGAGCTTTACGTTGCCGACGCCAATGGCGATGACGAGCGACGCCTCACCGATCTAAACACCGGCTGGCTCGCCGACGTCCACGTGCAGATCCCGTCGGGGTTCTGGTACCCGAGCTTCGACGGCCGGCGCGCCCAGGGCTGGCTGATCGAGCCCGTCGACTACGAGCGCGGGCGGGCCTATCCACTGGCCGTAGAAATCCACGGCGGACCGCACGTGATGTGGGGGCCCGGCGAAGCTTCCATGTGGCACGAGTTCCAGCTGCTCGCCGCCAACGACTACCTGGTGCTCTACACCAACCCGCGGGGCAGCGGCGGCTACGGCCAGGAGTACAAGCAGACGATCCATCGCGCCTGGGGTGATGGGCCGATGCGCGACGTACTCACAGCCGTCGACAGCATCGTCGCACGTGGCATAGTGGACGAGGAGCGGATGGTGGTCACCGGGGGAAGCTACGCCGGCTACCTGACCGCCTACCTGGTGGGTCACGACCACCGCTTCGCCGCCGCCGTTGCGCAGCGCGGCGTCTACGACCTGGCCGTCTTCTTCGGAGAGGGTAATGCCTGGCGCTTGATCCCGTTCGAATTCGACGCCTACCCGTGGGAGGACCCGGAGATTCTGCGCCAGGAATCGCCGATCACCTACGCGCACCTCATCGAGACGCCGTTGATGATCATTCACTCGGACCGCGACCTGCGGACCGGTGTCTCCCAATCAGAGATGCTCTACCGCACGCTCAAGGTGCTGGAGAAGCCGGTGGAGTACGTGCGCTACCCGCGTGAAGGACACGATCTCTCGCGGTCAGGCGAGCCGCTACTGCGCATCGACCGCCTGTTGAGGATCCTCGAGTTCTTCGACCGTTACGTAGGCGCCGTGAACGAACCGGTCTCGTCCCGGTAGCGATCGCAGCTCGGGCGCCGATTCCCTGATCATTCCGACCGTCGGTCCAGACCGTGGTCCGCCAGGTAGCTCGTGATACTCGCAACTGAGGCGCGACCCGAGTGAAGTAACGAGCCGACCAGCACGCCATCCGCTTCCCCGATCATCAACGCGTCAAACAGGTCCTCGACCCGCTCGGCGGCGCCAGCGGCGAGCACCGGCCGGCGGAAGGCGGACTTGGCTCTCTTCAGCAGCTCGAGATCGAAAGGCTCCCCCAATTCCCCTGGCCCGACAGCTTCGACGATCAACTCGCCGGCACCCTGCGCCTCGGCTACGGCCGCCCAATTGATCGCCTCCCACTCGCTAGCCTCGCCCTCTATCGACTCGAGGACGCGCCAGCTCTCGCCCTCACGCCGCGCGGTCATCCACACGCCGACCGAATCCGGTCCCAGCTGCTTCGACAAGCGCGCGATCAAGTCAGGGTCAGCGAGCCCGGCGCTACCGACGATGACGCGAGCGGCGCCGGCGGAACGCAGCGCGGCGGCGCTGTCCGGATCGGACGTCTCGACCCGAAGCGCGAACTGTATGGACGCGGCGTGGAGTCGCCTGGAGACCTCGGCGAGTTGTTCGAAAGCCACCGAGTGACCGTCAATGACCAGTTCACCGGCGCCCGTGTCAGCGTAGGCGGCGGCGACTTCAACCGGATCCAGGCCATCATGAGGCGATGGCAGCGAGACGGAATCGATGAGCCTGGCGCCCGAATCCAGCGTCAGAATAGGTATGACGCGCTTCACCGGTCGGCGACTACTCCTCTTCCTCCGGCTCGATCTCGAGCGGCACGTTCTTGCGGATCCTGTGACTGAACAGCGTGATCTCGCTGAAGCCGGCGCTGACCAGGGTGCGCTCGCCGACATCCAGCCCCTGCTCGAAGCTCGTGGGGACGTGGCTGTCGCTGCCAATCGTGACGGTGGCGACGTGTGCCTCCTTGGCGAGCTTCAGGATGCCGAGGCCCGGGTAAGGCTCGGCGGGAGGCTGGACGACGCCAGACGTATTCACTTCGAGACCGATGCCCTTGATGACGAGCTTCTCCAGTACGGTGCGGATCTGCGACTCGAACGGCTTGCTGTCGAACGCGCCGTAGTACTTGGCGCCGAATCGCTTGACCATGTCGAAGTGGCCGACCACATCGAAGCCGCCCCATTCCACCATCTCGTCGAGCACCTCGAAGTAGCGGCCGTAGGCGTCCGAGACGTCGCGCTGCTTGAAGTAGCTACCCACCGAGCCGCCCGAGATCTGATGGTCATCGACCACGTGGACGGATCCGATGATCAGATCGAAGTCGACCGAGTCGACGAGCGCGTCGAGCGTCTCGACCCACTGCGGCCGGTACTCGAGCTCCGCGCCCAGCAGTATCCGCATGTCCGGGTACTCGGGCTGAAGCCGCTCGATTTCGTGCTGCAACTGCTCGTATCGCTGTCGCGCGTCCACCAGGTCGAGAACCCAGTCGCCGGTTTCGGCGCTGAGTACTTCCGCGTGGTTGGTGAAGCAGATCTCGTCGAACCCAAGGTCGAAGGCGACCTGGCACACCTCATCCGTGCTGCCGCGGCCGTCGCTGGAGTACTGGTTATGCAGGTGATAGTTGACGCGCACAGTTCTAGCTCTGGTTGACGACGGCGATGGCCACGCCGTCGCGTGTCGGTACAATGATCGAGGTGAGCCGTTCATCGCCGGCAAGTCGACGATTGAACTCCTGGATGCCGAGCACTCCCGGATCCTTCGGGTCGCTCTCCAGGACCCTCCCGTCTTTGAACGCGTTGTCGGCGATCACCAATCCGCCGACGCGTACGTTAGCGACGGACCACTCCAGATAGCGAGGGTAGCTCTCTTTGTCGGCGTCGATGAACACGGCATCGAACGGACCTTCGGCGGCCAGCTCACCCAGCAGATCCAGCGCATCGCCTTCCCTAACCTCGGCGCGGTCGTCGCACCCGGCACGGGCGATATAGCGTCGCGCCAGTTCGGCCCGGTCCGGCTCTCTCTCCAGCGTAACCAGACGGCCGTCGGCGGGCAGGGCCCGGGCCATCCAGATGGCGCTATAGCCTCCCAGCGTACCCAGCTCGACGACGTTCCTCGCGCCTACCGCCCGCAGCAGGAGCTGTAGCAGCCGGCCCTCCTCGGGATCGATGTAGATATCCGGCACATCCGACTCGGCCATCTCGCGCCGCAGGTCGATGAGGATCTCGTCCTCTGGCGCGAAGAGATCGCCAACGTAGCGGGCTAGCTCTTTTCGTTTCGCCGCGTCCATGCTCATCAGTCCGCTGGAG
>JBDHHX010000334.1:0-4199 GCA_039589155.1 Gemmatimonadota bacterium | reverse complement strand
TAGGTGCTGTACAGGTAAGGTGTCGCGGCCGGGAACTCGCCGGCGCATGTGTCCACCATCTTATATGACGGGTGGATCCCCCACCCCCAACGGCGTTCTCGAAAGTCCGCTTCGCTTTCGTTGCGCAAGCTGGCCAGGTGGGCGTCGCCGAATCCGAGCCGCTTCATTTCCCACGTCGCTTCCTTCGTCGGATCATCCAGCGACGCGTACCATGCCTCCGCTTCAACCAGATCCCTCAACTGCTCGACGAACCAGGGATCGATGTGGCTCGCCTCGTAGATCTCGTCCGTGCTGAGGCCTGCCTGCAACGCGCGCTTCAACTGGAAAGGCCGATCGGCGGTGGGACGACGCAACCCGGCAAGCAGCGTCTCGCGATCGTCGCCGGCGAGGCCGTCATCGGCCAGGGTATCCCCGACCGTCCAGCCGGCGCGGCCGTTCTCCAGCGACCGGTACCCTTTCATCCACGCTTCCTTGAAGGTGCGGCCGATCGCCATCACTTCGCCGACGGCCTTCATCTGGACGCCAAGCGTCGGGTCCGCCGTAGGGAACTTCTCGAAAGCGAACCGTGGGATCTTGACGACGACGTAGTCGAGCACCGGCTCGAACGAGGCCGGCGTCTTGAGCGTGATGGCGTTGGGCAGCTCGTCCAGCCGGTAACCGACGGCCAGCTTGGTGCCGATCCGCGCGATCGGGAACCCGGTGGCCTTGGAGGCGAGCGCCGATGACCGTGAGACCCGCGGGTTCATCTCTATGACCAGGACTTGGCCGTTCTGCGGGCTGACCGCGAACTGGATGTTGCAGCCGCCGGCGGCGACGCCGATCTCGCGGATGCAGGCGATGGCGCCATTGCGAAGGATCTGGTACTCGGCATCGGAGAGCGTCAACGCCGGCGCCACGGTGACCGAGTCGCCGGTGTGCACGCCCATCGCATCGAAGTTCTCGATCGAACAGACGATCACGACATTGTCCGAGTGATCGCGCATCACCTCGAGCTCGTATTCCTTCCACCCGATGACGCTCTTGTCGATCAGGATCTCGCCCACCGGCGACGCGTCGAGCCCGGCGCGGACGACCTGCTCCAGCTCTTCCCTGTTGTAAGCGATGCCGCCGCCCGTGCCGCCAAGCGTGAACGACGGGCGGACGATCGCCGGGAAGCCGGTGCGCTCGGCAACCGCGACGGCCTCTTCCAGCGAGTGGGCGAAGCCGCCGTGGGCGACCTCGAGCCCGATCCGCCGCATGGCCTCGGCGAATTGCTCGCGGTCCTCCGCCAGCCGGATCGCCCGGGCGTCGGCGCCGATCAGCTCGACCCCGTACTTCTCGAGGATCCCCGAGTCGTGCAGCTCGAGCGAGACATTGAGCCCCACCTGGCCACCCATCGTGGGGAGCAGCGCGTCAGGCCGCTCCCGCTCGATCACCCGCTCCACCCACTCGGCCGTCAGCGGCTCGATGTAGGTGGCATCCGCCAGGTCCGGGTCGGTCATGATCGTCGCGGGATTCGAGTTCACCAGAATGACCCGGTACCCCTCTTCCCTCAATGCGCGAACGGCCTGCGTGCCCGAATAGTCGAACTCGCAGGCCTGCCCGATCACAATCGGCCCGCTGCCCAGCAGCAGGATGCTCTTTAGGTCTTCCCGCTTCGGCAAGTTGGGGTTGCCTTCCTGTGAAAATCCTTGTAGACCGCCCAATTCTACCCGCCGCAGCCGGGTTGCGCCAGTTGACGGCAGGTCGAATCGGGGCACGCATGTTGCCCGGAACGAACCAAGAAGCCACATTTGCGCGTCCAAAGATCAGTCGCGAAGTCACACAAACATAGAGCGAGCCTTGACATGAGGAATCTCAAGAACTGGCCGAACCTGGGCCGTCTCGTACCCGCCGCGGCCCTACTGCTGGTCGTCGGCTGCAGCTCCAGTTCCGGCGGCGACCCGCAGCCCGCGCCGGCAGCGGACCCCACCCCCGAGGCAACGGCACCGCCGCCCGCGCCCACCATGACGGTGATGGAGGACATCAAGGCGGGGAAATTCGATAACGGCAAGATGTGGACGTTCGAGTACCCGCCGCTCGAGTACTTCGCCGATGCCTACGACTTCAGTCCGGACGAGGCCTGGTTCGAGAAGGCCCGGCTCGGCGCATTGCGGATCCAGGGTTGCTCCGCGTCTTTCGTTTCACCCAACGGGCTCGTTCTGACCAACCACCATTGTGCCCGTGGCAGCGTAACCGAGGTGAGCGAGCCGGGAGAGGGTCTGCTGGATAACGGCTTCTACGCCACCAGCCTCGACGACGAGCGGACCTCCAGCCAGACGGCTGACCGGCTGATCGAGATCATCGATGTCACCGACGAGGTGATGGCCGCAACGGCCATGGCGGCCGAGGCGGAGATGTCGCAGGCGATCGAGAGCGCGACTGACGCGATCGGCGAGCGCCTGGCGACCGAGCATGGCGGCGAGGAGGCCGGCATTGTGGTCCAGGTGATCGCCTTGTGGAACGGGGCCAGGTATTCGGCCTACGTCTTCCGCCGCTACACCGACGTCCGTCTCGTCCTCGCGCCGGAGCTGCAGATCGGGTTCTTCGGCGGCGATCCGGACAACTTCACCTATCCGCGCTACAACCTCGACATGTCGTTCTACCGGATCTATGACGAAGCGGGCGAGCCGCTCGAGTCCGACGTCTACTTCACCTGGAGCGAGGCGGGTGTCGAGGCCGGCGACGCGGTATTTGTCATCGGTAACCCCGGCGGCAGCAGCCGGCTGCAGACCGTGTCGCAGCTCGACTACCGTCGCGCCGCAGGCGATAAAACGATTCTTGGATTCATCGACACGCGACTCGAGGTGCTGCGCGCCTACTACGACGACGATCCCGAGGGCGCCGAAGAGAACGACACCCGCAACCTGATCTTCAGTCTCGAGAATTCACAGAAGGCCTATCGCGGCATGTGGGAAGGTCTGTTCAACGCCGAGTACATGGCGCGACGCGCCGATTCGGAGCACATGTTCCGCGAGGCGATCGAGGCGGATCCCGCACTGTCCGCCGAATACGGTACTCTGTTCGACGCCATGGCGGAGAACCAGGAGCAGATGACAGCGCTCGCGCCCGAGTACGGCGCTTTCTTCGCCGTTGGCAGCCCCAACTGGACGTCGGCTACCCTGATGCGCGGGTTCTTCGCCTATCAGTACCTGTCGCAGCAGGCCGCCGGTTTCCGTGACCAGTTGCTCGCTCAGCCCAACAAGAACCCGGTCCTCGAAAAGGGACTGCTGGTCGAACGGCTTCGTGACATCGAGAGCTACATGGGCGACACCGAGGTGGCCGCGCAGATCTTGCAGGGCCGCACGCCCGAGGCCGCGGCCGAGGACATCCTCGCCCACTCGGTCCTCGCCGACTCGGCCCGGGCCGCCGACGCCATCGAGTCCGGCGCCCTCACCCTGGACGACCCGGCGGTCCAACTCGCCGCGCAGATCATCCAGCCTATGGTCCAGATGCAGGGGACGATGGGCGCCCTGGGCGACCAGGAAGAGGCCCTCGCCACGCAGCTGGGGCGGGCCCGCTTCGATGTCTACGGAACCACGATTCCGCCGGACGCCACCTTCTCGCTTCGCATCGCTGACGGGGTTGTGAAGAGCTACAACTACAACGGCACGCTGGCGCCGGTCTATACGACTTTCTATGGCCTCTACGATCGCTACCACTCGTTCGGCGGCCCCGAGACGCCGTGGGACCTGCCGGCGCGCTGGCTGTCGCCGCCGGCCGAGTTCGATCTGGCGACGCCGCTCAACTTCATCCTCCGGCTCGCCGGTGATCAACAAGGACCTCGAGGTCGTCGGCCTGATCTTCGACGGCAACATCGAGAGCTTGCCCGGCGACTACATCTACGATCCCGCCGTCAATCGCTCCGTTGCCGTCGACGTCCGCGGCATCCTGGAGGCGCTTGATGACATTTATGATGCGGACCGTTTGGTGTTGGAACTGACGACGGGTCGCATGGTGGAGACGGAGGCGGAGGCGGACGCCGTGCGACAGTAGAGCGGTACGGTGGTAAGTGGTGCGGTGGTGCGGTCGTAGAGACCGCTTTCACCACCGCACCACCGTACCACTCACCACCGCACCACCGTACCACTCACCACCGCACTATCATCATCCGCCATCAATCTGCCTCAGTAGCTCCCTAACAGCGGCGCGAAGTTGAGCATCCTCTCCCTCCGCCCGGG
>JBDHHX010000333.1:0-8607 GCA_039589155.1 Gemmatimonadota bacterium | reverse complement strand
ACCCTCGACGTCCCGCCGGCAGTCGACCATCGTGAGTCGTACGTCGATCACTGAGAACAAACTTCGAAGTCGAGCGACGGCTGTCGGCTGTTGGCTGTCGAATACCAACATCTAGCTGGCGCCGCCCGCCGACTCCCTCATCAAATTCCGCGCGATGACCAGCCGCTGGATCTGGTTGGTGCCCTCGTAGATCTGGGTGATCTTGGCGTCGCGCATGTACTTCTCGATCGGGTAATCCTTGCAGTAGCCGTAGCCGCCGAACAGCTGCACGCAGTCGGTAGTCACTTTCATCGCCGTGTCGGTGGCCATCAGCTTGCACATGGCCGACAGCTTGCTGATCGACTTGTGCCCCGAATCGATGGTGCGCGCCGCGGCGTGCACCAGCTGGCGAGCCGCCTCGATCTGCGTCGCCATGTCGGCAAGCATCCACTGCACTCCTTGGAACGAGCTGACCGATTGGCCGAACTGCTGACGCTCGTGCGTATACTCCATCGCCAGGTCGAGCGCGCCCTGGGCGAGCCCGACCGCCTGGGCCGCGACGCCGGGGCGTGCGCGGTCGAGCGTGATCATCGCGTGCTTGAAGCCGCGACCCTCCTTACCGCCCAGCAGGTTGGCGGCCGGCACCCGACAATCCTTCAGATGGATCTCCACCACCGGAACGCAGCGGATGCCCATCTTGTCTTCGTGCTTTCCCACGCTGTAGCCCGGGGCGTCCGCGTCGACGATGAACGCCGAGACGCCTCGTGCTCCCCTACCGGGCTCCGTGACGGCGAAGATCGTGTTGTACGACGAGACCGCGCCGCCCGTGTTCCACTTCTTTTCACCGTTCAGGACGTACGAGTCCCCATCACGCGTCGCCTCGGTGGTCATCGACCCGGCATCCGATCCGGCCTTCGCCTCCGAGAGACCGAACGAGATCAGTTTCTCACCGGCGGCGATGCCAGGGAGCCAACGCTCTTTCTGCTCGTCGGTGCCGCCCACCAGGACCGGGAACGAGCCCAGCGCGTTCACCGCGAAGCCGACGCCCATGCCGCCGCAGGCGCGGGAGAACTCTTCCACCACGATGCAGAGGTCGAGCACGCCGCCGCCCAGGCCGCCGTATTCCTCTGGAATCCAGACGCCGGAAAGGCCCGCTTCCTTGATCCCCTTCTGGACCTCCCACGGATATTCCTGCAGCTCGTCGTACTTGGCGGCCACCGGCCGCATCACGTTCTCAGCCACCTCGCGGGCGCGGTTCCGCAGCTCGATCTGCTTGGGGGTATAGAGTTCCTCGATCATGGTTCACTCGTGGTTTGGAATGTCAGCGTTGGGCGAGCCGAGGACGTCGGATCGACGCAAGATGGGATACGGGGCGGCGTCAGGCAATCGGCGGGAGGGTCAAGTCTGGGCTTTGCCTACATCTTCCGGATCCGGACCTCGATCCCCTCCTGGCCCTCCAGAAGCTGAATCAGCTCGCCGGTGTCCGTCTCGCCGTAGTGGTAGGGGTAGAGGACCGCCGGACGAAACGCTATCGCCGCGTCCGCAACCATCTCCGGCGTCATAGTGTAGGGGAGATTCATAGGCAGAAAAGCGATGTCGATGTTCTCGAGCGCCTTCATCTCCGGCGTGTTCTCCGTATCGCCGCCAACGAAGACGCGCACGTCCGCGAACGTCAGGAGATAACTGTTGCCGTCGCCCTTCGGGTGATACGGCTGTCCGTTGTCCCGCATGTGGACCAGGTTGTACGCGGGTATCGCCTCGATGCCGACGCCGGCCTCGGTCCGCGACTCGCCGTTTTCCATCACCACCGCGCCATCGACTTGGGCCTCGCAGGCCCGACAGACGATCACGATCGTGGCATCCGTCCTGATCGCGTCGATCGCCCCGCTATCCAGATGGTCGCCGTGTGGATGGGTGACCAGGATGAGATCGGCCTTGGGCAACGCCTCGTAATCCGCCAGGCGACTGAATGGATCGACGTGGATCAGCTTGCCGTCAAACCCGAACATCAGCGTGCCATGACCGATGAACGTGATCGTCAGATCGCCGCCAGAAGTCGGGATTACGTCTTGCTGAAGATCGGCTTGCCCGCGAGCCTCACCGCCGGCAAGCAGCGCCGCCAGGGCGAGCGGCATGCAGAGTGCGCGCAGTCTCATACACTGTGGCCGGGCTGAACCTGCCCCGGGGTGAAGGAACCCAAGGAGTAGACCGTTCTACTCCTGATCTTCTTCCGTTTCGCTTTCGGCTTCGGTTTCGCCTTCGCCCTGGGCGGCCAGCTCAGCCTCCCTCTTCAACCGTTTCTTCTCGGCTTTTGCCTCTCTCTTCTTCTGCTTCTTGATTTCCCTTTGCTTCTTCTCGAATCCGTAGTTTGGCTTCCTCGCCACTCACTTACCTCCGTTGCAGGCGGGCCGGGGCGACACGGTGAGCCCGCGGTGGTCGATTAATCGGCATCCCTTGCCTGTCGCCCCTGTGAGACTCCATTAAGGTAACCGGATAGGGACCCGGCCGGTATCCTGGCGCCCGAGATCCAAATGGGTCAGCGCGACTTCGGGAAAAGCATCTTGAACTGCAGCCGCAGGCTCCAATCAGCGCCGCCGTCCGGTTTCTCTATCATGTAGAACGCCTGAACCTGGGCATCCACCGGCATCTGCCCCATCCGAAACAGTTTGCCGACGCCGCCGCCCAAGGGCACCGTCCACTGGTTCCCGCTCTCTGCCTCCCAGTTCGCCGTGATGATCGGCGCCGAGGTCAGGTACAGGCCGTTCTCGATGTTGTAGTTGAGGAAGTACTGTGCCAGTAGGAAGTTCACGTCGCTCCGTTGGTCATCGCCTGCAAAAGACCAGACGTTTTGGGCGAGTGCACCGATCACCCATTTGTTTGTCGTGGTCAGGATGACCGCGCCCAGGCCGGCAGACCATTTCCCGCTACCGAGACGGTCGTCGGTCGCCGTCGGAAAAAGGAACGACGGGCCGATCCCCCAGGTCACCTTGCCCGCGGCCGCCGGCGAAAAGAACGCAGTGTAGCTGAGGTCGCCGAGACCCCACTGATCCCCGATACCTGAGACCACTTCGCCTTGGTACTTGACCGGCAAAATCAACCGGTTGATCACGTTTATACCGCCGACCGTGAACGGATAGACCGGCTGGATGTTGAGATCGTTGGTGACCGCGTCGCCGGGACCGACGCCAGGCTGATCAGGTTGGCGATCGGGTTCTGCGACTGCTTGGCCAGCGACTCGTTGTCTTCTGCCGACTGAGCAAACGCGGGGCCGGCAGCAAGCAACGTAAAGACCGCTGCCAGCATCGAGAGCCGGGCCTTATTAAGGGCAATCATGATCCTCGAGTCCTTTCATTACGTGATATACTCACCTTGAGCGCTGATACTTGGTTGCGCGGACCTCCAAAGCAAGCCCGAGCTCCAGCAGCTTGGCTGCCAGGAGGCCGGCGATGCTCTAGCCGCTAACCGGGTCGGCGTCTATCTTTTTTGGCCCTATGAGCGATCCACTCAGTTCCCTCAAGGCAGCTGCGAGAGACGCCACGGTTTGCAGACATCCTGGCCAAAGCGCGGGTCCGGGTGGAAGCGTTCGAGGAGTGGGAAGAGGCTCGCCCGTAGCCCCATGAAGAAGAGCTTTTCCATATTCCTTCTGCTAGCCGCCACGGCCGGCGGCCTGCCGGGGTCCTGGCCTGGCTCCGGAACCTGCAGGGCCGCTGACGCTCAGGGCGTTCAGGATATACGGTTCACCGGGAGCGTGGCCTTCAACGACATCGACAGTGATGGCGACGCTCTCGCAGAGCGGCTCAGCGTCGATGTTGAAGTGGAAGTGCTGACTGCTGGAGAGTACTCGCTGGTCGGCGTGCTAGAGAAGCACGGTCAGGTCATTTCGTACCGGCCCACCTTCGAGACCATGCTCTTCAGTCGCGCGACGCTGCAGGAAGATCCTGGCACTTATACCGTGTCTCTCGGTTTCTCCGGCGAGGAGATCTACCGCTCCGGCGCGAACGGACCTTACAACCTCGTACTCAATGCCATCGGTGAACGAAGCAACGTGTCGCTGACGGTTCAGACGCCTGCTTACGATCGCGCGCGGTTCGGCGAGTTGGGCGCCACCATCACAGGCGTGTCGAGTGCCGCGGTTGATGGGGAGGCGGACGGAGGATACGACTTCGTCGAGGCAACCCTCGATGTGGAGGTTCGCCGTGCCGGGTATTACTTGCTCCAGGGCAGCCTGAGCAAACAGGGGATCTCCATTGTCCACGCCGCCGAGGCGTTCTCGCTGCCGCGTGGACCGCATACGCTGAACCTGCGCTTCCCCGGACTTCCGATCCTTCGCTCGGGGCTCGACGGTCCCTACGCAGGAACGGTTAGCATGATCGATTCCCTTGGACACACCTTCGGGGGGATCGAGTTCGCGACCCAAGCGTACAGTTCGGCCGCGTTCACAGCACTGCTGGAACTCGATGGCCGCTTCAATGACCTTGCCGTCGATACCAACAACAACGGCTTATTCGACATCTTGCGTATCGAATTTGGGCTCGGCACGCGCGAAGCGGGCACGTTCCTCATCGACGGAGTACTCAAGAACCCGAACGAGCCGCTCGTCGTCTTTGCGGATACGGTAATGACCCTGGCGACCGACCCAAAGATCGCGACACTCGAATTCGTCGGCTCCCACATCCGAGAACAGCAACTCAGCGGCCCGTACGAGGTAGAGATCGTTCTACGGGATCCGGACACTCACGACGAGTTGGACAGGGTGCGAGCGGGGTCCATGACCGCCGCCTACGAGTTCACCGACTTCGACCCATATGGTTGGGCCGAGATCATGTTGACGGGCGGTTCTACAGATAGAGGAGTCGATACGGACGGCAATGGCCTCTTCGACGAGCTACGAGTCGAGGTAGAGGTAGAACTGGCCAGAGCGGACTTCTACGAGTGGCGCGCCCGGCTCGTGGGTGTGAATGGCACTGAGGTCGACTCCGACTCGCGCCAGGCTCACATTGATGCCGGCATTGCCACGATCCACTTCATTTTCGACGGCAGGAAGATCGGCGAGCGCGGGGTCGATGGTCCGTATTCTCTGAAGGGCTTCCTGATGTTCGGCCGCAGCGGAGTCAGCGTCGTGCTTTCCGATCTCGCCGAGACTCGGGGTTACGCCGCCACCGAGTTCGAATCAGGTGAAGGCTGGCATTAGGTAGCCCCCTGCGTTTCGTGACGCCTGGCCTCAGCCACGACACCGAATTGACCTCGCGATAGATCCTTATTAAAGTGAAAGCTCCTGCCCGGCAGGCCCCGGATCTCCGGTAGTCCGGATCCTCGAGGTCTATCCCCCGATATTTCCTTCGATTTAGCGCGCATTCCGGTGGATTGCCAATGCGAACACATCGCGCCTGGATATTCTTTGTCAACGTCGCTTTGATCGGTTGCCTGGCACCCGACCGCGAACGCGACGACGAGACAGAAGCGCCACCGCCTGCTGTCACGTGGGACATACCGATCGAGATGAACGAGGAGGTAGAGCGGTGGCTCACCTATTACACCAGCGACGGCCGCAGAAGTTTCGAGATCGCCCTCTCCCGCGCCGGTCGCTACGAACGGCTTATGCGTGCGATCTTCCGCGACGCCGGTCTACCCGAGGACCTCGTCTTCATGCCGCTGATCGAGAGCGGCTTCGAGGCTACGGCCTACAGCCGGGCACGCGCGCTCGGCCTCTGGCAGTTCGTGCCCAACACGGCGCGCATCTATGACCTCGAGATCTCGGACTGGGTGGACGAGCGCCTCGACCCGATCGCCTCGACCCATGCCGCCGCCGACTACCTCGGCGACCTTCATCGCGAGTTCCGCGACTGGTACCTGACGTTCGCCGCCTACAACGCGGGACCGGGCCGCGTCCATGGCGCGATCCGCACCGCCGGGAGCCGGGACTACTGGACGATAACCGAGCGACGCGCGCTTCCTCGCGAGAGCCGCGACTATGTGCCGAAGCTCATCGCTGTCGCGCTCATCGCCAAGCAGTCGGAGCAGTACGGAATCAGTCGACTGTATAAGCCGATAGTCACATTCGACATCGCCTACGTTCCGGACGCGACCAGCCTCGACGTCGTGGCCGAAGCGGCAGAGGTTCCGCTCGACGATATCCTCGCGCTCAACTTGCACCTGGTCCGCGGCGTGACACCACCCGGACTGCGTTACGCGGTCCGAATCCCCGCAGGGACACCTCGTATCTTCGCAGAGAACTACGCTGCGCTGCCGCCGTCCGATCGGGTTCGCTCGGTAATGCACATCGTGCGCCGGGGTGAGACGCTGGGAAGGATCGCCCGGACGTACGGCGTCAGCCTGTCAGACATCAGCGCCGCCAACGACGACCTCGAACCGAAGGAACTACGGGCCGGCCAGCGCCTGCTCATCCCAGGGGTGAGGAATCTTCCGGGGCTGGCTGACTAGCACTCTCAAGCCAGGGTGCCGCCCAAAGGCAGTTGCAACCTTCTCTGCCGCATATCCGTCTTATGAATTGAGCCCCACACCTGATCTTACTGGTGTCGCCCCGTTCGTTCCACGTGCGAAGGCCAGCCCTACCGGTTGAGTAAACCGGACCCGTGATCTGCCGATACGGGGCAGATGACGGTGCGTCCTATTGTCTCGTTTCCAAGAGGAGAAGCACAATGCGCCCCTGCGGACCCAGCCTGCTCGCGGCTCTATGCGTGGCCCTTTGGCCCCCACAGCTCGAAGCACAGATCGATGTCGCGGCGCTCGAGCGGCCCGTCGCGAACCCGGTGGTGGCGTCGCCCGGATTCCGCCGCGCACTGACGCGCGAAACGCGAACCACGCTGGGTGTGCCCGGCCCCAACTACTGGCAACAGTCGGCCCACTACACCATCTCGGCTCGGCTCGACGTCGCCGAGAAGCGGCTAGAGGGCTCCACGCGAATCCTGTACCGCAATGCTTCGCCCGACAGCCTCGGACGCCTGGTCGTGCAGCTGATCCAGAACTTCCACCGCGACGACGTGCCGCGGATCCGTGCCGCCGAGATCACCGGCGGCTACACGCATTGCGTGGCCCTGGGTGGGCGGTCAGCCAGACCAACCTGCTCATCAACCCGCCGATGCCGTTAGCGCCGGGTGACTCGATGGTGCTCGAGCTTGACTGGAGCTTCGACATCCCCGCAGTCGGCGCCGGCGGTCGCATGGGATGGAACGAGAACAACTTCTTCTACCTCGCCTACTGGTATCCGCAGATGGCGGTGTATGACGACGTGGTCGGTTGGCATACCGATCCCTTCCTCGGCATGGCCGAGTTCTATTCGGGGTTCGCGGAGTACGACGTGACTTTGGACGTGCCGCAGGGATGGCTGGTCCAAGGCACGGGCGAACTGCAAAACGAAGGCGAGGTGCTGGCCGAGCACATCATCGAGCGGCTGCGCCTGGCCGAGGCGAGCGACACGGTCGTGCACGTGATCAACGAGGAGGATCTGACGGCGGGGTTCACGCGTAGCGCCGAGAGCGGCCGACTGCGCTGGCACTTCACAGCCGATTCGGTGCGCGATGCGGCCTACTCCGTCACCCGCGAATCGTTATGGGACGTCGTCCGCTCTGATGTCGGCGACCGCGACGGCGATGGACAGCCGGATTACACGCGTGCCGAGGCCATATTCCGACCGGCGCACCAACTGTGGCGACAGGGGGCCCGCTATGCCCAGCACAGCCTGGCGTTCCACTCGCATCAGACAGGGCTGCCGTACCCCTACAGCCATGGCACGGCGGTGGAAGGTGCGGGCATCATCGGCGGTGGAATGGAGCACCCGATGATGACGATCATCGGTGGCTATGATAACGGCAACGAGTACGGAATGTACGGGGTGATCTCGCACGAGCTGGCGCACAACTGGCTGCCGATGATCGTATCGATCGATGAGCGGCGGCGCGCCTGGATGGACGAGGGCACCACCAACTTCAACACGGCCGATGCCTTTACCGACTTCTTCCCCGACCTGCCCACCGGGTCCGGCAACTTTCAGGGTTACATCGGCCTTGCGCGCACTGGGAACGAGGGCGCGTTAATGCGCTTCTCGGACCGACTCGATTCGCCGGGCCACTACGGCGTGCACGGCTACAGCAAGCCGGCCTCCCTGCTCATCAGTTTGAGGAACTTGCTCGGCGTGGAGACGTTCAATCGCGCCTACCAGGGCTACATCCGCACCTGGGCCTACAAGCTTCCCAAGCCATGGGATTTCTTCAACTACTTCAACGCCTCCACCGGCCAGAATCTCGACTGGTTCTGGCAGACCTGGTACTACGAGACCTGGACGCTGGACCAGTCGATCGAGAGCGTGACCTCGGGGCGTGACGGCACCGAGATCGTGGTGCGCGACATCGGCGACGCGCCGATGCCGACGCGGCTGTCGATCACGTTGGAGAATGGCGAGACGCTGCACCGGGAGGTCCCCGTGGAAACATGGCTGGGTGGAGCACGCACTGCGATCGTGACTGTGCCAGCAGGCCAGGATGTGACCCGCGTCGTGATCGATGCCGAAGGCGGCTTCCCCGATGTCATGAGCAAGAACAACCTCTGGGACATCGAGACGGACGCACTACCAGAATCGTGGCCGACCGCTGTGCGCAACGACTTCGTTCG
>JBDHHX010000332.1:0-3939 GCA_039589155.1 Gemmatimonadota bacterium | reverse complement strand
AGTCCGAATCCCTCAGCAACCAACTGATGGTGGTGGGTGTCGGCCTCGATTCCACGACCGTTCCCAGCGCGGACTGGGTCAGCTCGTTCACCGAGTTCGGAAGCCAGCTACAGAAGGTCGAGCTGGCGCGTGAACCGACGGCCCGTGGAGGGATGGCGACTGAGAGACGGGTCAGCGCAGCCCGACTCATGGCTGCCCGCGGCCAGTACGCCGAAGCGGAGGAACTGTTGCGACAGGCGCTCGAGCGCGATCCCGACCTGGAGGCCGCGTGGGACGAGCTAGCGTACCTGCGCGCCGTGCGCGGCGACTTCGCGGGTGCCGTGGAAGTGCATCGCCAGCGACTCGCCGGCGCGTCTGGCCCAGAAGAACTGGCGGACCTCGAAGAGCTCGAGCGTGCCGTGGCCGCGAACGGTGCGGAAGGCTACTGGTCGTGGCGCTTGCGGCAACTCGACCAACGGCAGCGGCGCGGCGATAGCTACTCGCAGGTCGATTACGCCGCCGCTCTCGTCGCTCTTGGAAGTTTCGACGAGGCGCTGGAGCGGCTACAGATGGCCGTCGAACTACGGGATCGCAAGCTCTACACGTTGGCGGGCGACCCGATCTGGGATCCGGTCCGCGGCGATCCCCGCTTCACCAGTATCGTCGACCGAGTCCGTCGCGTGCGGCCGCGTGCGCCGATCAATCCAGACCCCAACTGAGTTCCTTCGATCAGTGAAGCCGATGGCGGGTGGGCCGCGCTTGCGGCGGTTCGGCCCGCCGTTATGTTTGCCCCTCACAACGAAGGCGGGTGGGCGCACGCGGAACCGGCTGGACGGATCTGAGGTTAAGACCGCGCCGGCGCTTGGCGCAGTGCAACCGGGACAATCACGGAAAGCGTTCATGTATTTGAAGAAACAGACAGTAAAGCTGGTGCGTGTCGCGACCTTTGGCGCGTTGATGGCAACGGTAGGTGCATGTGCCAGCAGCGGGCCGGCGGTGACGCTCAACCCGGTCACGCCAGCGCCTACCGGAACGCACAAGATCGGCAAGTTCGTCTGGTACGATCTGGTCACCGAGGACGTGCCAGCGGTGAAGCGCTTCTACTCGGAGCTCTTCGGCTGGCGGTACGAGGAGATCCAGGGCGACGACGTCGTCTACACGGTCATCAGGCACGACGAAACCGCCATTGGCGGTATCGTCGCTCTCGACGCAGACGACGATCGCGTCCCCAGTTCGCGCTGGTTGAGCACGCTTTCCGTCGAAGACGTCGATGCTGCGGCGGATCTGATCGAGAGCGCCGGTGGCACGGTCAACATGGATCCCCGCGACGTGCCCGACCGCGGGCGGCTGGCTCTGATCACCGACCCGCAGGGCGCGATGGTGCTTCTTGCCCGGACAACGGGGGGCGACCCGCTCGATGTCGATCCCGATGCGAGGCCGATCGCCAACCGCTGGATGTGGACCGAGCTCTGGGCTTATGACGTCGGTGCCGCTTTCGAGCTCTACGCTTCGCTGGTCGGATACCACGCGGAGACCTTCGACATCCCGGGCGACACAGACTACCAGGTGCTCATGCGTGACGGCCGGCGGCGTGCCGGGATCATCCACTTGCCGTGGCAGGAGGTGACGCCGAACTGGTTGCCCTACGTGAACGTGAAGGATCCGGTGGCCACGGCTGCACGGGTCGAGGAGTTGGGCGGCCAGGTGCTGATTCCGCCGCGCCCGGACATTCGAAACGGCAGCGTCGGGGTCGTCACCGATCCATCGGGCGCAGCGTTCGCTATCCAGAAGTGGCCCGTAGACGATGAGGAGACGGGAGGCGCGCCATGAGAGTGCGATCGAAATACTACGCTATTGCTGCGGCAGGCGTTGCCTGTCTCTTGATGCTCGGCTGCGGTACCGGCAGCGGCAGCGTATACGTCGGCGTATCGTCGCCGGGGCCTTGGTATGGCTACCCGAACCCCGGCAGGTACCCGGGTGGCGGCGTCTGGGTCGGCGTGCCGGTCTGCTGCGACGACGAAGACATGGACGCGATGGCCGAGCCGCTCGAGTCGACGGAGCGCCACGCGGAGGCCGCAGATGATGGCCCCGATGACAGTCAGTCGCGCCGCGCCGACACCGGCGCGGAGGACGAGGACGCGACCGGCTCGCTCTCAGGCTCCGCCGAATCCGGCGAGGAACGGCAAGACGGCTGAGCGGCCACCGCATGTCGACGCGCCGCGAAAGCCCTGTAGACAGAATCCTCCGCCTCTTCACCGACGTGCGGACGGGCGAGAGCGTCACAGTGCTGCTCCTCGCCCTCAACGTCTTTCTGATCCTCACCGCCTACTACTTCATCAAGCCGGTTCGGGAAGCGCTCATTCTCGATGCCGGCAGCGCCGAGTGGAAGAGCTATACCGCCGCGGGCCAGGCCGTTCTGCTGCTTGCCGCCGTTCCGCTCTACGGTGCGTTGGCCACTCGGATGCCGCGCCGCCGGCTAATCAATGTCGTCACCGTGTTCTTCGCTGTCTGCATGGTTCTGTTCTACCTGGCGGCGCAGATTACAACTCACGCACTGGTGTTGGGCATTGCCTTCTATCTGTGGGTCGGAATCTTCAACCTGATGATCGTGGCCCAGTTCTGGGCCTTCGCCAACGACATCTACACCACCGCCGAAGGCGAACGGTTGTTTCCCATCGTCGCCTTTGGAGCTTCCGCCGGCGCCGTGTTGGGCAGCTTCGTAGCCGGAGGGATCATCGAGGTCCTCGGCGCAGAAGAACCGCTGATCGCCGCCGCCATACTGCTGCTGCTCAGCCTGCTGATCACTAACTACATCGACAGGTACGAGCGCCAACGGCAGGAGGCCGGCCTTCCCGTCCCCCTGACCACGGCAACCATGCCGGCCGCCACCGGCGGAATAAGGGTTGAGGACATCCGGCGTGCGCTGGAAGAGCCGGACCCGGATGAGCGGGTGCCGGTGGAGGACCGCCATGAGATAGATATCGACACGATCACTCGCGGCCTCGGTCAGCCTGGCCCGGGTCCGTTCGCCATGGTCCTCAGGTGCCGCTACCTGCTGCTCATCGCACTGCTGATGCTGACTCTCAATTGGGTCAATACGACGGGCGAGTACATACTGGGCAGCATCGTCGACAGCACGGCGGCTGACGCGGTGGCAAGTGGCAGCGCCGGAGGTCTCGACGAGCGCCAGTGGATCGGTTCGTTCTACTCGCGGTTCTTCGGCTATGTGAATCTTTTGGGGTTGTTTCTGCAGGCCTTCGTGGTGTCGCGCATCGTCAAGTACATGGGTGTCGGCGTCGGATTGCTCATTCTGCCGGTCATAGCGCTGGGTGTGTACTCGTTGATCGTGTTCTACCCGATGCTTTCGTACGTACGCTGGGCCAAGACGGCGGAGAACGCCACTGACTATTCGCTCAACAACACTGTGCGCAACATGCTGTTTCTGCCATGCACGCGTGAGCAGAAGTACAAGGCAAAACAAGCAATCGATGCCTTCTTCGTGCGCGCCGGGGATGTGCTATCGGCGGTTGTGGTTTTCGTGGGAACGACGTTCCTGGCGGCGCGGGTCACCGACTTCGCCCTGGTCAACGTGGCGCTCGTGGCTGGCTGGCTGGTGCTGGCCGGGTTGATTGGGATCGAGTACAAGAAGCTGGTCGCTACCAACCGACCGCCTTGCTCCTAGACGGCCGGCTGGTACTGCGTTGCTACATGGCGGCGAATGACTCGGTGATCTTCCACAGCGCCCAGGCGCCCATCACTCCCGCCCAGGCGATCAGCGCCGCCAACACGTAACCGATGTTGGCTTTCTTTTGCGCCTGTTTACCGGTCAGGACTTCCGTCGTGCGAAGCACCGAGGTCCCGGGTGGTGGGAAGCGATTGGCCTTACGGACGTTCGTCGAAAGGCGGAACAGCCAGGCGCCAAGTGCGACTAGCACGAAGCCCATTCCGAGCGCCAGCACC
>JBDHHX010000331.1:0-3952 GCA_039589155.1 Gemmatimonadota bacterium | reverse complement strand
GGATCCAGGGGGAATTGCCGAAGGCGATTCGGGGATTGAGGGATTTCGGGCGGTTGGGAAAAACGATGTGACCGCTAATCATATCACATCCCCAACTCCCCACCGCCCCGAATCCCTCAATCCCCGAATCAGCTTCGGCAATTCCCTCAACCCGACATCCCCAAATCTCAATTCTATCCTTCAGTTCCCCCGAATCTCGAATCCCTAATTCCCAACACACCGAAACGAATCCAGCAGTATCTCCAGCTGCCGAACGTATGGATATTTGTCCGTACCCGGCGCGTACAGCCACGCGTCTATATAATAGGTGCGATTCTGTTCCGGGCAGACGATCGTTCGCGTCACGAACGGGCCCGCCGCGGGGAACTCCGCACGATCGCGCCACACTCCGCGCAGCTCGATGCCCGCTCGCCCGTTCACCTCGACATTCGCGTAACGGAAGCCCTGGTCCTGAACGTCCTGGGGCGGGTCGTACCGCGACGCGCCCGTTTCCTCGCGCCAGGCGCGCAGCTCGTCCGGCGTCACGTCCTGCGTCCCGCTCATCCAGGTGATGAGGAGCGAGCGCAGCAGGTCGGTGTCGCTGCCCCTGTAGGAGTTGCCGACCCGGATGAAAGAGTCTTCGACGATATGGATATAGACGTTGGGGAGCTGAAGCGTGAAGCCGAGTTCGGCCAGCGCCAGCCCCAGGGAATCGTTGACCCCGCTGCTGTACATGCGCTCGATCACCCACGTCTGGTACTGCTCGTCCAACGTCGTGTACAATTGGGGTAACAGCTGGCGGACAGCATCGGCTTGGCCCGTCTCCGGCAGGTAGAGGACCGAGACGGTCTGGCCGCGCGCCCAGGTGCCTTCCGTCTGTAAGAAAGCCGGCGCGGCCACGTTGGGGTTGACGATCTGCTGGACGATTTCGTCGCTGGCAGGGCCGATCACCACGACCTGGTGCCACATACGCAGGCTCGCCCAGCGCTCGTCGTCTGGCGCGACGTAGGTCACCTTGAACTTGCGTTCGGACCGCGTGGTGAACACCCGCTGTTCCAGCGTCGCCATCACCTCGGCCTCGACCGCGGCCCACAGCTCAGTATCGGCGTGAACGATGATGCTGTGTCGGTCGCCGAACGGCTGGGGCGCGTTGCAGCCCGCCAGCGATAACAGGGCTAGAGTCAATAGACGTCGTGGGATCATCGTTTCAAACATATCACCGCCGTCAATCCTCAGACAGATCGGTCATGTACCGTCCCTTCAGGTACTCGACGCGTTTCGCTTCGTTCATCTCGGATACCCGGTCGACCAGCGACTGGATGCGTCGCGCCAGCTCGCCCATGCTGAGTACACTCTGACGCTGCGAGTCCGCCATCGACGTCGACTCCTCTTCCAGTAGCTGGACCTCCGCCACCAGCGCTGCCAGCGGGTTGTGGATCTCGTGCTTCAGCGCCACCGCCATCTCGTTCGTGGCCGCGTGGCGCTCCGCTTCCACGCGCCGCCGGTACTCCCGGCGCAGCAGTTCGGCCAGGCCGCCGATGGCGATGCCCAGCACCACGATCGCCAGCAGGATCGTGATCCCGAAGACCAGCCGTTCGCCCGAGAATGCCTGGCGTCCGTGGACCAACCGCTCGACACCCATGAACAACGCGACGGCGACCGCCACCGACGCCGCCGCTCCCCAGCGACCGTAATAGAACGAGATCGCGATGGTCGGCACCAGCATGGCGGACCACAGTACCTCCATGCTCGGCCAGCCCAGTTGCGCCAGCAGGACCGCATGCAGCCCCGCTGCCACGTACATCAGGCAGGACAGGACCAGCACGCCGCGTGGGCGTGTGAGTAGAGTCGAGATCTCCAGAAGAGCGGGCCGACGCATTACCGGAATCAGGTTGTGGACGGGGCTAAAACGACGAGCCGGTCGGCCGACCGGCCCGCGATAACTCCTCAATATCTGTGACGGCCGCCGCGGTAGCAACGGCCGTCGCACACCAGGTGCGAGAGCTGCCAGGAAAGAAGTGCTTGACAAGGCTGGCGCTCGTTATTATTTGGCGAAAGAGGCCGTTTGCATGTTGCACGGCCGGGTTTCAGGCCAGCTGGTCCGCCAGGAGGACGGAATATGAGCTCGCTTGAGGATCGGTCGCTCGACCCGGAAAACTTTCTCGCCGGACGTAGCGAGGACGACGTTGAGTCGGCAGAGTACGGGGACGAGTACGACGAGTTTGATGCGGAGTTCGAGGAGGAGGAGGAGGACGAGGAGGAGTGGGCTGACGAATTCCAAGAGTACGAGCACGACAAAGGTTACTCCAGCCAAACGCGCCGCCGCCGCCCTACCGAGTGGGAGTGACGCGCGGCACATCACAGGTCGGCTGTTGAGAGGGCCGTCAGGGCCCTCTCGTCTTTCGCTGCCTCGTGTCGCGGCCGTCCTGTTCCTATCGCTCTGCCTGACCGGCTTCAGCCGGCAGCAGCAGCCACCGCCCCCGCCACCCGACAGCGCTCTGGACGCCGTGATCGCAGCGGCGCTCCAGTCGCCCGAACTTCCCGTCATGGCCGCCGGCCTCATCGACACCATCGGCGGTCGCCTGTCGGGTACGCCGTCGGGCACCCGCGCCGAGGCCTGGGCGGCAGGCTGGCTGCGCAGCTTCGGGTTGGACACAGTCTACTACGAAGTGGTCCGCATCCCGGTCTGGCGCCGCGGCAACAGCTATGTGCACGTCGTCACGCCGGCCGCGGCACGCCAGCGACCGCTCGCCGCCGTGGCGCTCGGCTATTCGCCGGGCATCACCGCGGACTCGGTTCCCGTGATCGATGTGGGACGCGGAGATTCCGCCAGTGTGGCCGCCCTCGGTGAGCGCGGCCAGGGCGCCGCCTGGCTGACCGACGCCATCAACCAGGAACTGATGCAGCGGGCTGTCGACGCGGGCGCGGCGGCACTCCTGCGCATCACCTTCCAGCCGGGGCGACTGCCCCAGGCCCGGGTCGCGCCCTGGCCCGAGGTGCCGGCGCCGCTCCCGGTTATGGCGCTCTCGCGCGAGGACGGGCTGTGGCTTCGCCGCCAGCTCGCTGGCGCCGGACCCGTCATCCTGGAGATGCGCGTCGAGGCCGAGACCCGCGACGGCACCGTTCTAAATGTCATCGGCGAGCTGAAGGGAAGCGATCCGCTGCTGGCCGACGAGGAATTCCTCCTGGGCGCGCATCTCGATTCGTGGGACTTGGGGGACGGCGCCCTCGACAACGGGACCGGGGTCTTGTCGGTGATGGCGGCGGCTGCAGCCCTGACCGCTGCCGGTCGCCGGCCGGCGCGAACCGTCCGCATCGTCCTCTTCGCCGGCGAGGAGCTGGGGCTCCTGGGATCGCGCTACTACGTGGGCACGCACGCCAACGAGCTATCGAGCGTGGTCGCCATGATGAACCTGGACATGGTGGGCGCCCCGATCGGTTATGGCGCCACTGGCCACGAGGAGGCCGACACACTGTTCGCCCGTCTGGCGACAGAGACGGCGCTTCGCGACTACGGCGTCGGGACCGAGGTGAACCATGGCGGCGGTCCCGGCAGCGACCACCAGCCCTTCCTGCTCGAGGGCGTCCCCACCATCTACGTCCAGTCTTCGCTACCGCCCGACGCGCCCCGCTGGTACCACAACGCCGGCGACACCTTCGACAAGATCGACCTCGACGGCATCCGCGGCACCGCGGCCGCCGCAGCAGCGGCGGCTTGGGCGTTGGCCGATCACCCGGGCCGGCCGCTCAACTTCCTCACACCCGAGGAGACCACGGCGCTCCTCCAGCGTCTCGGCTGGTGAGTCGGGGCTGGAAACTGGTAATCCCAAGGATATATTGTGGGCCTCACGTATTGACCGCCGTGTGCGGCGCGGTTAGCGTGATGGACCAGCAGGGCCTGTAGCTCAGGTGGTTAGAGCGCACGCCTGATAAGCGTGAGGTCGGTGGTTCGAGTCCACCCAGGCCCATTGGA
>JBDHHX010000330.1:0-3960 GCA_039589155.1 Gemmatimonadota bacterium | reverse complement strand
GCTGTACTACGCATTCAGCTTCTTTGGACTGGTCGATCTGCTGGCCATCGTGCCGACGTACCTCAGCGTGCTGATGCCCGGCGCCCAGTCGCTCATCGTCATCCGGGCGCTGCGACTGCTGCGGGTGTTCCGGGTGATGAAGCTGGTCCACTTCGTCGGTGAAGCGCAAATGTTGCGCGAGGCGATGCGGGACAGCAGTCGGAAGATCGTGGTCTTTCTGGGCACCGTGCTGACGTTGGTGCTTATCATCGGCGCGCTGATGTACCTGATCGAGGGCGAGGCCAACGGGTTCACCAACATTCCGCTGAGCATCTACTGGGCGGTCGTGACGATGACGACGGTGGGCTACGGCGACCTGGCACCGGCGACGGTCATCGGTCGGATGTTGGCGTCGGTCGTCATGATCATCGGCTACGGCATCATAGCCGTGCCCACCGGGATCGTGACCGTCGAGCTGGCCAGCGCGACGCGAAGGCGTTCGGTCACGACGAAGACGTGTCCGCAGTGCGCGACGGAAGGGCACGACCTGGACGCAAAGCACTGTAAGCACTGTGGTGCGTTGTTGTAGCGCGGGGCTGCGCAATCATTAACATCTAGCACCTAGCTCTCAATCCTCAAATCCTTGAGCGTTAATGACTGAATGTTAGGTGCTGATGATTTCGACCAAGTGCCCGGGATAAGGAATCAATCATGTCAGCAGCCAGGTTCATACCGTACAGCGATTATAAGGAGTTCCCACCCGACGAGATGGCGGCCCGCGCCGCCGCCTTCAACGAGGAGCTGCAGCGCCGCCGCACCGTCCGCGATTACGACGATCGGCCCGTGCCACGCGGCGTCATCGAGGACTGTCTGCGTGCTGCCGGCAGCGCGCCCAGCGGCGCCAACATGCAGCCCTGGCACTTTGTCGTCGTCTCCGACCCGGAGGTGAAGCGCAGGATCCGCGAGGGCGCCGAGCAGGAAGAGCACGAGTTCTACACGCAGCGGGCTCCGCAGGAGTGGCTGGACGCACTGGAGCCGCTGGGCACGGACGAGCACAAGCCGTTCCTCGAGACCGCACCGACGCTCATCGCCGTCTTCGCCAAGCGCTACGGCGTCAGCCCCGAAGGTGTGAAGTTCAAGTACTACTACACGCAGGAATCGGTGGGTATCGCGACCGGCGTGCTGATCACCGCGCTGCACCACGCCGGCCTGGCCACGCTGACGCACACGCCGAGCCCGATGGGATTTCTGAACGAGATCCTAAACCGGCCGGAAGGCGAGCGCCCGTTCCTGTTATTGGTCGTGGGTTATCCGGCTGACGGCGCCCAGGTGCCTGACATCGGTCGGAAACCTCTTGACGAGATCGCTACGTTCATCTAAGAGCATCAGACGGTGTAACGACCGGGCAACACGTCTGGAGGTCCAATGAATCCGAGGGTCGCAACGCTGTACGAGATCTTGAGGTTGAACGAGCGCCTCTTCCTGAACACCGTGGACGCTGTCGACGAGGACACAGCGCAGAAACAGCCGGCCCCGGGCGTCAACAACATGGTGTTCATCGCGGTGCACCTGCTGGATGCCCGCTGCTATCTGGCCCGCATGCTGGGCGCGGACGTGGAGCACCCGTACCAGAAGCAGCTGGACGGGGTGAGTAGCATAGATGAGATGACGGCGTATCCAGAGCTCGAGGGCGTGCGCGTCGCGTGGCGCGAGGTCTCGGAAGTCCTTGCCGAGCGGCTCCCGGCCGTATCGGACGCGGAGCTCGGCGAGAAGGCGCCAGCCGAATTCCCGGTAGCCGACGGAACGATTCTGGGAGGGGCCGCGTTCCTGCTACAACACGAGTCGTATCACATCGGGCAGCTAGCCTATCTACGTCGAGTGCTCGGCCTGGGCGCGATGAGCTACTGGTAATACGTGGGGGGGTGATCTTGAGCGAAAAGATCCGCGGGTACGACGGCAAAGACATCACCATCAAGTTCGGCGCCAGGCGCTGTATTCATTCTGCCGAATGCGTCAAACGACTCCCGGGTGTGTTCGAGAAAGGTCGGCGTCCGTGGATCGATGCGGACGCGCGGTCCGCTGACGAAATCGCCGAGGTCGTCGCCCGCTGCCCCACCGGCGCTCTGCACTTCGAACGCAAAGACGGCGGTGCCTCCGAAGCCATCCCCGGCGAAAACACCGTTCGCTTCGAGGCCGACGGCCCCGTCTACGCCCACGGTGCAATCGAGATCGTCGACGGCGATGGCGCACTTCTGTTCACCGATACGCGGGTGGCTCTCTGCCGCTGCGGTGTATCGGAGAACAAGCCGTTCTGCGACGGACGTCACTCCGACGCTGGGTTCCGAGCTTCCGGCGAATTCCCCGAGGATCGACCCGCAGACCAGGAGATCGAACCAGGCGGGAAGCTGACCGTCACCCGGCGGCCCAACGGCCCCCTGATGCTGACCGGCCCGGTGACCATTCGTAGCGACGATGGCACCGACCAGATCACCCGCATGAAAGTTTCCATCTGCCGGTGCGGCCAGTCTGGGAGGAAGCCGTTTTGTGACGGGAGCCACAAGGAGATCGGGTTCGTTGCCGAGTAGGCATGCAAGTAGACGAGTAGACTAGTAGACAAGTAGACGAGAGTACGGAGGATTGCCGAGTCTCGTCCACTCGTCTACTCGCCTACTTGTCTACTTTCCTGAGGGCGGAACATTCCACGGAGGGGCAAGGTATCGTGTAAAGCGCCAACCATGCAGCACCCACTCCCCAACCCCATTTCCCCTCACCTGCCGAAGGTCATGACTGACGAGCAGAACTCCGGGCTGATCGAACTGATGCGCCGCACCGCCCGCGGTGATGGGACGTATAGGGAGCTGGCGGACGCGCTGGAGCGGTTGGACGGGCTCATCCTTCCGGTGCCGCCGGCAGATTTCGCGCGCTTCATGGGCGAATTGGATAACGCGCTGGAGGAGAAGGGCTACGGCAACGTGAAGGTGAACGATGCCGAGACGCCTCGCGGGATCGGGCTCACGCTGAAGGACGGTCGGTTCGTGCCGCAGATGTTCACCAACGACACGGAGGCGCGGGAGTTCGCGGTGACCAGCGGCTTGATCGAACCGGACGCTGCGTTGCCGATGCAATCGAAGCCGGCGGCCAGCGTGATGTATGACAGCCTGGTGGCCGGGCATGGCGGAATCCAGCTGGACCCGCAGACGGACCACCAGGTGAACCTGGACCGCGGGATCATGGCGCGTCTCTACGCGCTGATGACGATGAAGCAATTCGCCGAGATCGGTTCGCTCCACGTGGTGATGGTGAACGGGAAGCTCGCGACACAGAAATCGAAGAGCGGACCGGGCGTGCAGGCGTTTGCTTATGGCCAGGCGGAAGGTGCGGCGTGGGGCATACAGAAGATACAGGCGAACGTGAACACGGCCGTATCGCAGGAACAGGCGATGCTGCCGCTGCTGCAGCAGCTGCTCTCGACCGGTGTGACGGTCCTCGTCATCGATCCCTACACTCCGCTCGAGCGGTACTACGAGCGCGACGACATGGTCAAGATGGTCGCTCTGTTGGGGGCGGGGGCGGAAGCGGTGACCGACGCCGAGCCGACCGCTTCGCAAGAGGCGGTGGCGCCGCGTGCGCCGGGCGTCGATCCGGCGCTTGATCCGATGCCAGGTGCATCGGCGCAGTCGAGCGCCGCGACGGAGAACGATCACCCGGAGGCTTTGAAGCGGGCGTTGCGTTATCCGACGCGACCGCCGGTGGCGCCGGTGGGTCGCAACGATGTCGAGTCGCGTGCCGCGTTCCAGACTCTGCGTCTGTCGGCCGAAAACGAAACGATACAGATCTGGGAGTATATCGACGCGTTGGCGTTCGATCTCGACCTCTGGGTCCCGATCCACCCGCGCAACGTCGATGGGCTCATGTGGCCGCAGTTCTTCCGACACCCCGAGGAAGAGGGGAAGACGATCGCCTACAGCTTCACCGGTGAAG
>JBDHHX010000329.1:0-3962 GCA_039589155.1 Gemmatimonadota bacterium | reverse complement strand
GCCCGTACGGGTGCCGCTCGTCGGGCGGCGCCGCCGCGAAGTAGATGGCGGCCAGGGCGACCAGGTTGTTCAGCGCGTCGGTTCCAGAGTGGGCCGCGTCGCCCAGCACCGAGATCGACCCTGTTACCAAGCCGACCCCGATCTTCACCGCCACCAACAGGGCGTTGGCAACGAAGATCCAGATCAGGATCCGCCGAACCCGTTGTACCCGCCTGTCCTCTTGGGGAGACGCCATCTCATTCTCTCGTATGACTTGCGCTGGTAGCGATTCGTGCCCACGAATAGAACCTATGACCACGCCACGCAAGAGACTCCTCGCTCGCGCCGCACCCGACTCGTCCGGACCCTTCGCCGCAAGCCGGCTTACCGATTGGGAGCTGCCGATCAGTCGGGTCCGGCTGATGGCGATGGCACTGATCGGGCTCTGGGTCTTCGAGCTGTTTCTCGAGTACCTCGTATACAAGGTCTCGCAAGACTTTTTCACTGGCCGCACCCAGTTCGGACTGCCCAACAGCTCTTGGACGGTGCCGCCATCGATCCTCGTGTTGGCATTGGCCGGGATCCAGAAGATCCCCTGGCAGGTGCGGCTCGGCTTCGTCATCGCTTACGTCTTCACGGTCACCGTCATCATCGCAGCGGGCGAGGTGAGCGCTGCCTGGTGGATCGACGGTCGCCGATTCGATGGCCTCCCCTGGGTCAGCATGTGGATCCTGCTGGTTCCGATCGTCATCGCCATCCCATGGCGAAGACAGATCGGCCGCGGGATCTTCCTCTCCGCGATACCGCCGCTCGTTCTCTACGCGGGAACAAAGTGGTTCGGCGTACCTGAGGCACCCTTCGTCGCGTATCTCGACTTCACCGTGCCCAGCATCATCGCCGCGGCCCTGGGCGTTATCCTCGCAAACATGATGTACCGGCTCAGGAAAGAAGCTCAGGAGGCGCAACGGCTCGGGAGCTACCTGCTCGAGGAACAGATCGGCAGCGGCGGCATGGGCGAAGTCTGGCGTGCCAGCCATAAAATGCTGGTCCGGCCGGCAGCCATCAAACTGATCCGTCCTGAGAGACTGAAACAGGCGTTGGGCCCAGCGGAGGACCCGATGATCGACCGCTTCCAGCTCGAAGCCCAGGCCACCGCCAGTCTTCGGTCGCCACACACCGTCGAGCTTTATGACTTCGGCGTTTCTGAGGACGGGACATTCCATTACGTCATGGAACTGTTGGAGGGACTCGACCTCGAGAGATTGGTCGAGCGATTCGGACCGCTGCAACCCGATCGGGTGATTTTCCTTTTGGAACAGGCCTGCGATTCTCTGGCCGACGCCCACGCGAACGGTCTCATCCACCGAGACATCAAGCCAGCCAACATCTATGCCTGCCGGCTCGGGCAGCGGACCGACTTCGTCAAGGTCCTCGACTTCGGCCTGGTCAAGTGGACCGACACCGGAGACGAAAGCCTCGCACTGACCGCTGAGCAAGCCGTGCTCGGAACTCCGGCGTACATGGCCCCCGAGCTGGTCGCAGGCGAGCCCGCGGATCACCGGGCCGATCTTTACAGCCTCGGTTGCGTCGGCTACTGGCTGCTCACGGGTCAGCTCGTGTTCGAGGTCGACGGTTCGCTGGCGATGGCCGTCGCTCACGTCAAGAACACACCCGTACCGCCGTCGGAACGGTCGGAGCTGGAGATACCGGCGGAGCTCGAACGCATCATCATGGACTGCCTCGCCAAGGACCCGGCTGAGCGACCACAAACCGCCGCCGAACTCGCGGTTCGACTGGCTTCATGCGATGGCGGTGGCTGGAGCCGTCGGGAGGCGCGCGAGTGGTGGGATACTCACCTGCCGGCCGCCGTCGATGTCTCGTTGGATGAAGTCGAAAGATAAGCTGCGTTCCGAGCTCCGCGAGATCGACGGAGCCGGGTACGGTGCCTACAAGCGGATCGTCGGCGCTTACGACTTCGCTGAGTTCGACCTCCACATCGACTACGTGCAGGGCGACCCCTTCGCCGCACCCAGCCGCCTGCGCGCCGTCTTTCCCGCCGAGGTCGCCCGGCTACCCGATGATCTGCTGGCAGACGGTGTGCGGCGGGTCGCCGCCGCCGACTTCCTCAACCGCCGACTGGCGTCGGCGCTCGCCGGCGCCAGCGAAACAAGAGGCACCGGGAAGAGCGGCATCATCCGCATCCTAACACCGGGACAATGCATCCTGGAGCGCACGAGCCTGCAGATCAGCGAGAGCGGCGACGTCGTCGTCCGCTTCACCGCCGGGTTACCGGCCAGCGGCCGGCGCGTTCTCGGCCGCCAGGCCGACGAGATGCTGATCTCCGCGATTCCCGCCGCCCTCTGCGACATTCTCGCCCCGGCAACGGGCGCGCTGGAGGCGATGCGCAGCCAGGCCGACCTCAGCGAAGACTCCGTTGCTTTGCGCGATCAGTTGGTCGAGCGCGGGCTCGTCGGCTTCGTCCCCGACGGCGCGATCCTGCCGCGGGTCAGCGGCGTCGACGATCGGCCGCTCTCCGCTTCCGATGCCGTCGCCTTCGTCGCGCCGGAGAAACTTCGCGTCACACTAACGGCACCCAACCGCGGCGCGGTGACTGGTATGGGGATTCCGCGGGGCGTCACGCTCATCGTTGGCGGCGGTTACCATGGCAAGTCGACGCTGCTCCGCGCCATCGAATACGGCATCTACGAACACATCGAAAGCGACGGCCGCGAGTTGGCCGTCACCGTTACCGATGCGGTGAAGATCAGGGCCGAAGATGGGCGGTCGGTGGCGGGCGTGGACATCTCCAACTTCATCATGGACCTGCCGGGCGGCGAGGACACGGCCCACTTCTCCACCACTAACGCCAGCGGCTCCACCAGCCAGGCGGCGGCCATCTCCGAGGCGCTCGAGGTCGGCGCCTCGTGCCTATTGATCGATGAAGACACCAGCGCCACCAACTTCATGATCCGCGATGCGCGGATGCAGGCGCTGATTCACAATGACGACGAGCCAATCACGCCGTTCATTGATCGCGCCCGACAGATGTACGAGGAGCTTGGCGTTTCTACTGTAGTTGTCGTCGGCGGCGCCGGCGATTACTTCGATGTCGCAGACACCGTCATCGGCATGCGCGCCTACCTACCGGCGGACCTGACGACGGAAGCCCGCGCCATAGCCCAACGCTACGATACGTTGCGCGCCCACGAAGGCGGCGCCTGGTCCGAGCCGCTCCGACGGATTCCCGATCCGGCGAGCATCAATGCCCGTAAAGGAAAGAAAGAGACGTCTATTAAGGTACAGACCCCGACCCGCGTTCTCTTCGGCACGCAGGAGCTCGACCTCGGCGCCCTGGAACAGCTGGTCGAGGAGGCACAGGTTCGAGCCATCGCCCAGTCGATGGTATATGCCGCCGGCCGTCAGATCGACGGACGACGCACCATGCGTCAGGCGCTGGAAGCGTTGCTGGATGAAATTCGTCGGGAAGGACTGGGTGCCATCGATTCGCGGCAGCCCGGCGACTACGCCGGTTTCCGCATACACGAGCTAGCCGCCGCCCTAGGCAGGCTACGCGCGTTTCGCGTCAGGTCCGAGCGCTAGCGGCGCCCCAACTTAACGATCGGACGCTTCTCCTCGTCCTCGTCATCCTTCTTGGGAACGACCAGCCGATCCGTGTCCCAACCCCGCGACGGAGGTCCCGCCCGGAAGAACGTTCGGTTGATCCACGTCGCCCGCAGACGATCGTCGGCGCGCCACTCCTTCGGCTTCTTGGGGCCGCGCACCCCGCGCATGCCGAAACCGATCCAAATGCCCAACACAAACACGAACACGGCGCCGGCGATCTTTGCAATCAGAATGAGGTCCATGATTCTGACTACAAAGCTACGCCGGCCCGGGTTCCACCGGAAGGCACTGGTAGTGCTACTCCGTACGCAGCGCCGTCACCGGATCGATGCGGGCGGCCCGCATCGCCGGTATCGCCG
>JBDHHX010000328.1:0-3964 GCA_039589155.1 Gemmatimonadota bacterium | reverse complement strand
AGATCCACGTGAAGGTAGATCCCGGCCGACTGGAAGCCTTGGGCGTGACCATCGACCAGGTGTCGGTGGCGTTGGACGCGGCGAACTACAGCGCGCCGGGCGGTACGATCCGGCGTGGACGCTACCGCTATGCGCTGCGTGCGCTGGGCGAGTTTCAGGCGGTGAACGAGATCGGTGAAACGGTCGTCGGTCGTGGGGGCAGCGGCACGGTGGTGTTGTTGCGCGACGTGTCCGAGGTAGAGGACGGCTACGCGGATCGCGAGACCATCGCGCGCTACGATGGCCGCGAGTCGGTGGGCCTGCTTCTATATAAGGAGTCGGGCGCCAACACAGTTCAGGTGGCGGAGCGCGTGGAGGAAGTGCTCGGACAGCTGCGGTCGGAGTACCCCGAGGTCGAGCTGGCCGTGGCGACCTCGCAAGCCGGCTTCATCCGCGATTCGATCTCCAACGTCGTGCAAGCGTTGGCCTTGGGAGGCATCCTCGCCTTCCTGGTACTGTTCCTGTTCCTGCACGATGCCCGTTACCCGGTGGCCATCTCATTGTCGATACCCATCAGCGTGATCCTCACGTTCGGACTGCTCTACGTGTTCGGCGTCAGCCTGAACATCATGAGCCTGGGCGGGTTGGCGTTGGGCGTCGGCATGTTGGTGGACAACTCGATCGTTGTGCTGGAGAACATCTTCCGGCATCGCGAGCGGGGATTGGGCCCGGCCGCCGCTGCCGCGTTGGGTGCCCGAGAAGTCCAGGCGGCAATCACGGCGTCGACGTTCACGACCATCGCGGTGTTCGGCCCGATCATCTATGTGAAAGGTGTGGCTGGAGAGCTATTCAAGGACCTGTCGATTGCGGTGGCGGTGTCCTTGTTGGCGTCGCTGTTGGTGGCGTTGACCTTGCTGCCGACCATCGCGGCTCGCATCGGCGCCGGTGCCGAGGCGGGCGCGGATGTGGGTGATCGTGGGAGGATGGTCCCGCGGGTTCGGGACGTCGCACAGGAAACCAGCGAGAAGTACGGCGGCAAAGCGCGGTGGTGGCGGTGGCCGTCTATCCTGCTGCGATGGGTCGGAGTTGCGATCGGCTCGCTGTTCAGAATGTTTGGCGCGTTGATCGTCGCACTGGTGAAGTTCTGGGGTGGCCTGATCGCGCGGCCGTTGTCGGTGCTGGCGCAGCCGGTCTTCCGCGCGTTCGACCGATGGTTCGAGCGCTTCGCGCGCCGCTATCACCAGCTGCTCGAGTGGGCGCTGGATCATCGAGCCGCAACTCTCGTCGTTGCCGCAGCCGCTTTCGCGGTCGCGCTCGCCGTCGGCTACGGCCTGCCCCGTGATCTCCTTCCCCAGGTCGATGAGGGCGCCTACCGGGCTCGCATCAACCTGCCGTTGGGCACACCGCTCGAGACGACGGATGAGGTGACGTCGCAAGTCGAGAGCGTGGCGATGGAGGATGCGTCGACGGAGGCGACCTTTGCGCGGATAGGACGCGCCGAGGCGGCCGAGGTGACCGAACGCGAGGCGACGGGCGTGAACACAGCGGCGGTGGACGTTCGTCTGACGGCCGGAACGAAGACCGCCGAGGCTGTGGAGCGGATGCGGCTCGGCATCGGCGACTTGTTGAGCAGCGATGCACTGACCATCGAGACGGGTCGTACCACCGAACTGGGACGAGTCCTCGGCTCGGGCGAAGCGGATATCGCGGTGAGGATCCGGGGTGAAGACCTGAACGTGGCTCTCGATGTCGCCGCCGAGGTCGAGCGGCGGCTGAACGCGCTGCCGATGCTAACGGGTGTGCGCACCGGACTGCTGCGCGGCCAACCGGAGATCGAGATCGAGATCGAGCGCGAGCGAGTGGCGCGGCACGGGTTAACGGTTCGCGAGGTGGCGGACGCCATTGAAGCGTATATGCGCGGGCTGGTGGCCACGCGTTTCGTCGACTTCGATCGGCGCATAGACGTGCTGGTGCGTCCGCCGGAGGGCATTCGCCGCGAATTCAACAACCTGCTGATGTTCCAGATCCAGGGGGTACCGGTCCGCGAGCTGATCGTTTGGCGCGAGAAGTTGGCGCCGGTGGAAGTGCTGCGTGACACTCAGGGCCGTGTCGTGCCGGTATACGCGGATGTAGCCAGCGGTGGACTGGACGCGGCAGTCGTCGCGATCGAATCGGCGCTGGTCGGCTTGGAGGTGCCGCCGCGGATGCGTTACGAGGTGGGCGGCGTGAACGAGGAGATGCGCGAGTCGTTCCGCTCGCTGGCCTTGGCCTTCGGGCTCGCTCTCGCGCTCGTCTTCATGATCCTGGCCGCGCAGTTCGAGTCGGTGATCCATCCCTTCACCATCATGTTGGCCGTCCCGCTGGCGGCGATCGGCGCCGTGATCGCGCTGGTCATCGCCCGAGATGGCGTGAACGTGATGAGCCTGATCGGCTTCGTGATTCTGGTGGGAATTGTGGTGAACGATGCCATCATCAAGGTGGATTTCATCAATCAATACCGGCGTGAAGGAGCGGCTCTTCGTGATGCGATCTTGGAGGCTGGACGCGTGCGCCTGCGACCGATCATCATGACGACGGCGACAACGGTGCTAGGCCTGACGCCGTTGGCGTTGGGGCTGGGTGCCGGCGCTGACCTGCGCGCTCCCTTGGCTGTGGCGGTGATCGGTGGGCTGATCTCGGCGACACTGCTCACGCTTATCATCGTCCCGGTCATCTACGCCAGTCTCGAAGGGCTGCGTGGCTTCGCCCGCTCGGAAGTGCAGCCCGTACGGTCGGAGGCATCGTGATCAGGCTATCGATCAACCGACCGACAACCGTGGCGATGGTCTACATCGCCATCGCGGTCGTGGGCGTCGCTTCGTTCATCGACATCCCGGTGGAGCTTCTTCCCGACGTCGACTACCCACAGCTGAACATCGAGACAAGGTGGCCGGGCGCCTCGCCCGAAGTCGTCGAGTCGTTCTTGACCGCACCGTTGGAGAGTGCGGCCCAGCAGGTACAGGGCGTGCGCAAGATCGTTTCGGAGTCTGCCGAAAACAGTTCAGAGATCACCGTCGAGTTCGCACGCGGCACCGACATGGACTTCGCGCGCCTGGAGTTGGGCGAACGAATCCAGGCGATTCGTGATGACCTTCCGCCGGACGTGCGGCCCGAAGTGCAGCCGTTCGTACCGCGGGAGTTCGAGACGGGCGAACGCGTAGACATGCGCTACACGCTGACCGGCAGTTACACGTTCGAGCACCTGCGGCGCTTTGCCGAGGACGAGCTCAGGCCGCAGCTGGTGGCGCTGGACGGTGTGGAAGAGGTGGCGGTGCAGGGCGGCGAGGACCGGGAGATCCGTATCGAGCTGGACCGTCAGCGCATGGAGGCGTACGGCGTGCGCCCCTACGACGTCGCTCTGGCACTGGATGCAGCCGAACTGGTGCGCACCGCGGGCAAACTCCTGCGCGGCAACACCGAATGGGTGGTCACGATTCGGAACGATGTGGATGCGGTGGCCGAGCTGGAGAAGCTGGTGGTGGTGCCGGATACGCTAGGCACGGGAGAGGTGGTCCGGGTATCCGATGTGGCGAAGGTGGCCGACACTTCTGCAGATCCGCAATACCATTTCCGCATCGATGGGCGCCCGGCGGTTGGACTGTCGCTGATCCGAGGTGTTGGTACTAATGCACTCCGCGTTGCCGATGCCATAAAGGAAAAAGTGGCGGAGTTCGAGGCACAGCTGCCGCCGGGGATGCGACTCAACCTGGAATACGACGGCAGCCGGGAGGTCCGAAAGCAGCTGACCGATCTGCGGCTGCGCGCGTTGGCCGCGGCTATCGTCATCTTCCTGGTACTGCTGATCTTCTTGGGCTCGTTCCGCACCGCGGGCATCGTGTTCGCCACCGTCGTCTTCTCGGTGCTGATCGCCATCAACCTGCTCTACTTCAGCAACTTCAGCCTGAACGTGCTGACCATGGCCGGACTGGCCATGGGCTTTGGGCTG
>JBDHHX010000327.1:0-3995 GCA_039589155.1 Gemmatimonadota bacterium | reverse complement strand
TCCGCCCGCCCCTCCGCTCGTAGAATCCTCCCACCGGTCCCAACCGGAACCCAATCAGAAGGAAGGAACAATGGAATTCAGGGAAGTGAAGATCCCCGAGGGTGATCTCATCCAGTATGTGGACGGCGAGCTGGTCATCGGCAACAACCCGATCATCGGGGTGCTCCGCGGCGACGGCATCGGCATCGACATTACGCCGGTGATGCAGAAGGTCGTGGACTCGGCGGTCGACAAGGCGTACAACGGCGACCGCGCCATCTCCTGGTGCCCGCTCTACGCCGGTCTCGAGGGGCTGCACCACTACGGCAGCGAATTTCCCGACGAGACGGTGGAGGCGATCCGCTACCTTAGGGTCGCCATCAAGGGTCCGTTCACGACGCCGATCGGCGAAGAGACCCACGTCTGCCTGCACTGCGCGCACCAGCAGTACCACGAAGGAACCTGCGACCGTTGCGGTAAGGACGACGGGGTCTGCGAGCGCTTCCGCTCCATCAACGTCCGCTTCCGCCAGCACCTCGATCTCTTCGCCTGCGTGCGGCCGATCCGATACTTCGAGGGGGTTCCGGCGCCCAATAAGTACGCCGACAAGGTGAACTTCGTGATCTTCCGCGAGAACACGGAAGACGTTTACGCCGGATACGATTACGAGAACGGCAGCGAGATGGCCACGGCCATCATCGACCTTATTAAAGAGAAGACGGGCCGCGAGATCCGCTCCGACTCTGGCATCGGCGTGAAGCCGATCTCGGTCTTCGGCACCGGTCGGATCGTTCGCAAGGCGCTGCAGTGGGCCGTCGCGCAGAACCTCCCGTCGGTGACGCTGGTCCATAAAGGCAACATCATGAAGTTCACCGAGGGCTCGTTTGCCAAGTGGGGCTACGAGCTGGCGGAAAAAGAGTTCGGTGATGTAACGATCAGCGAGAAGAAGCTATGGGACGATCTGGACGGGAAGATGCCGAAAGGCAAGATCTTGATGAAGGACCGGATCGCCGACTCGATCTTCCAGCAGATCCAGACGCGGCCCGACGAGTACAGTGTCCTCGCGCTGCCCAACCTGAACGGCGATTACCTGTCGGACGCCGCCATCGCGCTGGTCGGCGGCCTGGGGCTGGGACCGGGCGCCAACATGTCGGACGATGTCGGCCTGTTCGAGGCGACCCACGGCACCGCGCCCAAGTACACCGGCATGGACAAGGTGAACCCGGGCTCGCTGATCCTTTCGGCGGTCATGATGCTCAACCACATGGGCTGGGACGAGGCGGCCGACCTGATCATCACGGGGATGGAGAAGTCGATCAAGGCGGGCCACGTGACCTACGACCTGGCGCGCCTGATGAACCGCGAGGGCCGCAAGGACGTGAACGAGCTCTCCTGCTCCGGCTTCGGTGATGCGATCATCGAGAGGATGTAATTTCGGTAACCGGTAACCGGTAACCGACCACTAGGCGCACGATGAAGATTCTGCGAATCGCGGCAGTCGTCCTGGTGCCGACAGCACTGATACTGGAGTACACACACGCGCCCGCCGCCATTATTTTCATCGCCGCCGCGCTCGCCATCGTCCCGCTGGCCGGGGAGATGGGCTTCGCCACCGAAGAGCTGGCCGCCCGGACGGGACCGACGTTCGGCGGCCTGATGAACGCCACGCTGGGCAACGCCGCCGAGCTGATCATCGGCATCTTCGCCCTGCGTGCCGGGCTGATCGAGCTGGTCAAAGCATCGATCACCGGCTCGATCATTGGCAACCTGCTCTTGATACTGGGGCTGTCGATGTTCGTCGGCGGCGTGCGCCACCAAACGCAGTCGTTCAGCCGGCAGGCCGCCGGGATGAACGTCGCCCTGTTGGTGCTGGCCGCGGTCGGGCTCGTCGTACCGGCGCTGTTCGATTTTACCCACCCGGCCGGTAACAGCGCCACGCTGCAGCATCTCTCGGAGGCGGTCTCGGTCGTGCTGCTCATCGTCTACGGGTTGAGCCTGCTCTTCTCGCTCAAAACACACAAGGCGATGTTCCGGCCAGAGGGCAAGCACGAGGAGCCGCAGTGGTCGCTGAAAAAGGCGATCACCGTACTGGTCCTGGCAACCGTATTCGTCGCCTGGCTGTCCGAGGTCCTGGTGGGCGCCACCGAGGAGACCATCGCCGCGCTGGGCGTGAGCGAGATCTTCCTCGGCGTGATCATCATCCCGCTGGTGGGTAACGCCGCCGAGCACGGTGCCGCCGTCATGATGGCGGCGAAGAACAAGATGGACCTGGCGTTCTCCATCGCCGTCGGCTCCAGCACCCAGATCGCGCTCTTCGTCGCGCCGCTGATGGTCTTCGTCTCGCTGCTCTTCGGCAACGACATGAACCTGGCCTTCACCGCGTTCGAGGTGGCGGCGGTGGCGCTGTCGGTCGGAGTCGTAACGGTGATCGCGCTGGACGGCGAGTCGAACTGGTTGGAAGGGGCTCAACTTCTGGCCGTTTATCTCATCCTGGGCGCGGCATTCTACTTCTTTTAAGAGGCACCGGGCTGTTGATTGCCCAATGAACTTGCCCGCTGCATATTGCAGTGCCTCTCAGCAAACGCAGCGGTGGAACGGGTGGTGTGTACCCTTGAACGGGGTTCACAACCATGAGTCGTCGTCTAGAAACCCTTCCCTTCCCGGCTGGCATGTACCTCGGTTTGCCGGCCCGCAACACTCTCTCGCGTCCTGCACGTCAATCAAGATCAATTCGCAATACAGATAAGCGAAGCCGTATGCACGGCGATTCCTCGTGCGTACCCCGACTAAAGGGAGGAGACGCATGAACGCGAAGTACAGAACACCAATGCTGGTGGTCGGCGGCCTGTTCGTCCTCTGGGGCGTCATCGGCCTGTTCGACATGGGCAACATTCCATACTCGGGCTACCTGACGGGTCCCGACAACACGGTGACCCGGGTCGAAGCTGGGAGCCCGGCCGAGACCGCCGGCCTGGCGGTGGGCGATCGCATCACCCACATCAACGACGTGTCGATCGAGGACACGCCGGCGCTGACCCGGATGCCGCGGGCCGAGGTCGGCGAGACACGCATGCTCTCAGTGGAGACCGCCGGCACGACCCTGGCGGCGGGTGACGTGGAAGCGACGACACGGGAAGTCGGCATCACTTTTTCCGGTCTGCAGACACGTGACGTAGCGCTCACCTGGGCAGGATTCATCATCGGCCTTTGTTTCATCGGCTTCGGGCTGTTGGCCTACACGCGGGCGCCGAACAGACCTTCACTTTTGTTGGCGCTCACGGGGCTCTGCCTGGGGATTGCTTTCCTCGGTGGACCGTACATCGCCTCGTACGCGTTGCGAACGATCGTGGGTGCCGTCGTACTGGTACTGATAGTGTTCGGCTTCGCCACGCTGCTCCACTGCGTGGCCGAGTTTCCGAAGCCGAAGGCGATCCTGCAGAAGCCGCACATCACCAAGGTGCTGTACGCGCCCGCAGCCCTGGTTGCGCTGTTCTTCCTCTGGATCATCATCTTCGAGCCGCAGGGCACCGGCGCACTGAACAGTGTTGTGAACGCGCTGGCCGGCATCTTCACGGTCGGCTACTTCGGCCTGGCGCTCGTCGCCTTGATCCACAGTTTCGTGACAGCCACGCCGGAGGAGCGATCGAAGTACGGCCTGAACATGATGCTGGCCGGCCTATTGATCGGGCTGCTGCCGGTGACGCTCGCCTCGCTGATCAGCATCTTCGCGCCGAGCGTCGTCCTGCCAGGCATCGACTTCTACTTCCTGACCATGATCCTCATACCGATCACCATGGCGCTGGCCGTGATGCGGACGGCTACGCCGGCCGCACCCGCACCGGCGATGTAGCCGCAGCAGGCAGGGGAGGCGAACAGGCGGGCGGTGAGTCACTCACCGCCCGCCGTTTCTCATCCGGACGCCGGCGGCGCTATCTTCCCGCCGAGATGACGAGCGAGAACACCGCATGAGGATCGTCGGAGGAATCTGGGCGGGCCGCGACCTGGTCTCCCCCGGC
>JBDHHX010000326.1:0-4028 GCA_039589155.1 Gemmatimonadota bacterium | reverse complement strand
CCAGCAATACGCCTTTCATCTTCATCCTAGTTGCGACGCGGACGCACGGTCAGCAACTGGCGGTCGATCTCGATGTCGGCCAGTGCCGATCGCAGCGTCAGGCCGGGCGATTCAATCTCGACATCCGCAGCTCCACTCAGGCTGTCCTCTCCACCCAATGACACGGCCACGCCGCCGATGGTCAGCGTCACTTCGCCCAGCATACCGATGACCGCCTCCAGCGTCCCCGCGTTCTGGTCGTGCACGACCGGAGTATTGAACTCGCCCTGCAACGCCGAGCCGGCGCACGGCCGCAACCAACGCGTGTGGAACAGAACCCCCGAATCCACCTGCAGCAGGTTCTGTGGATCGATCCCGCACAGTCCTATGTAGCCACCGATATGCTCGGCGCTGATCACGACACGAACGCCGGGTTGCGAGAGCACGCTGTCGACTCGCGTCTTCAGCCGACGCCGAAGGTCTTCAATTGACACTTCGGTCTCGCTCGCCAGCGTCCACCAATCGAACTGCTCGTACGCCATCACCTGAAGCGCCGCCTCGCGCACTCGGTAGCCGCTCAACTCGGCCAGCGTCTCCTGCAGTGTCAGATTCTTCTCCAGTAGGAACGTCTTCCACTCGTCGCCGGCGACCTCGTCGAGCAGCAGCGACATCGCCGCGCCGCTGTAGTAGAAGCGCAAGCGGAACGACTGCGCGCCGCTCTCGGTCAACCGGTCGAGGTCGCCCAGCGACTCATCCATTTCAGCTTCGAGCTGTGAGCGTAGAGGAGCATCGCTGGCGGCTGCCAGGAGTTGCAGCGCGCGCACGCCCGCGTATTGGGCGAGCCCCTCGTTCAGCTCGGCGAGCGCCTCGAAGTCAACGAGTTCCGCGTCCAGGCGACGGTGGCGCCCCTCGCGCACGGCGACGAAGCGTTGCACCAATTCCACGCGCTCCGACTCGGCCTCCGCGCTCATCGCCGCGGAGAGCAAGCGGCCCTCGAGCGCGAAGCCGGCTTCGTTGTCGACGTCGAAGATCGGGTAGCGTGTGACCAGGAAGGAGTTCTCGCCCTGCCCAAAGCGGCGCCCCGTCTCGCTGACCGAACCCTGGTAGACGTGAAACGCCTCGTGCACGCTCGTAGCGATGAGCGAAGCGATGTCCAACTCGTGAACGACGACCTGTGCCGTACCACGGCCGTCCAGGCTGACGCCCGTGCTCGCCGCGCCGCGGTCGGCTTCGGCGCGCCAGCCAGCGCCGGCCACTCCACTCACCGCAACGAAGCCGTCCGGCAGCTCACCGTCCCATCCCAGCAGCAAGGTCCCCGCGCCCGGAAGCACGTAGAGGACCGGGACATCGCCCGGCGCGAAGCCGGGCCATACGCCCCCGGCGCGGTTCCGATCGAGCCACTCTACCTGGCTACGCACATCGACCAGCATCCTCACTGCATCCCCCGGCGGCTCCTGGGCAAGGCCGACGTTGGGCGTCAGTACCAGTCCTATCACGAGCGCGGCATATATCCTATTCTTCAAGGCAACCGTTCCTTCCAGAATCCCTTGTGTGGTTCGGCGGTCGATTGAATAATAGCCCGCCGCGGAGGGCCCTGCAGGCCTCAGCGGCGACCGCCGCCGACGCCGACACTCACGGTGCCTCGGGCCCGTAGGGACATCTGTTAGCCCCCAAATGCCAGGGAGTTTCGCAATGACGAACGCCAGATTGACCGGGGCCAGGGCTTTGCCCTTCGTTTTAGCCGTTCTTGCCCTCTCCGCTTGCAGCGAGGACTTCACCTCCAGCACGCCGTTCGAATCCGAAGAGCCGTTCGCCTTCACCGTCGATGCGGCCGGGGTCACGACCCTCGACGTCAACGGGATCAACGGTACGATCACCGTCACCGGGTCGGCGACCGCCGACTCCGTCACGATCACGGGGACGAAGCGGGTGAACGCCGACACCCAGGAGAAAGCCGACGACGGGCTGAACCTGATCGACGTGGTGGTTGCGACCCCCACCGGCAGGGTCGTCGTTACCTCCGATCACCCGGATTCCGAGAGTGATCGCAACTTCCAGGTCGACTACGACATCACTATCCCTGACGACGTGGTGGTCATAGTCGACAACGCGAACGGCACGATCTCGATCAACAGGGTGGAGGCGCGTGTCGACGTGGACAACGCGAACGGCGACGTCTCGTTCGACGACGTCACGGGGAACGTGACGGTCGACCTCGGAAACGGTGGGGTCGGTGGCGACATCACGCTGCCAAGCGGCGGCGCAATCGACATCACCATAGGCAACGGAACGATTGATCTGGAGATCCCGCAGAATACGTCGGCCCAGTTCTCGGCCAGCGTCGGTAACGGCACAATCAGCGTGCTCGTGCTCGACCTTCAGGACGAGGTGCGCACCGACACGTCGGTCACCGGGACGTTCGGCGCCGGTGACGGCCAGATCCAGCTCTCGATCGGGAACGGAACGATAGTGGTGGTCGGGTTCTGAGTTAGTTCTTCTTTGGGCACATGCCGTAGGCCTCCTGCACCGGGTCCGGCACCTCGCCCCAGGCGTCGAGCGCATCCGCCGCGGCCAGCGGATCGCCGCAGCTGCATTGGATCGCCACGTAGTGCTCGTCGACTTCGCCGTCGACGCCTGCTCCTCCGTAGCGTTCGAGCGCTTCGGCGATCGTGTTCAACGCCTCAGAGCAGCGGCCCTGGCGGTAGAACACCCAGGCCTGCGTGTCGAGCATGTATCCCAACGGACCGGCGATGGCCAGGGCGCGCTCGATCAGATCGGCAGCATCGTCCAGATTCGCGTCGGTCACCGAGTACAGGTAAGCCAGGTTGTTGTAGGCGTCCGCCTCTCCTGTGGACGCCAGGTGGTCGGCCAGTGCCACGGCGTTACGCCAGGCGCGCCCCGCTTCGTCGAAGTCTCCCTGGTTGAACGCGTTCAGGCCAAGCGCCAGCTCGACCCGGGCCTCGAGATCCCGGTCGGCGACCTGCCTGGCGCTCTCCAGCGATAGACGGTACGAGCGGCCGGCAGCCTCCGCCGCACCGCTTCTTTCCTGGCGCTCGGCCATGCCAAGGTAAAGCGTACCCATGTGCTCGGTGATTCGATCGCGCGTGGTGTCGGCCAGCGTTCGCGCGAGCGCCAATTCCTGGAACTCCACCGCGCGGCCATAACTGTCGATCTCGCCTGCCCGGATCGCCTGCCGGTAGGCGCTGTCGGCCCGCGCCACGACGCTCAGCAGTTCCGCTTCCGCGTACGGGTCCCATAGAAGCTCCTCTATGGTCTCGGCCGCTTCGAAGCTCTCTACGGCGGATGTCGCGTCGCCGGCCAACGCCTGATACCGACCACGGCCCAGCAGGCTGGCGACGGCCAGATCTTCCGCGTATTGCTGCGCGTCGTAACCGAGCTCGGGCTCGAGGGCCAGCGCCGCCTCGAAGTGGGTCTTCGCTTCGCTCACGTTTCCGCCGCGAGCCAAGTATCGGCCTTCGGCTATCAGCCCGGCGGCCGCCATCCGTTTTGCCTCGACCTCGGGATCGCGACCGAATGGTGGGAGCATCTCCATGGCGGCGGCGAAGCGCCCGGCCCCGCCCTGGACATCGCCGTCGATGGCCAATCGTCTCCCTTCGACGACCAGAGCGGCGACCGACTGCGGACAGCTGTCCTCGTGCAGGTACTTCTTGCACTCGTCGGGCCGCAGCGACCGCGTGATGTGAGGCCAGCCGAGCTCGAGAAATTCCTCGATGCTCGAGGGATAGAGTGTGACGCGTCCGTCGCTGCCGGAAGCGGCCAGCAAGCTGCCGTCGGGACTGAAAGCGACGTTGGTCACCCAATCGTCGTGCCCCGAGAGCGTCAGTCGCTCTTCTCCGGTCGCCGCCTCCCAGATCTTCGCCGTCTTGTCGAAACTGGCCGTCGCGATCCACCTGCCGCTGGGGCTGAAGGCCACGCCTCGCACCGCGTCGGTATGTCCGGTGAGCGTGAACAGCGAATCGCCCGTGCTGGCGTCCCAGACCCGGGCGGTGCCGTCCTGGCCGGCGCTGACGACCGTCCTGCCGTTCGGC
>JBDHHX010000325.1:0-4044 GCA_039589155.1 Gemmatimonadota bacterium | reverse complement strand
GAGCATCCAGGGCACGATCGGGTAAAAGGCCCACTGGACCCCCGGAGACGTTACCTGGTCGATGGCGATCAACCCGGCGAATACCGCCAGGAAAAGCAGCAGGTGCCGCTGGTAGATCCGCCGGCGCGTGCCGGCGACTCCACTGGGGCCGGGTCGTGTGGCGACCCGGGCCGTGGACACGGCGGGCTGCTGTGTCTCTTCCGTCACGTTCAACCTCCAAACAAAGCGCGAACAAGATAGGCGATGCCGAATCCGGCGTAGTTGCCCAGCGCGTAGCCCAACAGACCGACGGCCACGCCCGGCAGCACCAGGGCGGGCCAACGGCGGGCGACGGCGACCGCCATGGCCGTCGACGGGCCACCGATAGCGGCCTGCGTGGCGACGGCGATCATCGGCAGCGAGCCCCTTAGCGCCCGGCCGACGACGAGCAGAAAGATACCATGAATGCCGACGACGACGAGGGTGTAAAGGAAGATCGCCGGGCCAGCGGCGATCATGGCGGCCAGCAGCGAGCGGATCCCGATCACGCAGAAGAACAGGTGCAGCCCGAGGTTCCCCAGCTGGGCCGCGCCGTTGATGCGGCGGACGGCGGGCAGCTGGGCGAGCAGCAGGGCGATGGTCGTCAGCCAGAGGATCTCGGGGAATAGGCCGACGGTGGCTGCCAGCCCGCGGGCGCCGATCAGGACGGCCAGGCCGATGGCTGCCAGCGTGACCAGGTCGAGGAGCGAGATGGGGGCGGTACCCCAGAATGGGTGCGCCTCGCGTTCGCCGGCGCCCGGGTCCGGGACGTCCGGCGCGACGGCAGCGCTCGGGCGCAGCAGCGCCGCCGGCGCCAGCAGGGTGACGCCCATCCAGATCGCCGTGGTCACGTTGTCGGCGGCGGCCGCCGCGGCGAAGGTGGATGCGGGCAGGTCCAGTCCGCGGCCGACGGCGGCGAAGTTGAGGCTTCCGCCGGTGTAGGTGCCAGTGAAGGTGCCGGCCAGCTTCCAGGTCTCCGGCCCGATGCTGCCGCCGAACAGGACGGCGCCCGCAATTGCACCCAAGGCCGTTCCCGCCGCCGCGACGATGAACAGCGCCAGCATCATCGGGCCGGCTCGCTTCAGATCGCCCAGACGGACGGCCAAAAGCAGGTAGACGATGGCCAGCGATGTGACCGGCCCCTCGATCCCCCGGTAAACCGCTGAGTCGTGGGGCACGAGGCCGGTGTTGGAGAGCGCGGCGCCGAAGATGATAACCAGCATCGAGGCCCCCAGCTTTGCGGTCACCGGGTAACTGTGGTCGAGCCAGAAAGCCAAAGCCGTGGCGCCGGCGATCAGCGCGGCAATGGTCAGTGGGTCATGGAACAAGCGCCCTCTTCCGTTTTGAAGATCTGTTGACGAGACCGCGTATTGTGCGGTTACAGGTCACGGCGGGCAAGCGTCAGCGAAATGAGTCGCAGCGGGCCAGCCGAAGATCGAAACCGGGCGCGTCCGGTGGCCGGCGGCAAATTGATCGAGACAGGGCCGATCCAGCGCGCTGGTCGCGTCCGGTTTTTCGGTGCGGTGGTGAGTAGTGCGGTGGTGCGGTGGTTGGCATATGGAGGTGAGATGGGCGAACTGGCGGTTGAGTTTACGGACTTGGAGGTTTACCAGGAGGCGGCGTCATTGGCTGGTCGCGTGTTTGTCCTCACAAAGGGGTTTCCGCGTGAAGAGGCCTACGCACTGACGGATCAGCTTCGACGGGCTTCTAGATCCATCGGGGCTCAGATTGCGGAGGCTTGGGGGAAGCGTCGGTATCCGAAGCACTTCTTCTCCAAGCTCACCGACGCAGACGCTGAAACACGAGAGGCGAGGCACTGGGTGTCCGTTGCCCTCGAATGCGAGTACCTCGGGAATGAGGAAGCTGACGATCTTTTTGACCGCCTTGAGCGCATTGGTCGGATGCTTACCCGTATGATGAAGAAAGCCGATGATTTCCAACTAACATGAGCAGCGCCACCTCACCACCGCACCACTAACCACCGCACCACTCACAATTGGCACAGGTTGCGCGCCGGAGACTACTCTTCTACCGTTCATTGTCCGGTATGACCCCCGCAAACCGTCGTCAACTGCTTGCCAGCTGAATGACCAATCAAAACGTCCCGCTGATCTTGGATATTGATGGCACTCTCCTCAAATCGGACCTGCTCTGGGAGAGTATGGCGGCTCTCGCCACGAATCACCCGCTCAAGTCATTGCTCATTCCAATATTCATCGCCCGCGGCCGGCCGGTGCTCAAGGATTTCCTCGCCCGTGAGAGCGGCCTCGAAGTTGGCGAGGTGCCGCTGAGTCCGTCTGCGATGGAGATGATTGGGCGGGCCGAAGCTGAGGGCCGGATGGTGATCCTGGCGTCGGGCTCGCCGCAGAGCATGGTGGACGCGATGGCGAAGCGGGTGGGAGCGAGCGAAGGGTGGGGTACGGACCGGAAGGTCAACCTGACCGGGTCGAGTAAGCTGAAGCGGATTCTCGATGAGCACGAGAGCTTCGACTACGTCGGCAACAGCTGGGTCGACATTCCGATGTGGAAAGAGGCGCGTAAGGCGATCGCGATCAATCCGAAACGACTCGCCGTCTGGTTCGGGAAGCGGGTTCGCCCCGACCTCGAGATCCTCAACGACAAAAGGCCGGCTATGGGTTCCTGGATCCGCGCTCTTCGACCGCACCATTGGGCGAAGAACACGCTCATCTTCTTGCCGGCGCTGGCGGCGCAACTGACGCCCGGCGCGGGGCTGGCGACGCGGTTGCTGATCGGCTTCGCGGCGTTCTGCGCGATGACGTCGGCGGTCTACCTGGTGAACGATGTGGCCGACCTGTCCAGCGACCGCCGTCACCCGACGAAACGCTACCGGCCGCTGGCGGCGGGCGAGCTATCGATTTCACACGCGCTGGCAGCGGCGATCCTGCTGGCTGTGGGGGCCGGGGCACTGGCGTGGTACCTGTCGCCGCTCTTCGCCGCCGTGCTCGCCTCGTACCTGGCGCTCACCACGCTGTACTCGGCATCGCTCAAGCAGAAGCTGATCATCGATGTCATCACGCTGGCGTCGCTGTACACGATCCGCGTGGTGGCCGGCGCCGTGTTGGTGGAGGTGCCGCTATCCCGATGGTTCCTGGCGTTTTCGATCTTCCTCTTCCTGTCGTTGGCGCTGGTGAAGCGAGTGGTGGAGTTGAAGGAACTGAAAGCCGGCGACGTGAGCGCCGCGGCGGGCCGCGGCTACCGGGTGGATGACCTGACGGTGCTTATCGGGTTGGGAACGGCGGCGGCCGCCGCCAGCGCACTGGTCTACTGTCTGTACATCACCAGCGATGACGTGCTGCGGCTGTACGCGCGCCCCGACGCGCTGTGGATCGGATTGCCGCTGTTCCTCTACTGGATCGCACGCCTCTGGGTGCTGACGGGTCGCGGGATCGTGCACGAGGATCCCGTCGCCTACACGCTTCGTGACCGGGCCACCTACGCGGTTGCCGCCGCGTTCGTTGTGACGATCTGGCTGGCGACATGAGCGAAGTTCTGGGCCGGCTGGCCGGCCAGGAGATCTGTGGATGGGGCCGCCACCCGGTGGGGACCACCGACCTGTTACGGCCGGAGCGGCTGAGAGATCTGCAGGAGATGGCAACTGCTGCGGAAAGCTGCGTGGCCCGCGGTTTGGGCCGCAGCTACGGCGACGCCTCGTTCAACAGCGCCGGCGACACGATCCTGATGGAGCGGATCGACCGCTTCATCGACTTCGATGAGTCGAGCGGCGTTCTGGAGTGCGAGGGCGGCGTCACGATCGGAGAGTTGCTCACGTACTTCGTACCGCGTGGCTACCTGCCGCCGGTCATCCCTGGCACGAAGCACGTCACGTTGGGCGGCGCGCTGGCCAGCGACATCCACGGAAAGAACCACCACAAAGACGGATCGTTCTGCCGGCACGTGATCGACTTCAAACTGCTCACGGCGGCGGGCGAATCGCTGACGTGCAGTCGCGAGGAGAACGCTGACTTGTTCTGGGCGACGGCAGGCGGCATGGGTCTCACTGGTGTC
>JBDHHX010000324.1:0-4112 GCA_039589155.1 Gemmatimonadota bacterium | reverse complement strand
CCGAGACGCCGCCGCTGGAGACCCGCGATCCTCCCAGGCGCATGAGTCGCGACTTCTCCGAGTCGGTGAAGCCCTCCAGGCCGGCGAGCACGCCACTTCCCGCTTCGTAGAACTGACCCTGCGGCGTACCGAGCGGCACGGCGGCGTGGGTCGCGGGTGCGGGCAGCGCCGTGAGCGCCATCCACGGGCCGCTGGAGTCGGCCGGCGTCATCACCGAGGCTCCGAGCCCGTCGTCCCAGGCGACGCTATCGCGTCCGAAGTCCCAGTCGAGGATCAGTCCCTTCAAGGCGCTCCCCCCATCCTGGAAAGCGGCGACGGATGTGAGCAGCGCGAAGGCGGCGCTGTCGCCGATACTGACCAGTTGAGCGGCCTGTGCGACGTCGGCGCCCAAAGGGTAGAGGGCGCGATCGTCGGCAAAGCTCATCGATGCTTCGCTGTTGGTACCCTGCTCCACCGAAAGACTTCGCCAATCGGTGTCGGAACCGACGAGGTCCGACTTGAGAGCGGGCTGCTGGAGCACATCGACATAGGCAGCATCTGAGACCCGGGCCCGGGCCTCGAACATGAAGGCGCCGCCGGGCAACCAGTCGCCGCCCAGGAACGAGAAGCCGGGTGTACCAGCAACGCCGCCCAGCCGGCCGTTGCCATCGACCGACATGGAGACGCTGCCGTCGTTGAGTACCACGGTCGACGACGAGGCGGCTGCCAGACGCAGGCCGATGCTCAGGTTGGCGCCGCCGCTCTCGAGTCGAAGACGCAGCCGGTCATCGGTCAGCCGGCCGGCGGCGATGTCGGGAAAGGCGATCTCGACTCGGGTCCGCGGACCGATGGCCGGCGCATCAACGATCGCCAGGCGCGAGCCATCGTCGGAGCGAAGCAGTTCTGCGGTCCCGCCCAGGAACGGCTCCGTCCCGTTGTTGCTGAGTTGGAGCGTGAGACCGGCGCCCGCGGCGCCCCAGCTCCAGCCGGAGACAGCGATCTGCACGCCGCCCAGGCCGCCTATGCGTTCCGCCGCGGCCGGCAGGTCGATGAAGCCCGCCCCGCTCCGGTTGTCCGGCCCGCTGGGTGGAAGGTCCTGCGCAGTCGAGTAGAGCGCATCCTTCAGGTCGCTGGCGCTGGCTGACGGATTGAGGCCGCGGAGTATGGCCAGCGATCCCGAAACGTAGGGGGCAGCCCATGAAGTGAACGTGCCGCTTCGACCTCTGACCTCCGCCTTGTGTGGCCCACGATCGAGGACCAGCGGCACCACGCCGGGGGCGACGACTTCTGGCTTCACCGCATCCGGCCCGCAGGGCGACGGACCGCCCAGGCTGTTGGGCGAAACGACCAGCTCGCCGTCAATCAGATCCACCGCGCCAACGGAGAAGGCGTTCAGCAGCAGATCGGCGCGCTGCGCCGGAGCGGCTACGGTGTCCAACCCGGCCGACCGGTTGCCGGACGAGAAGACGACCGGAACGCCGGCGAGCTCCAGTGCATCGATAGCGCGATCGAAGACTCCGTTGCAGCCGTCCGATCGGAAGCCCCAGGAGTTGTTGAGAACGTCGGGGATGTCGGTGACGGTGGACGGGTCACCATCGGGGTCGACGACCCACTGCATGGACTGGAGCAGAACCGAAAGGCGGGTGTAGGTGTTGCCGCCGAACCCCTCGAAGCCATTCGCCGCCACCCACTGAGCGTCCGGCGCCACTCCGGTGACGACCTCGAGCTCGCCCTGAACGATCTCCGTACCGAACGGCGTGATCAGCGTGTCGCCAGGCTCCAGGCTCCCCACCGCCGTCGACATGACGATCGTTCCGTGGCCGACGCCACCCAGGCCTTCGTCATCGACGGGAACCGCGGAGATTCCCCATGGATCGAACCAGGCCAGCTCCGGCGAAGTCGCGAGGCCCTTCCACCGGCGCCACAACAGGGGGTGCGAGCCGTCCACTCCGCTGTCGACCGAAGCCACCACCCTGCCTTCGCCCGTGGCGCCCGCCGCCCATAGCTCCGGCGCACCGATCTCCACCAAGCCCCAGGGCAAACCGCCCGCCGGGTCTTGCAGCGGAAAACCGGGCGCCCAGGCGAGCAGCGGGGCCGCGCGAGGCGCTGCCAGCTCGACTTCTACCAGCCCGTCGTAATAGATGCGTCGAACGCCGGGCTGACCCTCCAGCGATCTCACCTGGTCCGGCGTCAGTTGCGCCGTGACCGCCCCGGAAACCCAGATCACGTCGCCAGAGCCGAGATCGATCGAGACCGCCGGGGGCAGCGAACGACGAAGCGCCTCGGCAGCTGTCGCGTAGAGACCCGCCAGGTTCCCCGCGTGCTCCGCCGCGCGCTGCGAACGGTCGAGGCCCATCGGTTCCGGCTCCGCTACGCGCGTCACTTCTATAAGGACCGGTATGCGCTCGGCGGCGGCCGCTCGATCCATCGCCCCCGACAACTCGACGGTGAGAACAGACGGTTGCTGGCCGGTGGCGGTCGGACCCAGCGCCGGGAGCAGAACGAGCGCCCCCGTGCCGGCGACCGCCAGCGCGCCGGTGATCATCGTTCTATAGATGTAGGGTCTCACCACGGAGTTTTCCCGGTTTCCGCTCCCGTTCGTGGTTCGCCTGTTTTGGTGCGACCTACATTTTCGCCTCGCACACCACACGTGTGCAAGGGCCCGTGATACGATGGACTGGGTTGAACCTGCCAGGTGGGACCGCTAGGCGACGAAGTCGGAGACCGTGATGCTGTACTTGTCAGGATCCGTCGTCTTGACGATGGTGCGAGCCGGCCGGCCGGTAGCCGGGTCCGGCTCCGAGAGATCGACCAGCGTCGGTTCCGCCAGCCTGCGACCGCTGGCATCGGAGACGATTCTCACCAACGGTCGGTGCAGCTCTTCCGGGTTCGGGCTGGGCGCCACCACCACGGACAGCTCGCCGGTGTCGAGGATGCAGACCGTACCCACCGGGTAGATCCCCATCATGTTGACGAACGCTTTCACGACCGTGCCGTCGAATCCGCGCGCAGGGTTGTCGCGCATCTCCCGCAACACCTCGTCGGGTGGGAACGGGATGTACTGGTAGCTGCGCTTCGAGGTCGCCGCGTCGAAGGCGTCGGACACCGCGACGATGCGCGAGAAGAAGCCGAACCAGCGCTCGCGAATCACCCTGGGATAGCCGGTGAAGTCGGTACGCATGTGGTGCTCGTAGGCCTGCAGCATCGCCCGATACGGCGGCTCCTCGAAGCCGTGCAGGTCGAACAGCAGGATGAGCCCGAACTCGGGATGCTGGCTCATGATCCGCCACTCTTCCTTGTCGAGCCTGCCGTCCTTGTTGAGGACCGAGAGCGGGACCCGGGACTTGCCCACATCGTGGAACAGCGCGCCGAGTCCGAGCTCGAACAGCTGCAGCTTGCTGAAGCCGAGCTTCTGTCCCAGCGCGACCGACAGAATGCAAACGTTGACCGAGTGGGTGAACGTGTACTCGTCGTAGTCACGCAGGGTCGTCATCCCCAGCATCGCGGCGTCATCGTGCAGCACCTGGTCGACGATGCCAAGCACGACTCGTTTGACACGGCGGCCGCTCCAGGCCTTGCCGAGTCGTACGCTGGTCATGACGTCTTTGACGACCGAGACCGATCGGGCGTAGGTCCGGCGCGCCGCCTCCTTCGCCTCCTCGCTGAGGCTCAGCGCTTCGACCAGCGCCGCCGCCGGGCCGATCTTGATGTTCTCGATGCCCGCCTGCTGCATGCGCTGACCGAACGCATCTAGCGCGCTCTCGCCTTCCTCCGCCTCGGTGACGAGCAGTGACAGGAAAGAAGTCCACTCGCGGATATCGACCTGAGTGTTCGCTTCGATATCGCCGATCTCGTGAACCTCCAGAGCTTTGCGGACGAAGACGAAGCTGGCGTAGTTGCCGAGATCGAGCCGCACCCGCACGTCGTTGAAGAAGACGAAGTCGCCGGCAAGCCGTAGCTGCATCTTCCCCTCGCGGTTGAGCACGGTCCGCGTGCAGGCGTCCACCTCCGACAGCGCCCGCTGCACGACCTGGTTCTCGAGCGGGTACAGCCTCAGCGAACGCATGGTGGCGTACAGCGCCGAGAGGACCTTGCGACCCTCGGCGCTGAGCTGCGCGCTGGTATCTCTGATC
>JBDHHX010000323.1:0-4117 GCA_039589155.1 Gemmatimonadota bacterium | reverse complement strand
TGCGAGGGTTGCTGCGGCCAACACTCGGCTTGAGTCGCGCGTGGGCGCCGACCAGGTTGCCCGAGAGGTCGTAGGCCGGCAGGCCGACGTGCGTACCGCTGCTCAGCAGGAGGGCCTTCTGCGGTTTCTTGATCTCACCGACGATCCACCCGAACGCGAAGTACGGTGCGTAGTCAAACCCCTTCTCCAGGCGGTTCGGCGTCACGACGATCTTGCCGACCTGGGGTTTTTGGGCCTTGCTGTAGTCCGGGACTGCGATCGAACGCTTCTTCGCGTCGAAGCCGCGTACCTGCAGGAACGCGAAGCCCAGCTTGCTGTCCTTGCCGACGAGGAACGACTCCTGCTCTTCCTCTTCGTTGCCGAAGACGACCTTGATGTCCTCGACCGCCGTCTTGACGTCCTGGATCCTACGGCCGCGGGCCTGCACGTTGACGTTCGGCTCGACGACGCCGTCATGAGTCATGATCAGGCCCGTGTCGGAGACGAGCATCCCGCGGGATTGGAGACGCCGTTCCTGGCTCTGGCCCCTGAATTCGATCTTGATCACGACGTTGACCGTCACGACGCCGGCGACATGTGCGTCGACAATCTTGTGCGCCTTGGTGCCGATCTCCGTCAGCTGTGGAGATCCCTTTCCTCGCTGCGCAGGCATCGTGGCGGCGAGCGCCACGACCATGACAAGAGTCTTCGTGCTCATTGCTTTTCCTTCCTCGGCTTCTGGCCGGCTGCTGGCTTTGCCTCGTTGTGCTTCGTATTCACGTTCTTCGCTTTCGCTTTCGTGTCCTCGTCCTTTGCTTCCGGCCAATCGGGCTCGATGAAACGGAAGGTCGTGCGCCGGCCGACGCGGAGGAACACCAGGACGACATCCGGTCGGTCTGCGACGATGCTCTCGACAGCCCGCTCGAACAAGCGCGGGTCGCCCACCGCGTGGCCGCCGATCCGCAGGATGATCTGCCCGGCGGAGATGCCCGCGATATGCGCCCAACCACCCGCAGTGGCCTCCGTCACGAGGACCCCCCGCAGGTCTTGCGGCAGATGGCGCTCGATCCTGTCCATTCGGGTGAGCTCGCGCACCTTGAGCTCGAAGTGGTCGCTCCTTGCTTTCGCCGCGTCCTGGGCGGAGGCCGGCGACTCCTCGAGCTCAAGGTCCATCGTGAGCTTCTTGCCTTCACGGATCACCGTGACCTCGACTTCCTCGCCGATGGAGTGGTTCTCGATCCGATTCCGCAGGTCACGTTCGTCCTGTGGGCGCGACGCCTCGAGAGGCTCATCGTCGATCGCGATCAGGACATCGCCGACCTGCAGCCCGGCGGCGGCGGCTTTCGTGGTGGGGTAGACCTCCGTGATCCGGAACCCTGTCCGGCCCTCGAGCCCGATCGCCGTGGCGACCTTCGGGAGGAGCACCTGTGCCCGAACGCCGAGCCATGCCTTCGCGAGCTCCCCACCCCGCTGCGGCGGCTTCTCCTCCTCGATCTCGACGACGGTCACGATGAACTCGTGATCGCGCCGGTACTCAACCGGGATCTGTGTTCCCTTGGCGCTCGCGAAGGCTTTCTCGAAGGCCGCGATGTTCTCGATCGACCTACCGGCCACCTTGAGGATGAGGTCGCCGCGCCGGACCTTCGGCTTCGCTTCCTCGAACGGCTCACCGGCGCGGATGCCGGTGACGAGAGCGCCCCTTGTGTCGGGGTAGCCGCGCGCGCGGGCCATCGGCCAGGTTATGTCCTGCACCGTCACACCGAGCTTGCGCATCTCGACCTCGCGCCCGATGAACGCCTCCATGGGCGCGATCTCGATCTCGGCCTGCTTCTTCTCGCCGCCGCGCTGGAACACGATCGGAACGCGGCTGGCGGGCCGCAGCTCGGCGATCCTGCCGTAGAGCAACGGGATCTCCTCGACGAACCGCGCGACGACGGGCTCGCCGTTCAGCGATACGAGGATGTCGCCCGGCCGCAGGTCGGCGGCGGCGGCCGGTGAATCCGGAACGACGGACGCGGTGAGAGCGCCGTCCTTGCGGCTGAGCTTCGCAACGGGCTGGAACGACGCGCCGAGCCAACCACGCCGCACCTCGCCGTGCTCGAGGAGCTGTTGCACGACATAGCTCACGAGATTGGATGGCGACGCGAACCCGTACCCGGAGCCGGTTCGGGTGTTGACGCCGATAACCTCGCCCTTGAGGCTGACGAGCGGTCCCCCCGAGTTCCCGGGCAGGATCAACGCGTCGTGTTGGATCCACACCGTGAACAGGCCGGTCTTGTCGCCCCCCCCGAAGTCGAACTCCTGGAGGTCGGTGCCGCCTTGGCTCAGAAAGACGCGCCGTGTATTCGACACGACACCGAGCGTCATCGAGGAGGAGAGCGACAGCGGGTTGCCGACCGCGATCACGAGGTCGCCGACCTTGACCTGGTCGGAGTCGCCGAGGCTCGCATAGGGGAGTGGCTTGGCGTCCTTGGCCCGCTCGCCGAGACGCAGCTTCAACACACTGACGTCAGTCGGCGCGTCGTGCCCAACGACGTCGGCGGCGATCTGCTCGCCGGAAGGCATCGTGCAGGTGATGCGCACCGCGTCCCGCGCGACATGGTAGTTCGTCAGCACGTGACGCTGGGAGTTGATGATCGTGCCGCTGCCCGAGCCCACAGAACGCACGGTCCGCCCGCCGCTGAACCGGCGGGACACGACCTTGATGTTGACGAGCGCCGGGTAGACCTTCTTCTTTGCGAACGCAATCGCGGCCCGTATGTCCTTGGGCTCGTCGAGCTGGGCCGTGGCGGGCACGGTCGTGAGGGCGAGGATCGGGAACAGCAGGAGTCGGGGGGTCGCCATCATTGGGAGGGGACAATGCGAGCAAGACGTGCCGGCGAGCGCTGTTTCCGGCGCTCCCCGGCTGCCCATCCTACCGTGAACCCTTCACCGCAAGAGCGAAACGGGCTCACTCCATGACCCCCGGTCCACCGTAACCGAGGCTGTCCGGGAAAGGCAGGACCCCGTAGTGTCCGGAAACCGGGCCGAGGCACTTCTGGAGTGGTGAGCGCTACTTCTCCAGCAGCAGCGTTGCCGGGTTGCTGGCCATGTAGAAGTTGTTGCCGGCGTAGACCAGGTAGGCGTGGTAGAGCACGAGCCCGACCGCGCCTGGGTCGTTCACCGGCCCGCCCTTGATCTGGGCCTTGGCCAGGCCGCTGGCATCCAGCGTGCCCTTGGTGTTGACCAGCACCGGGCTGTTGGCGAGACCGATGGTGATATCGGTCCACGGGTCCGGGTTCAGGGGGATTGTGACGGCGCCGATGGCAGAGCCAAGGGTGATGCCGGGCGAGGTGCCGGTCACCGAGCCGAAGACCCAGTAGCGGCGGTGCTTGTTCGCGGTCCCAGCGTCGATGCTGAGGGTTTGCGTGTTGGCTTTGGCGAGGGAGAAGGCGTGGGTGTCCGTGCTCAGCGACAACGCCTTGCCCGAGAACACATAGGCGCTGCCGGAGGCGCCGCCGTTGTTGTCATCCAGGAACGCCCCGGCGATCAGGTCCGGGTAACCGTCCTTGTTGACGTCGCCAGCGTTGCCCACGGCGGCGCCCAACCAGTCGCCGGCAGAGTCGCCGTCGAAGGTGTAGAGGATCTTGCCGTCCTTGCCGGATAAGACGCGGACCATGCCCGAGGAGATGCCGTTGTTGTCATCCAGGAGCGCTCCGGCGAACAGGTCTGGGAAGCCGTCCTTGTTCACGTCGCCAGCGTCGCTCACGGCGGTGCCGAAGTGATCGCCGGCAGCGTCGCCGTTGAAGGTGTAGAGGATTGGCGGTCCTGCCTTGACGGCGATGTAGACGCCAGAGTAGACGCGGACCATGCCCGAGTCGGTGCCGTTCTTGGTGTCCGCTACGATTGCGCCGGCGATCAGGTCGGGCCAGCCATCCTTGTTCACGTCGCCAGCGCTGCACACGGACTTGCCGAGCTGGTCGTTGACAGCGTCGCCGTTGAAGCTGTGGAGGATCGTGCCGTTCTTGCCGGAGAAGATCCGGACCATGCCCGAGTCGGCGCCGTTGTTGTCATCGAAGGTCGCGCCGACGACCAGGTCCGGGAAGCCGTCCTTGTTCACGTCGGCAGCGCTGCTCACGGAGGTGCCGAACCGATCGCC
>JBDHHX010000322.1:0-4120 GCA_039589155.1 Gemmatimonadota bacterium | reverse complement strand
TCAAACCGCCGCCGCCGAACTGACCCGTCGGCTACGGGCGCGATCGATGAGCGCAACGCCTCCATTCGCACGGCCTCGAGTCGCGCTCTTCGTCACGTGCATGGTGGACGCCCTCTACCCGAGCGTCGGCCAGGCCGCAGTGGACCTGCTCGAGAAGCACGGCGCAACGGTACTCGTCCCCGAGAAACAAACCTGTTGCGGACAACCAGCCTTCAATGCCGGCTATCGGGACGAAGCCCGCAGGATGGCTCGGCACTTCCTGGATGTCTTCGCGCCGCTGGTCGAGAACGGAGAGATCGACGCCATCGTGGCGCCCGGCGGCAGCTGCGTTGCGATGGTCACCCACTTCTTCCAAGTCTTGTTCGCCGAGCCGGGGCATGAGGGCGATCGGGCCCGGGCCGCACGACTTCAGCCGATCACCTGCGAGCTCACCCAGTACATGGTCGATGTGCTGGGTGTCGAAAGGATCGACGCTCGTTACCCGGGCAGGCTGACCTACCATGCCTGTTGCCACCTACTCCGCGAGTTGGGCGTCGACGATCAACCTCGCGCACTTCTGGCTGCCGCAGAGGAAACCGAGATGGTCGAGTTGTCGGGCGCCGACGAGTGCTGCGGCTTCGGCGGCCTTTTCGCCGTGAAGAACGCCGAGCTGAGCACCGCTATGGGGCGGCGGAAGACTCGCAGCATCCGAGAGTCCGGGGCCGACGCCGTGGTCATGAACGACGTCAGCTGTATGACCCACATCAACGGGCTCCTCAAAAGAGAAGGCCACGATTGCCGTGCGGTGCATATCGCGGAAGTGCTGAACGGCACGGCGGTCGAAGGCGGGAAGAAGGCGGTGTCCGATGATCGTTGACGTCGGCGCGCCTTATCGGCAACGGCTGGAACAGGCACTCGGAGACGAGGCGCAGCGAACCGCTCTAGATCGGGCGACGTCACGGTTGAGCGGTCAGCGGAGGCTGGCCCTGGAGGCCGTGGACAACCCGCGTCTGCGCGACGAGGCCCGCGCGATACGCCAGTCCGCGATTGAGAACCTTCCAGCCACACTCGAGCAACTTGAGGCCAACCTGACCGCCAACGGTTGTGTGGTCCACTGGGCGCGCGATGCCGCGGAGGCGACGCAGATCGTGCGGGAAATCGCTCAATCGAGCGGCGCGCAACGCGTAGTGAAGTCGAAATCGATGGTCACCGAGGAGATCGGCCTCAACGACGCTCTCGAGAGGATCGGAGTCGATGTAGTCGAAACCGATCTCGGCGAGTACATCGTCCAGCTGGCGAACGAGCCGCCGAGCCACATCATCGCACCGGTCATCCACAAGCGAGTCGAAGACATCAGCGAGTTGTTCCAGCGCGAGCTGGGCATGCCACCGACCGATGACCCCACGGTGATGTGCGCCGCCGCGCGTCAACGACTTCGAAAAGAATTCCTCGACGCCGACATGGGTATCAGCGGCTGCAACTTCGCCATCGCCGAGACCGGCACCGTCTGCATCATCACCAACGAAGGCAACGGCCGCATGGTAACCAGCATGCCCCGCGTCTACGTGGCCGTCGCCGGAATAGAAAAGGTCGTCCAAACCGTTGAAGACGCGGCGCTGCTCTGGCAAGCAGCATCCCGGAACGCGACGGGACAGAGCGTGTCGGTCTACTTCTCGATGAGCAGCGGACCGCGACGACCGGGGCACGCGGACGGTCCGGAAGAGATGCACGTCGTCTTGCTTGATAACGGTCGCGCCCGCATGCTCGAGCGCGGCTATGGAGACGCCGCCCTCTGCATTCGCTGCGGAGCCTGCATCAACGCGTGCCCGGTCTATCGCGAGATCGGCGGCCACGCATACGGTCGAACGCCATACAACGGGCCCATCGGCGCCGTCATAACACCGCTGCTGGCCGACGATCCCACCTTATACAAAGAGCTGCCCTACGCCAGCTCGCTATGCGGCGTCTGTCGGGACGTCTGCCCAGTGAAGATCGATCTGCCACGCCTGCTGCTCGATCTGCGATCCGACATGGTCGAGAACGGATCTACACCCAAGTTCGAGCGCGCCGCGATTCGCGCCTACACAAGATCCGTAGAGTCGCCGGCGCGATTTCAGCGTCTCCAGAATCTGGCGCGAATGGCACGGCGTTTACCGGTTCTTCCACCGCCTCTGAACAAGTGGGCGCGAACCCGCGAGTTGCCTCGGGTCCCCGACAAGAGCTTCCAGCAGCTGTGGCGCGATCGGCGACAAGCCGACCGAGGAGGGTCGGATGAGTAGCTCGAAGCCGGACGCCCGAGCCGACATCCTGTCACGCCTGCGACGCGTGCTTGACGATCCTCGCCAATTGTTCCGAGGGCCTGAAGGAGTCAGCAGGCCAGACGTGCCGATGACCGTAACTCGCGCTGAAGGCGACCCACTCGCCCTCGCGAAAATATTCGGTGAATGCCTAGAGACGGTGAGCGGTAGCTACGAAGTCGTCGCTGACAGCTCCGAGGTCGCGGCGCGAATCCTCGAGCGCATACGGTTGTGGGAATCCGAATCCGATCAACCACAGGATAGCAACGGCTCGAGGTCGCGAGAGATTCTGAGTTGGGATCCCGATGAACTGCCGCTGCCCGGCATCGGACAATATCTCACGGATGCCGGCGTCAAACTGTTCGTTCCTGACGATCTACACGACGATGCGGACCGCAAGCGGGCGGGGGCAGCGGCGATCGGACTGACCGGCGTCGATGCGGCTTTCGCCGGGACCGGTTCCATCGTCCTCGCGCCGGCGAAGGGCAGAAGCCGAGCAGCCAGCCTCCTCCCATACCGACACATTGTTATGGTACCCGTATCGGCGGTCTATCCGACAGTCGAAGCGTGGCTCGCTGTGCTCCGGCAACAGCAGAGACTCGGCGACTTCGTACGCGACAGCGCGCAGCTCGCCTTTGTCACGGGCCCGAGCAAATCGGCGGACATAGAACTGAATCTCACGCTGGGCGTTCACGGCCCGAAACAGATCCACGCCATCGTGTTCGACGACAGACTATGACTTGTAGAAAGAGCGACGGTCGATGAGCCTCAGCCTTCAAGCTCTCGTAGCGGTTTCACCGATCCTCATCGCGGGCATCCTGCTGGTCGGATTCCGCGTGCCCGCTAAGTGGGCGATGCCCCTGGTCTACGTCGCCGCCGTCGTGCTGGCCTGGAGCGTGTGGAAAGTAGACGCTCGCTACATCGCCGCCTCCTCGGTGCAGGGGCTGTTCATCACGTTCGACCTGCTGTTCATCATCTTCGGCGCGATTCTGCTGCTGAAGACGCTCGAGTATTCCGGCGGCGTGGCTTCCATCCGGCGCAGCTTCCACGCGATCAGCGACGACCGCCGCGTACAGATCGTCATCGTCGCCTGGCTGTTCGGATCGTTCATCGAAGGGGCTGCCGGCTTCGGCACCCCGGCCGCCGTTGTCGCTCCCTTGATGGTGGCGCTGGGCTTCCCGGCTGCAGCGGCCGTGATGATCGGCATGATGATCCAGAGCACGGCCGTCACGTTCGGCGCCGTCGGCACGCCCATCCTCATCGGTGTTACCGACGGCCTGGCCAGCCCGGAACTGACGGCCACGCTCAGTCGCGTCGGCCTGAGCTTCGAGGCCTACAGACAGACCATCACGATGTACGTCGTTGGCCTGCACGCCATCGCCGGCATCCTCATGCCGACGCTGATGGTGATGATGACGACGCGGTTCTTCGGGAAGACCAAATCGTGGACGGAAGGGCTGTCCATCGTACCCTTCGCCATCTTCGGAGGCCTGGCCTTCACTGTCCCGTACTTTCTGACGGGCGTCTTCCTGGGGCCCGAGTTTCCCTCGCTGCTGGGGGCGGCGGTTGGATTGGTGATCGTCACTTTCGCCGCCCAGCGCGGCTTCCTGCTTCCGAAAGACAGCTGGGACTTCGACACCGCCAGCGCCTGGCCGTCCAACTGGCGCGGAATCGATGAATCGCCAGCAGAGGAGCCGACGGACGGGCGCCGCATCCCCATCGGGCTCGCTTGGGCGCCCTACGCCTTGCTCGCCATTTTGTTGGTGCTGACGAGGCTGCGGCAACTTCCCGTCGGCGACTTCTTGAGAGCGGTGAAGATCACCTGGGCGAACATCTTCGCCACC
>JBDHHX010000321.1:0-4130 GCA_039589155.1 Gemmatimonadota bacterium | reverse complement strand
GTCCCGGGCTATTGACGATCTATTCTATGGCAACCCAACAATCAGTTGGCGAAGAGATCGCGAACAGCGTCAGCCACGGCGTTGGCTTCCTGGCCGTCCTCGCGGTGACGCCTTTCCTGGTGAAGGCCGCGATCCCCCACGGCGCAGCGAATATTGTGGGCGTCAGCATCTTCGCAGCAACCATGGCCATCCTTTACCTCGCATCCACGCTCTACCATGCTCTTCCGAACCCACGAGCCAAGCGCGTACTCCGGGTCATCGATCATGGAGCGATCTTTCTTCTCATCGCCGGCACCTACACGCCGTTCACGCTCGGCGTACTGCGCGGCGCCTGGGGTTGGGCGCTCTTCGGTACGGTGTGGGCACTGGCGCTGGCGGGAGTGATCTTCAAGGTGGTCCGGGGGCTACGGTATCCGATGGCCTCCACGGCGATCTACGTGGCGATGGGCTGGCTTGTCGTCGTCGCGATCCAGCCGCTTTGGGAGCGCGTGCCGCAGGCGGGAATCTTATGGCTCCTGGCCGGCGGCGTCGCCTACACGGGTGGAGTCGTGTTCTACGCCATGAAGCGAGTGCAGTACAGTCATCTGCTCTGGCATTTATGCGTCCTGACCGGTACGACATGTCACTTCTTCGCCGTGATCGGGTACTCTGCTTAGCATAAATACGGGTGACCATGAGTTGGAAACGAGCCTTACCGATGTTCGCCGCGGCGTCGATTGGCCTGGCGTTCCAGGCGCAAGCTCAAGAGAACGCCTCCGTAGTCGGCCCGGTCGAACATGTCTATGCATCGCCGGGCGGCATGGACCTCAAGGCCTATGTCTTCTCGCCGGGCGACGTGGAGGCGGATACGCCACGCTCTGCCATCGTCGTCTTCCACGGTGGCGGTTGGCACATCGGAGCGCCGGAGTGGGCGTTCGGCAGGGCGACCCACTTTGCCGAGCTGGGGATGGTCGCGATCGCTGTGCAGTACCGTCTGTCGGACCAGGAGTCGATCACACCCCTGGAAGCGATGGCCGATGCCCAGGTGGCGATCCGCTGGGTTCGATCGCATTCGCAGGAGTTTGGGATAGCAGCCGATCGGATCGCAGCCTACGGTTGGTCGGCGGGCGCGCACCTGATCACATGTGCGGCGATCTTCGATGACTGGCCCGCAACCGCGAGCGTCAGCAGCGCGCCCAACGCCCTGGCGCTCGCGTCACCTGCCGTATCGCTCGAGCATGATCCCTGGCCCCAGAAACTCTTGGGCGACAGGGCTGACGTCAGTGAGATATCGCCGGACGAGCACGTTCGCTCCGGGCTTCCCCCCACGATCATCATTCAGGGGCGCACGGACACGGTGACACCGCTGGCAGGTACACAGAGGTTCTGCGACCGAATGCGCGACGCGGGAAACCGTTGTGAGCTTCATGTCTATGACGGAGTGGGTCATCTCTTCACACCGTCAACCGAACGGGACGATGGTTTCCCCAACCCCGATCCGGACGTGCAGGCCGCGGCGTATCACGAAGTGGACAAGTTCTTGCGATCGCTGGGGCTCATAGATTGATGCGGATCGTCTTCGTCACGCTCGAGGTCGAGTATCTCCAGGTGCACGAGATCACGAAGTGATGCGCGCCGCTCTCATTATCCTCGGCTTCGCCACATCGTTGCCAGCACCGTTGCCGGGCCAATCCGCAAGCGATTGCACCGAGTCGAACGCTCGCGTCAGCATCGATCACGTGGTCGTCGCGGTGGCGGACCTGGCTGCCGCGTCGGACAGCTATTGCGAGTTGGGCTTCACCTTGAAGCAGGGGCAGCTTCACGCCAATGGCCTGGACAACCGGCACCTCAAGTTCGAGGATGGCACCGAGCTCGAGCTGATGACGGTAGGAAGCACGCCCACGGGATCTGGTTAGTGCTTTCGCCCTCCGCGCCGTGACCTGTGGAGGTCCAGATGATGCGAAAACTACTGCTGGGGCTGATGTTCTTGACGCTTGTTCCAGGACAGTCTAACGCTCAAGGCATCCTGCGTTACGCCGAGCTGGGGCAGTGCTCACTCGAGAGCGGAGAGGTGCTGGAGGACTGTCGGGTCGCCTATCGCACATTTGGCGAGCTGAACGCGGACAAGTCGAACGCGGTGTTGTTCCCGACTCAGTTCATGGGGGTGAGCGCCACAATCGCCGAGTACATCGGCCCCGATGGATTGGTCGATGATGCAGAGTACTTCGTCATCGCCGTTGACGCGTTCGGCAACGGCGTCTCCACATCGCCGTCTAATGGAGGCTTGCAGGCCGGCGAGCTGTTCCCTCAGGTCAGCATCCGTGACATGGTGGCCAGCCAACATCGCCTGGTCACTGAAGTGATCGGACTGTCTTCACTTCACGCCGTCATCGGGATCTCGATGGGCGGCATGCAGGCGTTTGAATGGGCCGTCAGCTACCCCGGGTTCGCGACGAAGATCGTGCCTATTGCCAGCTCTCCACGGTTGGCCTCCTATGACATCGTTCTGTGGGAGACAGCCCTGCGCGTTCTCTCGGCGTATCGGAAGTGCCAGTGCCAGGAAGCCGTCTCGGCGCTTATGGGCCTCAGCTTTCTGACGGGCAACAGCCCCGACTACCACGCACGGGTCTCGCCACGCGATAGCATACACGGGATCATCAGCCGAATGGACAGCCAGTTGTTTGCGGTGCCGATCGCACAGAATCTCGCCGTCCAAATACGGGCGATGATCGCACACGACGTGGCAGCACCGTACGAAGGTTCGATGGAGCGGGCCGCTGCTAGAATCGAGGCTGATGTTCTGATCATAGTCACACCGGAGGACCACGTGGTCACGCCCGCGCCCGCTCTCGCCTTTGCCGAACTGCTCGGGGCGGAGGCAATACAGCTTCCGAACGATTGCGGTCACAACGGGCTCCGCTGCGATAGCCAGTTGTTGTCGCGGGCGACACAGAGGTTTCTGGCCAATGAATAGCTTGTCAGAGTTGGCTCTAGCTTCACGGATCTTGCTGTACCTGCTAATGATCCTGATCGCCTTTCTCACGTTGGCCGTGGCATGGGCCCAGGTCGGGTGCCTGAGGGGCCGGTTCTTCAAAAACCCAGACGGCAGTTCCGACGACTGGCGAGAGCAAAAGATCTTCTACGGGATGGCCTGGGCGGATCTGGTCGTGGCCTGCCCTATGTCTCTTGCAGCTTTGGGACTCACGCTAACCGTTCCCAAGCTCGGGCTGCTTCTGTTGACCGGTGTCAGCGTCTGGATGATCTGGGCCAACGTGATGACGACGGTCACCAGCCTTCGCTTCGAGAAGCCGCGGATCACTCTTCCGTGGCTCGTCGTGTTTCCATTCGGCCTCATCGTAGGTTTGGCCTACTTCGTCTGGATCCTCATCCACTTCGAGGCGGTGTACGGGTAGGGGCATGGCCGGGCTGTCGAAACAGCAGTCACGGAAACGCTGGGCGGGACTCCGTCAGCTCGTGTGCGAGTGGGAACCCCATCGACCTGGTCCTCTTGCTGGAAGACGAGATTCAGAACCACTTTAGGCCCAACCCCAGCTATTACGATTTCCCGGCGTTCGCAGCGAAGGTCAGGAGCTGGTACGAGGTCTACTGAGCGGGGTCATAACACATGGATGCATACCACACGAAGAAGCCGTGGAGAGCCCAGCGGCCCGATATACTCGTGGTCGCCTGTTCGGACGGGCGATTTCAGGAGGAAGTCGATGAGTTCCTCCAACGCCACCTCGCCATCGACCACTACGATCGCGTCTATGTGCCCGGCGGCGCCGGTGCACTCGCCACGAGCGGCGCCGAGTTCATTCGCGGCCAGCGGGCCCGGGCCGAGTGCCAGTTCTTGATCGAAGCGCACGGCATCGAGCGCGTCATCCTGATGTTCCACGGTCCCGCCGAAGACGGTCCGCCCGAAGCCCTGTGCGGAGACTACGTACGGCGGCTGCCGACGTCGGCGCCTGCGGGAATCCGTCGTCAGCAGGAACGAGATGCGGCGCAGATCAGGCGCGAAGGTCTGAGCGCTGGGATACGCCTGGAGATCTACAGCTGCGAAGTGACGAGCGACGGAGTCGTGCGGTTCGTCGAGATGAAACCCTAGGCCCTCGGGAAAGGTACCATGATTCTTCAGACACTGACAACGTTCT
>JBDHHX010000320.1:0-4144 GCA_039589155.1 Gemmatimonadota bacterium | reverse complement strand
TTCAACGAGCGGCTGTCGTACGTACACCCGGCGGTCCCGCACCTGATCTATATCCCGGTCATCGGGTCGATGTTGTACATGAGCTACGTGAACGGTGCAGCAGCAGGCCGCATCGCGGGCCTGTTCCTGTTGGGCGGGCTGCTGTGGACGCTGGCGGAGTATGCGGTGCACCGGTTCGTCTTCCACTCCACCGAGGAGCTGGAGGATCAGGTCCGTGAGATCACGGACCACCTGGAGTCGGGTGAGGCGGCCTATCCGAAGATGAAGGGCTTTCGGATGAAGCTGTACTTCCTGGCCCACGGCGTTCACCACGACTTCCCGAACGACAGCCGGCGGCTAGTGATGCCGCCGTCGGTGAGCATTCCGTTGGCGGTGGTGTTCTTCGCCGGGTTCTGGCTAGGCTTCGGCACGATGGATGCGGGAGCCGTGTTTGCGGGCTTCGTGTCGGGCTACCTGATTTACGACACCATCCACTACGCCGTGCATCACTTCAGCCTGCACAGCCAGATCATGCTTTACCTGAAGAAGAAGCACTTCCGGCACCACTACCAGGACTCGACCAAGGATTTCGGGGTGAGCTCCTCGCTGTGGGACATGATCCTTGGAACCAACGGGCCGAAGCGCGCGGCCGAAGTGGAGAAGGCGAAAGCGGCTTAACAAAAAAGCCGCCGGTCGGCGGCGGATTCGAAAATGATAGGGCGGGGACGCCAGTCGTTCCCGCCTTCTTCTTGTCAGAACTTCCGGCGCTTCGTCAGCAGGTTGATGATGAGCACCAGGACGAAGGCGGTGACCGCAGAGGTAACCAGCGGGAAGCTGGTGGGTCCGAGCGGCACGAAGAGCGGCTCGACGAAGCCAAGTTCACGGGCGGCGGCGGGCCCGACCATGGCGCCGAAGAAGGCGACGATGAAGGAAACCGGGCAGCCACCGCGGGAGTACCCCGTGATGAACTGGGCCAACATGCCGACGACGGCAGCGACGACGAGCAGACAACCTATGTATATGACTCCCATGACACGGTAAAGTGCAACGGTTTTGGCGTTCGGACAACTTCCGCTAGACAGGCATCTGGTCAGGGCGCATATTCGGCGCTAGTCCCATCCCAAACCACGTCACAGAAAAAAGGGAAACATGCGTACTCTCGGCCTGGCTCTACTCGTGCTGTTGGCGCCGGCGAACAGTCGCGCCCAGGAGTTCTCGTTCTACGAGCACGGTCCCTATCGGGAGAGCGTGCCGCGCCCCGCGTCGATGCTCGGCTACGAGCCCGGCGGCTTTCATACGAACTACGGGAACATGCTTCGTGTCACCGACGCGATCGCGGCGGCGGCGCCGGACCGGGTTCGGATCGTCGACTACGGTACGTCGGTGGAGGGCCGGCCGCTGCGACTGATCATCGTCAGCGCGCCGGAGAACATCGCTCGGTTGGATGAGATCCAGGCGAACATCAAACGGCTGCGCGACCCGCGGTCGTTGAGTGCGGCGGAGGCGGCGGAGCTGGCGCGGACGACGCCGCCGGTCGGCTGGATGAACTACGCCAACGACGGTAACGAGACGGCGGCACTGGAGGCGGCGATCCAGCTGGCCTACCAGCTGGCGGCGTCGGAGGACCCGATGACGCTGGCGATCCTGGAGAACGCCATCGCGGTCATCAACCCGGCGCACAACCCTGAGAGCCACGAGCGGCACGTGGAGTGGTATAACGCGTTCGCGATCGGAGACTCTGCACACAGCGCCCTGGAGCACGACGCGCCCTGGGGCATGAGCACCAACAACAACCACTACCAGATCGATCTGAACCGGGACGCGCTGAACATGTCGCAGCGCGAGACGAAGGCGATCGTGCAGGCGCACAACGATTGGAATCCACAGGTCTTCGTCGATCACCATGGGCAGACGACCCAGTTCTTCATGCCGCCGCCCATGCTTCCGCTCAACCCCAGCATGCCGAAGGACTGGGTCCTGCGCTGGACGGACGCGTACGGTCGCGGCAACGGCGCGGCGTTCGACCGCTACGGCTGGAACTACTACGTGCGCGACGTCTTCGACCTGCACTACCCGGGCTACTGGGACAGCTGGCCGGGGCTGAACGGCGCCATCGGGATGACGTACGAGACGGATGGTGGTGGCTACCGTGGCTATGCCTGGGTGCGTGACGACGGGACGGTGCTCACCTTCGCCGACGGGATCGCCAAGCACTTCACCGCGTCGCTGGCGACGCTGCGCACGCTGGCGGAGAACCGCGAGGCGATTCTTCGAGATTACCATGAGTTCTTCCGCTCCGGAATGAACGAGTTCGCAGCGTCGAAGGCATGGAAACGTTTCGTCATCGTACCGGGAGCCGATCCGGAACGGTCGGCGCAGGTAGTCGAGATCCTGCTTCGCGACGACGTGATCGTGCGGGTCGCCACGGAGTCGTTCCGGGCGGGCGCCGCGCACGACTACGTGAGCGGCGCCGCGTCGCGCCGCGACTTCCCGGCGGGCAGCTACATCGTCGACATGGCTCAGCCGCAGGCGCGGATGGTCGACGCGCTGCTGGCGCCGGAGGCCGGTCTCGACCCGGAGTTCGTGGAGCGGCAGAGGCAGCGCCGGGCGCGGAACGCGCTGCGCGGCGACAAGGTGCCGAAGGAGTGGTACGAGTTCTACGACATCACGGGCTGGAGCCTGCCGCTCTCGTACGGCCTCGAGGCCTACTGGCTAGAGAGCGCGCGGCAGGTGTCGGCGCAGCCGCTGGAGGTTGCGTTCAACGAGCGCGATCGTGGCTGGCGTCCGCCGGCGTACGAGGGCGCGCGTGATCTGGAGAGCCTGCCGGAGGCGTTGCGTGCCGGGATCGACGGCGGTGTTCGGGGCGGTCCTGCGCGGACGGCGTACGTCTTCCGTTACGATCGCAACGCGTCGGCTCGGTTGGCCTTCGCACTAATCAAGGAAGGCTTCAAGGTCGTGGCGACGTCCCGGCAGATGCAGGCCGGCGGCGTGACCTACCCGCGCGGCACGTTGGCGCTGCGGGTGAACCGGAACCCGGAAGCGCTGCACGATCGGGTCGATGCGCTGGCGCGCCGCTTCGGTGTCCCGGTCGATGCGGTCAACACCGGCTACTACGATGAGGGCCCGACGGGCGTCGGCTCTAATCCCGTGGTGACGCTGGAGCGGCCGGTCGTGGCGCTGGCGGCGGGCGACGGAGTGAGCGCCACATCGTTCGGCGCGATCTGGTACACGCTGGACCGGGAGTTCGGCGTGCCGTTCACGCCGCTGCGGCTGGAGCGCCTGGCGTCGTCGCTGGACGACTTCAACGTCATCGTGCTGCCGTCGGGGTGGGGTTACCGGCGGGCGTTTGGCGACGGCGAGGCGTTGAAGGAGTGGGTTCGCGGAGGCGGCGTCGTGGTTGCGATGGGTAATGCGGTGGGATTTTTCGTGGACGCGGAGTTTACGAGCGCTCGGCGGGTGGGGGATGAGGATGACGATGAGGATGATGATGAGGAAAGGGGTGTGGGACTTCCTCAGGCGGCGTACGCGGGGGGAGCGGTCATGGGCGGCGGCGAAGGGGAGCCGATCCGGGTGCCCGGCGCGATCATGCGAGGGACGCTGGACCTGAACAGCCCGCTCACCTTCGGTTACGAGATGGCCACGTTGCCCGTGCTGGTCTCGGGTAGCGACTTCTATCATCCGTCGAAGGAGGGCTCGAACCCGGTGGGCTTCGTCGGTGACGATCTGCTGATCACCGGCCACATCTGGCCGGACAACACGCAGAAGTACCTGGAGGGGTCGGCGTGGATGATCGACGAGCCGATGGGCGGCGGACGCGTGATCATGTTCGCGGATGACCCGACTTTTAGGTTGCTGTGGCCCTCTCTGAGCCGCTTGTTCTTGAACGGGATCCTCTTTGGGCCGACTTTTCGTTAGTAGTGGTGTGGTGGTAAGTGGTGTGGTGGTGCGGTGGTGTCTCTTTGGCCGACTACCGTACCACCGCACTACTCACCACCGTACCGAATGCCCTGACGAGGCAATAGAGTGAACGAACAAGCCGAGACCCTTCTCGCCCAAACCGGCTGGCCCACGGACGACCCGCGCCTGCTCTCGCTGCTGCCCATGGTCTACATGGCCTGGGCGAGCGGTTATCTGGACGCCGGGGAGGCAGGCATCATCCGCGAGC
>JBDHHX010000319.1:0-4153 GCA_039589155.1 Gemmatimonadota bacterium | reverse complement strand
CAGGGTTCGTGGGGCTGCAAGCCGGAGTACTATCCGGCAGCGCTCGACATGGTGATCGGCGGCGAGGTCACGCTGAAACCCTTCGTCCAGAGTTATCCGATGAGTGAGGGACCTGACGTCATCCAGCAGGTCGCCGACCACAAGATCGATAAACGCGCGATTCTCACGCCCGACTGGGCGTCGTGAGGGAGGGACACACCATGTTGAACAGTCACACGCTCGTGCCCGAGGGCGAATTCAAGGAGATCCTGTACGAGAAGCGTCCGGCCAGCGATCCCGCCGGGAATCCTGTGGACGGGCTCTACAACGCCTGGATAACGCTCAACAACCCGAAGCAGTTCAACAGCTACACGACCGACGCGGTGAAGGAAGTGATACTCGCATTCCGCCAGGCCAGCATGGACCGCAGCGTGGTCTGCTGTGTCTTCACCGCGGTCGGTGACAAGGCGTTCTGTACCGGCGGCAACACCAAGGAGTACGCCGAGTACTACGCCGGGAATCCCCAGGAGTACAAGCAGTACATGCGTCTCTTCAACGATATGATCGACTCGATCCTGCGTTGCGATAAGCCCGTCATAAACAGAGTGAACGGGATGCGCATCGCCGGCGGCCAGGAGATCGGCATGGCCTGCGACTTCAGTGTCGCGGCCGACACGTCACGTTTCGGCCAGGCCGGCCCCAAACACGGCTCGGCGCCGGACGGCGGCTCCACCGATTTCCTGCCGCTCTACGTCGGCTTCACCCGTGCGATGGAGAGCGGTATCCTCTGCGAGACCTGGAGCGCCCACAAGGCGATGTACCTGGGGCTCTTGAGCGAGATCGTACCCGTCCTCAAGGTCGACGGTGAGTGGGTCCCCAACCCGATGGTGGTCACCGACCGCTTCATGGACGAGTTCGGCAACATCGTCTACGGCGATTACAAGACCGGCGCCGAGAAAGAGGCGGCCAAAGAGATGATGGGCAAGGCGGAGACCGACCTGAGCAAGCTGGACGAAGCGGTGGACGCCCTCTGCACCAAGGTCCTGATGCTGATGCCGGACTGCGTCTCAAAGACCGTGAACGGCCTGCGCAAGCACAAGCAATGGCACTGGGACAACACCAACGTGACGAACCGTGAGTGGCTGGCCCTCAACATGATGACGGAAGCGAAGGCCGGCTTCCGAGCCTTCAACGAGGGGCCGAAGGGCAAGCGCGAGGTCGATTTCATCAAGCTGCGGCAGATGCTGGCCGAGGGTCACCCGTGGGATGACGAGTTGATCCGCGCGATCTCGCCGCAGTATCAGGAATAGGGAGATTCAGGCATGGATCTTGGACTGGAAGGCAAGAACGCCATAGTCACGGGGGGCAGCGTCGGCATTGGATCGGCCATCGCCCTCACCCTGGCGCGTGAAGGCTGCAACGTCGCCATCAACTATCGCCGCCACGACGCGGAAGCGAACGAAGTGGTTCGCAAGATTGAAGAGATGGGCCGTAAAGGGCTGGCGATAAAGGCCGATGTGAGCAGCTATGACGACGCCCAGAACATGGTGACGAAGGTGGTCGAGACGTTCGGCCGCCTGGACATCATGGTCTGTAATGCCGGCATCAACTGGGACGGTGTGATCTGGAAGATGACGGAGGAGCAGTGGGACACGGTCATCAACGTGAACCTCAAGGGCTACTTCAACTACAACAAGGCGGCCGCGCAAGTGTTCAAGGACCAGAAGGGCGGCAAGATCGTCAACATCTCCTCGATCAACGGGATGAGGGGGAAGTTCGCGCAGACGAACTATTCGGCTTCCAAGGGCGGCGAGATAGCGATGAGCAAGTCGCTGGCGAGGGAGCTGGGCAAGTTCAACGTCAACGTGAACGCCGTGGCGCCCGGGATGGTCATGACCGAGATGGCCGAGTCCATCCCTCCCGAGTTCCTCACCAAGGCGATGGACGAGACGGCGCTGGGCCGCTTCGCAACATCGGAGGAGTGCGCCGACGTGGTGGCGTTCCTTTGCTCCGACCGGTCGCGGCACATCACGGGTGAGGTCATCAAGATCGACGGCGGACAGTACATGTAGGGATGATACAAATATGACTAGAGTCGGAATTGTCGGGATTGGACATGGCGTCTTCGGCCGGCGCAGCGACGCTACCGTGCAGGAACTGGCCTTCGAGGCCTTCCGGGAAGCGTTGCAGGATGCCGGGATCGACCGCGACGCGGTCGACGCGTCGGTGATCGGTTCCGTGCCCGAGTACCACAAGCAGCGCTCGTTGGCGGGCGTCGTCCAGGAGTACCTGGGCCTGGTGCCAAAGCCGACGTGGCTCACCGAGGTAGCGTGTGCATCGGGTAGCGCGGCGATTCGTACTGCCTGGATGTCTATCCAGGCGGGTCTCCACGATGTGGTGGCCGTCATCGGGTGCCAGAAGATGACGGAGCTCGAGACGGCCGAAATCCTCGCCCTGATGGGAAGGGTGGGCGAGGTGCAGTGGGAGTCCGGCTTCGGGACGACGTTCCCGGGTTACTACGCCATGTTCGCCAAACGGCACATGCACGAGTACGGCACCACGCGGGATCAGCTAACCGAAGTCGCCATCAAGAACCACTACTACGGGGCGTTGAACCCGTACGCGCTGTTCAGAAAAGAGATCACCAAAGAGAAGGCTGCCGCTTCCGAAGAGGTGGCGACTCCGTTCCAGGTGTACGACTGCTGTGCCAACGCGGACGGCGCCGCTTGCGTCATCCTCGCCAGCGAAGGCCGGGCGAAGGAGATGACGGACAAGCCGGTCTGGCTGGACGGAATGGGATGCGCGACAGCGAGCATGTCGGTCCTCAGGCGGCCGAGCCTGGTCGGTCTGCCCAGCGCCGAGAAAGCGGCGGCGGACGCCTACAAGATGGCCGGCGTGGGGCCGGATGACATCAAGGTGGCGGACGTGCACGACTGCTTCACTATCGCCGAGATCATGGCCATCGAGGACGTCGGCTTCTGCAAGAAAGGCGAGGGTGGCCCCATGGTCGCCGAGCACCAGACTTATGTCGGCGGAAAGGTCGCGGTCAACGTGGATGGCGGCCTGAAGGCGAAAGGCCATCCCATCGGCGCCACCGGTGTGTCGATGACGTACGAGATCGCCAAACAGCTAAGGGGCGAAGCAGGGGATCGCCAGGTTCCCGACGCTGATGTGGGCCTAACTCACAACGTGGGCGGCATCGGGCAGTATTGCTTCGTCCAGGTCATGAAGAGGGACTGACTCATGTTCAAATGGTTTGGGAAGGTCAACTTCACGCCGTACACCAAGGTCAGCGACTTTGCCCGCTACCTGAAAGACGGCCAGCTGATGGGCTCTCGCTGCAAGGCCTGCGGCAGCACGTCGTTTCCACCGCGGGCCGACTGCAACGAGTGCATGAGCGGCGACTTCGAGTTCTTCGAGGTGACCGGCAAGGCGACGCTGCACACCTATACGAAGATCGTGGCCGCGCCCACCGGGTTCGAGGATGAGACGCCGTATATCGTGGGCGTCGTCGATCTCGAGGAAGGTGGAAAGGCGCTGGCCTGGATCGGCGACAGCATCTACGAGGACGAGATCGAGATCGGCATGGAGCTGCAGGTTGTCCCGCGGATCTTCGAGGAGCTGGAAGAGATCAAAGTCTACTACAGTCTGGAGCAGCCGGGAACCACATGGTCGAAAGCGAGCGGGTGACCACATGACGGTACAGGCATCGTACGATGATGGGGTCGGCCGGCTGGTGTTGAACCATCCGCCGGTGAACATCCTGACCCGTGAGCTGATGGCCGGCCTCCGGGAGCAACTCGCGGCGCTCGGTTCTGAGAAATCGTTGCGCGCGCTGGTCCTCACGGCTGAGGGAAAACACTTCTCCGCCGGCGCCGATGTCGGCGAACATCTGGCTCCCGAATACGAAGAGATGATCCCCGAGTTCATCGACACCATCATGGCGCTCTACAATTTCCCGGCACCGGTGATCGCCGCGGTGAGAGGACGCTGCCTGGGTGGTGGATTCGAGGTCGTGCAGGCTGCGGATATCGTGATCGCCGGTGAGGGCGCCGTCTTTGGCCAGCCGGAGATCATGCTGGGCGTGTTGCCGCCTGCAGCCTGCGCCCTGTTGCCGGAACTGTGCGCGCCCGGCCTGGCCGCGGATCTCGTCCTGTCGGGCGACACGATCAAT
>JBDHHX010000318.1:0-4159 GCA_039589155.1 Gemmatimonadota bacterium | reverse complement strand
CGGAACGGCGCTGAGTCGACTGGAGCCCGGTCCTCACCGCAGCGGGCACATGTTACTGTATCGGCCATCTGGTGCCGGTCCTTCCGTAGTCGGTGCTATTTCGTATCGACCCGATGGCGTATAATCACGACATGGCCATGCCGCAAGAGTTGGAGCGCCTAACGGTCGTCCTCAACGAGCCAAAGGACCCGGTCAACATCGGCGCGGTGGTGCGAGCGATGAAGAACATGGGGCTTTGCCGGCTTCACCTGGTGCGACCGGATGACTTCGATCCCTACCGGATCGAAGGCGTGGCGCACACGGGTAGGGACGTCATAATGTCGGCCCGCTTCTTTGACGAATTGCCCGACGCCATCGGTCACGCACACCTGGTTGTTGGAACGACAGCGCGCGGGCGCAGCGTGCGACGCAACTACCGGCGGCCGCGTGAGCAGGCGGAGGAAATCATCGCCACGGCGCGGCAGGGCGAAGAAGTGGCGCTGGTATTCGGGCGCGAGGATCGGGGTCTGAGCAACGACGAGCTGGATCTGTGCAACCGCATCATCGTCGTTCCCACGGACCCGGAACACAGCAGTCTCAACCTGGCGCAAGCGGTTCTTCTCATCTCCTATGAGATCTCTCTGGTCGCCGAGATCGCCGAACCGTTCAAGGAGCCACAGCGGGCTGCCGTTCGCGCCACGCGCGACGAGCTCGAGCAGCTCTTCCACGAGGTGGAGAAATCGCTCCAGGCCATCGACTTCTTCAAGAGTCAACAGCCGGTTCCCATCATGCGGGCATTGCGTGAGATCGCCGGCCGAGCCGACCTCGACGACCGCGAGGCCGCGCTGCTCAAGGCCGTAGCCTACGAGGTTCGGAACTTCCTCGCCCGCACCCGGCCGCAGGGCTTCGAATAGCGGCAAAAGCTGCGCCACGCGGTCATAATTACCTCCCCGGCGTGAACAAGTTTTTGCTCCGAGCACGAAATTTTTTCTGTTTTCGGCAGGACAGATTGACCGGATCGACAAGTGCGTTCCGGTCGATTTGACACGCGAAATTCATTCTAAAAACCGAGTTAGCCGATGTGTGCCTCCCTACGGCATGCGAGTTGCCCCTACTGTCGGAGCAAAACAGCTAATCGTGGGAGAGCCGTAGGGTCACGCAGTGCGGGTGGGGAGGGGAAACTGCGGTTCGATCGCGGAACCAGCGAGAGGGAGTGGCGATGAAGCTGACCAGGCGAGCGTTCTCAATGCGAAATCGCGGGTTCACGACCATTGAGTTGAGCATGACGTTGGTGTTGACCGGCGTCGTCCTCGGGCTCGGCCTGCAGAGGGTCGACTCAAGTAGCTGGAGGCTGGACGCGGCGGGTCAGCAGGTGGTGCAGCGCGTCCGTGCCGCCCGGGCGCTGGCCGTACTGAAGCAGCACGATGTCGTGCTCAGCTTCGACATCGACGGACGCGCGCTGCAGCTGCACGAGGACGCCAATGGCAATGGCGTCGTCGACGATGGAGAGCGCGTGTTCCGCGAGGGACTTGACGGAAAATCGGAGTTCACCAACGAAGGCATCCCGGCCTTCCGTGGCTTCGAAGACGGTCCAGTCACCTTCGAGAATAACGTGGTGACGTTCAGGCGAAACGGCTCGGCATCGCAGGAGGGAGCGATCTACGTGGGCCGGCCGGGCGCTGAGAAGGGCAGGGTCATCGTGATCAGTCGGGCCACCGGCTACGCGGAGATGCACAAGCACAATGGCACGAGCTGGATATCTGGATAGCGGTCGGCAGGCCCTGCGTGATTCAAAGGGTCTGGGACTGCTGGAGCTCTTGATCGCCGTGGTGCTCTTCACCACAGCGATGCTGATCGGCGGCCGTTCGATCGTCGAGTTGGTTCACCAGGTCAGCGTCTCCGAAGTGCGTGCCCAGGCCGCCCAGTTCGCTATGGAAGAGTTGGAGCGGGTCAGGCTGCAGCCGTTCGCCGACATCGCGAGCATCGCCTCTGCTCCCGTGCCAACGGCGCCGAAGTATTCGCATTCGGTCGAAGTGGCGATCGTCGGCAACGACGCCGCCGCGCTCTACGGATATCGACTCATCACCGTCACCGTCCAGCCACCCGCCGGGCTAAAGTCGGTGAAGGTCAGCACAGCGGTAGCAGAATAGGAGTGCGAGGCGAATCGATGCGAACCAGATCGGGTAGCGGATGCGGTTTTTCGGTGGGCGCGGCTCTTGGCCGCGCCGGTATCACCGTGACCGAGCTGCTCGTCGTGTTGATGGTGGGCGGCATCGTCATCGCGTCGATGCTCAGTTTCTTTATCGGGCAAGCGAAGGGCTCGCGCGTCGCCGGCGTACGGCTCGAGGCGGTACAGCGCGGACGATTCGGCACCGAGATGCTGCGTCGAGAGACGTCGTTGGCCGGCGCCGGCATCCCCGGCGCTCAGCCACTTGTCGTCTTCGCCGGGCCCGACGATTTCGTCTTCAGCGCCGATCTCACATCCAGCACGCCCGGCGATCGCGTCGCTGTCTATCAGATTCCTGGCGCGCCACCCACAGAGACCGAGGGCGCTGACTCGGGCTCGATCACCCTGCCAAGCGGACCGCAATACCCGTTGACCTGGTATGGACCGAGCCGCACGCCGGGACCGGCAGAGACGGTCCGCTTCTCGTTCGTTCCCGATGGCGATGGGGAGTTCGCGATGGTACGGGCGGTCAACAACCTGCAGCCGGACACGCTGCTTCGTGGGCTGAAGCGAATCGCGGGCCGCGACTTCTTCTCCTACCAGGTGATGGACGCGGAGGGCCAGCTGAGCGAGCTCGCGGATCTCCCGGTCTGGCACGAGGCCCCCATCCATCAATCGAAAGCCGATACCGCCGGATCGGCGCTCGCCGACAGCATCAAGATCGTCGAGATCTCGTTCCTGGTGAAGGTGGAAGGACGCCGTTACGACCAGACCGTGGAGCGCAGCTTCACCATGGCCGTGGCGCTGAACAACGCCGGCTTGATTCAGAACGCGGCCTGCGGTGACCCGCCGCTGCTCGGATCGGTGCCCGCCGTCGAGCTCACCAGCCTCGACCCGTTCGGGGTGACCATCACCTGGACGCCCGCCATCGACGAGATCGGTGGCGAGTTGGACGTCCGGCAGTATACGCTCTACCGCCGGGAAATCAGCGAGACTCTCGCGCGGCCGATCGCTTCGATTCCGCCGGACCCGGCGCTGACGACCTACACCTACGTCGACACCGACGTCCAGGCCAGCGCCACCTACGTCTACCTGTTGGGCGCCACCGACTGCACGCCGTCGCAATCAGATCTGGCGCAGTCGTCATCCTTGACCGTACCTGACGCCTGATGTCCGCCCGGGTGAGACGGACCGGAAAGCTGAGCACGCTCAACGGGGAGCAGGGGACCGCTCTGTTCATCACCCTGGTCCTGTTGGTGGCGCTGGTCGCGATCAGCGCCGGCGCGGTGCTGATGAGCGGCACCGAGCGCCAGCTGAGAATCTACTCGAAGGCGCAGCTCGATCTGCGGTACCTGGCCGGCATGGCCGCGGAGATGGGGCTGAGTCGCATCAACCGCGACGAAACCGCGCTGCCCGACACGGGTTATCGCGTGCTCGAGTACGGGATGATCCCAACCGATGCGTTCGGAGAGCCGATCGAGGGCTACGAGTTGAACATCTACGTCGCGCGCAGCGGGTCGGCGACCGGCAGGACCGGTAACTTCGCCAGCGTCGTCGGTGAAGCGGTCGGTCGCGGCGCCAGCGCCGTCGTTAGACTGGAAGTGACCGAAGAGAGCTTCGCCAAGTACGCTTACTTCACCGATAGCGAGGGCGGCAACATCTGGTTCGCCGGCGGCGATCAGCTGCTGGGGCCCGTCCATTCGAACGATCGGATCAAGATCCACTCGACGGGCGCCGCGTTCTTCGCCGAAGTGACAACGGGCCGCGACGTTCTCTACCCCTATAACGCCACGTTCGACGAAGGCTACGAGGAGTTCGTCGATACCATCCCGCTGCCCGATGACACCGACATGGCTCGGCTGCAGGCGTTGGCACAGGCAGGCAACGCCTTCGTGACGACGCCGTCGACTGGTGGACCGGACGATGTGGAGATGCGAATCGAGTTCGTCGCTATCGACCTCAACGGAGACGGCGACGACGTAGATGAAGAGGAAGGGTTCTTCCGCATCTATC
>JBDHHX010000317.1:0-6146 GCA_039589155.1 Gemmatimonadota bacterium | reverse complement strand
ATTCGTCAGCGACGAGTCTGACAGGGTCATGCGTTGCGGCGTGTAGGCGAAACTGGCCTCCATGAACAGGTTGAAGGCGAACACATAGCCCAGTCGAGCGCCGAAGATCATCCTCGTCTCGTCGAGGGTGAACGCGTTCTCTCCCGCCTGGAAATCAAACGTGCCGGGGCGGTAGACTCCGCCGAAGCCGACGAGCTCGACGCCGTCACGTCCATGATCGAAGTTCTGTGCCTGTAGTTCGGCAGCGAAGGGCAGGAACACCAGGACCGCCGCCAGGATGAAGCGACCCCAAACCCGACCCAGTCCCATCCCGCCCGCGGCAGCGTGGTGACCACGTAGCATGGCAATAACCCTAATGGCTTGAGGCGGGGGGGATGCTTCGGGCGCCGGAGTCACAACTCAGGTGGTTGCGCCTACATAATGGCTAGTTCCCGCGTCGGGGACAAGTTTGAGCGCTCAGCCTCCGGCGCGACCGAGCGCGACACGAACCGGCGTCCGCTGTTCGTCTGATTCACCGGGCATCCCTTCCAACAGGCGTTGGAAGCGAACATCGTCGCGCAACGGGCCCCAGGTCGGATCGAGACGGAGCAGGGCCGGCGAGATCACCGAAGGTACCGAGAGCACGAGCTCGAGCTCTTCGATCGCGGCACCGTACTCTCCGATCATCACGTAGATCCGTGCGAGATCCAACAGCCGCTCGCCGCCGACAAGAGCGTCGGCGGAGAGTGGCGTCCGATTGACGCCGATCTCGCCTTCGCGGATCGCGTCGGCCGCACGGCCGAGCCCGGCGTAGGCGAGCCCGAGCTGGATGTGCGGATCGGATTGACCGGCAGGTTCTTGAACGCGGGACTCCAACACGACGCGCGCCGAGTCGTAGTAGGCGCGTGCGCGGCCTGGGCGGTCGCGTCGCGACGCGACCATCGCCTTGGTCAGGTAGTAGTCGACGGAGTCGACCGCCGCCGTTTCGAGGCTGACGCTGTCAATCGCCTCGCCGTACTCATCGGCGAAAACGCTGGCGACGATCCAGGCGACTTCGGGTCCGATCAACAGCTCTCCGCGGTCGATATGGCGGGCGCCGTCCTCCAGTGTGCGGCGCGCGCGCTCCATGTGGCCGTCCCACGCCAGGTAGAAAGCGGTAGCCCACTGATAGTTGTAGGGCGTTCCCGGGGCCAACGCGATGGAGCGCTGGAAGTAGGCTTCGCCTTCTGTGTAGCGATTCGTGTAGTAGTGGTTTTGAGCCTGGCCGATCACCCAGACCGGGTTGCGGGGGTCCAGTTCGAGCGCGCGCTCGGCGTTGGCGATGGAGCGCTCCCATTCACCCTGGCGTCGCAGGATCCAGGCGATTAGGGCCAGCGCGTCAGAGTTGCCGGGCTGGCGCCGCTGCACCCTCACGAACTCTTCGAGCGCCTGTTCGAAATTCTGTTCGCCGTAGTAGTAATAGTCGCCCAGCGCCATGTGAGCGTCCGGCAGGTTGGGCGCGATCTGCAACGCCTGGTCCACTGCGGCGCGCGCGGCGCTGAGCTTCTCGGCGCGCCCGAACTGCCAATGCAGCCAGACGCGGGCGCGTGATAGGGCGGCGAATGCCACGGCGAAGCTGGAATCGAGTTGGGTCGCCTGCTCGTACAGCTGTTCGGCCGCCAGCGCGTTGGTCTCGAGGAAGCGGTCGCTGTAGCTCACGTTTCCGCGCAGGAACAGGTCGTAGGCATCGAGATTAGCCGTCGGTGCTGACGCTATAGAGCGACGTTGCGGCTCGAGCAGCGTGATGTCCAGTGCGCGGGCGACGCTCTCCGCGATGTCCGACTGCACCTGGAATATCTCTGAAAGAACGGCATCGTAGCGCTCGGTCCAGATGTGGGTGTCGTCGGAGACGCGAATCAACTGCGGCGTCACGCGCACCTGGCTGGGGCCGGCTGCCGCGCGCTCCCAACGGACTGTGCCTTCCAACACGTACTGCACGTCCAATTCACGGGCGATCTCGTCGATGGAGCGCTGAGTCCCCTTATACTGGATCGCGCTGGTCCGCGAGATCACACCCAGCTCCGGGATCTCCGCCAGCCTCGAGGTGATCTCTTCGGTGACTCCGTCGGTGAAGTACTCGTCTTCGGCGGGCCCCAGGTTCTCGAACGGCAGCACCAGCAGCTTGGTCCTGAGGGCGGCGAGCTGAGTATCGTCGCCGACCGAGATTTCCGGGAACCCGCTGATCAGTAGGTAGCCGGCAGCCAGGATTCCCCAGAGCGCCAGCGCGCCGATGAGCGACGTGAAGGCGCCGCGCCAGGTGAAGAAGCGACCACGCGGATCGACGGGTCGGGCGGCCGCAAGGCGATCCGGCGCCGCGGCGTCCTGCGCCTCGTCGTCATCCAGCACGGTCGGTTCCTCGAGCGCCCGCGCCGGCTGCTCGCGTATGAACGCGGTGGCGGCCACGACCGGCAGCAACACGATGAAGAGGACCACGGCGAAGCTCGGAAACCAGTACGGAAGGCCCAATCCCTCGGTCAGGCTCTGGATGACCTGGAATCCGGCGGCGGCGCCGAGCACGTACACGGCGAGCACCTGCCAGACGGAGCGTCTGTGGATATCTCTTATCAGTCGCTTGAAGGTCGACATACTCTGCTAAAGGTGAACGGGTGAATGCGCTGGAGGAAGATGCCTGGCGAAGCTTGGGTAATCAATCCTCGTCCGGCACGTTCGTCTCCACTCATATATATGTCACTACGAACGTCGGGATGGTTGGGTTTGGACTCCCGATCGTGAGGCACTGGCACCATAGAAGAGAAACTATTACGGTTCTCGCCTTCAAACCTGGGATTGGCACAACGGCGGTCGTCGCGTAGCGGGCGGCCGGTTCAAACGAGAGATAGGAGGGTCAGATGCAGGAATCGGGAGTTGCGGAAGCGGTCCAGGAGACGGCAGCTGCGGCGACGGAGTCGGTCGTGCAGGTGTACGAGCTGGTCATCGGGCTGGTGAGCGCCTGGGGGCTCCAGGTCCTTGGCGCGCTCGCTTTGTTGATCATCGGCCGCATGGCGGCGGGCTGGGCGCGCCGCGGCGTTCGCAAAGCGCTGCAAAGGGCCAGCGTGGAGCCGACGCTGATCCCGTTCGTCTCGGGGCTCGTCTACTACACGTTGATGGCCGTGATCTTCGTGGCGGTGCTGGGCATCGTCGGCGTTCAGACGGCATCGTTCCTGGCCCTCTTCGGCGCTGCAGGCCTGGCCGTCGGCCTGGCGCTGCAGGGGACGCTATCCAACTTCGCCGCGGGCGTCATGCTACTGGTGTTCCGGCCGTTCCATGTGGGCAACTACATCGAGGCGGGCGGCACGGCGGGTTCGGTGGAGGCGATCGGGATGTTCACGACGACGCTCAACACGCCGGACAACGTGCAGATCCTGATCCCCAACGCGTCGGTCTTCGGTCAGACGATCAAGAACTACCATGCCAACGCGACGCGGCGAAACGATATGGTGATGGGGATCTCCTATGATGATGACATCGGGACGGCGATCTCGACGATAAAGCAAGTCATCGACGGCGACGACCGGGTGCTGGCCGATCCCGAGCCGGTGATCGCGGTCGCCGAGCTGGGCGACTCGTCCGTCAACATCGTGGTGAGGCCCTGGTGCACGAAAGAGGATTACTGGGGGCTGCGCTTCGACATGATGAGGACGCTGAAGGAAGAGCTGGAGGCGGCGGGTTGCTCGATCCCGTTCCCGCAGCGAGACATTCATTTGTATGAAGCTAGCAAGAGCTAGCTGAAGAGCCGATTACGATTACGATTACGATCACGAGCAAGAGCACGAGACCCTCCTGCTCGCGCTCTTGATCGTGATCGTGATCGCCATCGCAATCGGTCGTTGACCAGAGAGCCGACACTCTGTAGGATCTCAGACAACCCAACCGCAAGGATGGAGGGCAAGACGGCCCGCGTGGCCGGAGGAGCGTAGCTATGGCAGCGAAGAAGCTAATGGGCGTCGCACTCGTCGCGGTCCTGGGGCTGTTCGTCCTGCATGTCGACGACTACCACGGCACCGCGGTCCCCGACCCCTACCGCTGGCTCGAGGACGTGAACTCGGAGGAGACGGCGGCCTGGGTCGAGGCGCAGAACGCGGTGACGTTCGCCTACCTGGAGGCGATCCCGGAACGCGAGTGGATCCGCCAGCGTCTGACCGACCTCTGGAACTACGAGCGGTTCGGCACGCCCTGGCAGGACGGCGGTCGCTACTTCTACTCGAAGAACGACGGCCTGCAGAACCAGTCGGTCTACTACACGCTGACCTCGCTCGACGCCGAGCCCGAGGTCCTGCTCGACCCGAACTCGATGTCGGAGGATGGGACCGTCTCCGCCTACCCGCTCGATATCAGCGAGGACGGGAAGTACATGGTCTTCAGCGTCGCCAAGAGCGGATCCGACTGGCGCGAGTTCTACATCCGCGACGTGGAGACCAAGCTGGACCTGGACGATCACCTGGAGTGGATCAAGTTCTCCGGCGCGTCGTTCACCCACGACGGCGCCGGTTTCTTCTACAGCCGCTACACCGAGCCGGCAGAGGGCGAGACGTACGAAGAGGCGAACCGCAACCAGCGGCTTTATTACCATCGCGTCGGCACGCCGCAGGCGGATGACCAGCTGATCTACGAGCGCCCCGACCAGCCGGAGTGGGGCTTCGGCATGTCGGTGACCGACGACGGTCGCTACGGCATCATGGGCGTCTCGCAGGGGACCGACGAGCGGAACCGGATCTACTACGTCGACTTCGGCGACCCGCAGAGCCCGAACCTCGAAGCCGAAGTCGTGAAGCTGCTGGACGATTTCGATGCCAGCTACAGCATGATCGGGAACGATGGTCCGGTCTTCTACTTCCGCACCAACCAGGACGCGCCGAAGAACCGGCTGATCGCGATCGATACGCGGGTGCCGGAGCGGAACGACTGGAAGGAGATCATCCCGGAGAGCGACGACGTTCTGCAGAGCGTTGGCATCGTCAACAACCAGTTCGTCGTTCGCTACATGCACGACGCCCACACGCAGGTCAAGATCTACGATATGGACGGCACGTTCGACACGGACGTCGAGTTGCCGACGATCGGGTCGGCCGGCGGTTTCAGCGGCGAGCGTGATGACAGCGAGGCGTTCTACTCGTTCACGTCATTCCTCTACCCGACGACGATCTTCCATTACGACTTCGAGACGGGTGAGAGCACCGCCTTCAAGGCGCCCGACGTCGATTTCGATCCCGCCGGTTTCGAGACCAAGCAAGTCTTCTATCCGTCCAAGGACGGCACGATGATCCCCATGTTCCTGACGCATAGGAAGGGGATCCAGATGGACGGCTCGAACCCGACCTACCTGTACGGCTACGGCGGCTTCAATATCAGTCGGCGGCCGGGCTTCTCCACCAGCATGCTGGTCTGGATGGAGATGGGCGGCATCTATGCGTCGACCAACCTGCGGGGCGGCGGCGAGTACGGTGAGGAGTGGCATCAGGCGGGCATGAAGGCGAACAAGCAAAACGTGTTCGACGACTTCATCGCTGCGGCCGAGTACCTGATCGACGAGGGCTACACCTCGACGCCGAAGCTGGCCATCGCCGGCGGCTCGAACGGCGGCCTGCTGGTCGGCGCCGCGATGACGCAGCGGCCCCACCTGTTCGGCGCGGCGCTGCCCGCCGTCGGCGTGATGGACATGCTGCGCTTCCACAAGTTCACGATCGGCTGGGCGTGGGTTTCGGACTACGGCTCGTCCGACGATCCGGAGGGCTTCCGCTACCTCTACGCCTACTCGCCGTTGCACAACCTGCACCCGGACAATTACCCGGCGACCATGGTGACCACGGCGGACCATGACGACCGGGTCGTGCCCGGCCACTCGTTCAAGTTCGCCGCGCAGTTGCAGCGGATGCAGATGGGCGAAGCGCCGGTGCTGATCCGTATCCAGACCAAGGCAGGCCACGGCGGCGGCAAGCCGACCGCCATGATCATCCAGGAGCAGGCGGATCGGTGGGCGTTTCTCGTCCAGAACCTTGGGATGCAGGTCGGGGTGGCGGCGACTTCGGACGAGTAGGCGCCGTAGGGTAAGTAGACGAGTAGGCGAGTAGACGAGTAGACGAGAGTATTGGTAGGCGGGTAGCATCGATCGCCCTTCTGTCGCGTCTCGT
>JBDHHX010000316.1:0-4181 GCA_039589155.1 Gemmatimonadota bacterium | reverse complement strand
GCCGGCGCGTTGGGCCGCAGGCTTGACGATCTGGTGAGCGATGGCGGTGGCGTGCTGGTTTTGCTTGGCCGGCGGAGCCCGCCCGGCGCCTGGCCCGCTAACGCGCCAGACCTGTTGCCGGGAGCGTTCGGCGGTCCCATCGACCGGGCGACGACCGGCGGCGCTACTCTGGGCTATCTCGACTACGACCACCCCATATTCGAGATCTTCAGGTTGCCCCGGAGCGGCGACTTCTCGGCGGCGCGCTTCTATCGCTACAGACGGCTCGAGGCCGCTGAGACTGCTCGTACCCTGGCCCGTTTCGACGACGGATCGCCCGCCCTACTGGAAGGCGCCTACGGTGATGGGACCGTGCTGATTTGGGCGTCCGGGGTGGAGAACTTCTGGAACGATCTCGCCATCCAGCCGGTCTTTCTGCCCTTCACGCACCAGGTGGCGAAGCACCTTGCAGGTTATCGGGAAGCAGAGTCCTGGTTCAGGGTTGGACAAGTCGTGGACCTGTCCCAGAACCCGACGCTGGCCGGTGACGTTATTGATGATGAGCTGGAGCTCATCATTGAAAGCCCCTCCGGCGCAGATCGTGTCGTGCGGCCAACTCGCGACTCGTGGTTCGTAAGGTTCGAGGAACCGGGCTTCTATCGTGTCAGGCGGTTGGGCGCGAACGCCGGCGAGTTCGTGGCCGCCGCCAACCTCGATCCGTCAGAGTCCGATCTCACTCCGGTCGACGTCCAGGAGCTGGCCGGCGCACTGATCACCCAGAACGACGCCGACGAAGCAGTGGGTGAGGCGATCATCCTGTCGGCCGAAGAACGCGAGCGCCGCCAGGGCCTGTGGTGGTATTTGTTGGCGGCCGCCTGTACGCTACTGTTGGCCGAGACGTTGCTGTCGAATCGCGCCGTCCGAGCCGCAACCTAGACTAAGAGAGCAGGAGTAAGTCGATGCGTTCTGACGCGAGTCGTAACGAGCTTATCCGGGTTATCAGGTCGGTTCGCCGGCGTTGGCGCTTGCGGATTGCCACGCGAGGGGTGGCTATAGTATTGGGCGCCGGACTGCTCGTCTTCCTTGTCTCGGCTTTCGCGATGGATCGACTTCGCTTCGCGCCCGACGCCGTGCTGGCATTTCGCATCTTCGCCTATACCGGACTACTGGCCCTGGTCGTTCGCTTCCTGGTCTGGCCCCTGAGTCGACGCGTCTCCGATGAACGCATCGCTCTCTACCTCGAAGAGCACGAGCCATCACTGGAATCGCGTCTCCTGAGCGCTGTCGAGTTCGCCGAAGTCGACGACTCGCCGAAAGACAACTTCTCGCCCGCGCTCGTTCGCAGTTTGGTCGAGAGCGCCGCCGATAGGTGCATCGCCATCGACCATGGCCGCCGCGTCGAGCGGGCGCCGCTGGCGCGTTCCTCTGGTTTGCTCGCCGGCACCAGCCTCGCCGCTCTCGTCGTGCTGCTCATCGCGCCCCCGTTCGTACGCCACAGCACGCCGTTCCTGGTCCCCTGGAATTCGGCCGGCCTCGACAACCCTTACAGCATCTCGGTTGTCCCCGGCGATGCGAGGGTCGCCCGTGGCTCGGAGCTCAGAATCACGGCCCAGCTCGTGAACTTCGGGTCCGACGAGGTCGAAATCGCCGTGCAACGCGGCTTGGGCGGTGAGTGGGAGCGCTTTCCCATGGGGCTTGATGACGAGACGGGCGAGTTCCTGTTCTTCCTCTTCGACCTCGAGTCGGAGACGGAGTACTTCATCGAGGCCAGCGCAGTTCGTTCGCCCTTATGCCGCATCGAGGTCGCCGAGCTCCCCTATGTTCAGCAGCTGACTCTCGAGTACCACTTTCCCGCCTATACCGGCTTGCAGCCGATTCGCCAGGAAGACGGCGGTGACATAGCCGCGCTGAGGGGTACCGAGGTCCTGATCTGGGTCACGCCGACCGTGCCGGTGACTGGCGGCATCATCGCCATGGAGAACGGCGACTCTCTTGCCCTCGACGTCGCACCGGACGGGACCCTTACGGGAAGTCTCCGGGTGAACCGCGACGGGCTCTACCGGGTCGTCTTCCAGGCTCCGGACGGCGCGCTGGTCGTGGGTTCGCCGGACTACCTGATCGACGTGCTCACCGATCAGCCGCCTTCGATCAGGTTTCGTAAGCCCGGCCGTGACATCAAGGTCATGAACATCGAAGAGGTGTTCGTCGAGGTCGAGGCTCAGGACGACTACGGGATCCGTAGTCTGGAGCTGATCTACTCGATCAACGGTGGTGACGAAGACACGCTTCAGCTCTATGAGGGTCGGCGAAAGGACGTGTCCGCAGGCCATACGTATTACCTCGAGGAGTTCGAGCTCGTGCCCGGCGACTTCATCTCCTACTTCGCCAGGGCGAGTGACGACAACGGAGTGAGCGGTCGCCAGACCGCGGTCACCGACATCTACTTCATGGAGGTGCGGCCTTTCGATCAGAGCTTCCGCCAGTCGGAGCAGGCCGCAATGCCCGGCGCTCGCGGGGGCTTCGAGAGTTCGCTGGCCCGGCAACAACGCGACATCGTCGCCGCCACGTTCAACATGGTCCGTGACCGCGACCAATACTCCGACGACGAGTTCCTGGAGAACATGGCGACACTCGCACTAGCACAGGGCCGTCTGCGTGGCGAGGTCGAAATCCTTGTGGCTCGCATGCAATCCCGCGGCATTGTCGATACCGACTCCAGCTTCCAGACCATCGCCGAGGCACTGCCCATCGCCGCCGAGGCGATGCGCGAAGCCGAGGAGGCGCTCGGTCAGAACCAGCCCGAAGATGCGCTGCCGCCTGAGCAGCAGGCGCTGCAGCAGCTGCAACGCGCCGAGGCCGCCTTCCGCGAAGTCCAGGTAGGTCAAGAGCAACAGAACGGAGGTGGTGGCGGAAGCATGCCGGACGCCGAGCAGTTGGCCGAGCTATTCGAGCTCGAGCTGGACAAACAACGCAACCAGTACGAACAGGTGCAGCGCGACCGCCAACAGCAAGTGAACGAGGAGATCGACGAGACGCTACAGAAGCTGCAGGAGCTGGCACGTCGGCAGCAGCAGGAGAACGAGCGTCTAAGGGCGCAGGCCGGCCAGGCCCAGAGCCAATCGGGCGGCGGCGCATCGCAGCGACAGCTGGCCGAAGAGGCCGAGGAGTTGGCCCGAAAGCTGGAACGGCTGGCGCGCGAGGAGTCGAGGCCTGAGCTGGACCGCACGGCTCGCGAGCTGCGTGACGCGGCCGAGGAGATGCGGCGTGCGGCTGCGAACTCGCGGAACGGTGGGTCGGCTCAGGGCCAGGCCGCTCTCGAACGCCTCAGGGAGGCACGGCGACTGTTGGAGGAGAATCGGTCGGCCGGTCTTCAGCGTGAAGTCGACGACGCTTTACGTCGGGCCGAGCGCCTGGCCGAAGAGCAGCAGGATGTGATCTCCGATGTAGAGCGTCTCGGTGACGCGGGTAACTATGCCTCAGAGCGGATGCGACGTCTGATCGAGCGGAAAGAAGAGATGGCGAGCGAGATAGCCGATCTCGAGGCGCAGCTCGATCGCTTGGCCCGGGAGTCGCGCAGCGACCAGCGTGACGCGTCGCGCAAGCTGCAGGAAGCGGCAAACTCGATCCGCGACGACAAGTTGGAAGAGAAGGTACTTTACTCTCGCGGCGTGGTTCAGCAGCGCTCGCAAGAATATGCTCGCAACTTCGAGGAGCAGATCGAGCGCGACCTCGAGAACCTGCAGGAACGGATCGAGGCGGCGCGCGATGCCATCGGCGAGTCGCAGGAGCAGCGGCTGGCGCGGACGTTGGATCGCGCCCGCGATCTGACGCGTTCGCTCGAGTCGCTGGAGGAGCGCACGCGCGAGGGCGCTGAAGCGAACGCTCGTGGCGACCAGGGCACAGCGGAAGGTGAGCCCCGCGAGGGCGAACCTCGAGCGGACGGCGAGCCGCCTAATCTGGACTCGCCCGACGGATTCCCCGGCTTCGCGCCCGGAGACGTGCGGCAGTTTCGCGGCGAGTTCCGCCAGCGGCGTGGCGAGGCGGAGCGGCTGCGCCAGGAGCTTGAGAGGGAAGGGATCGACGCGTCGGAGCTCGGCTCGATCATCGATCGGATGCGGCGGCTCGAGAGCGATCGCCCCTATTCCGACCCGCGGGCGTTGGCCGAGTTACAGGCCGCGATTATTCGGGACCTGAAGGAGTTC
>JBDHHX010000315.1:0-4196 GCA_039589155.1 Gemmatimonadota bacterium | reverse complement strand
CGTGCTTCTCATCGCCTGCGGCAACGTCGCCGGACTGCTGCTCGCCCGCGGCGCGGCGCGGCGGGCCGAGCTCTCGCTACGCGCGGCGCTGGGCGCTTCGGGCCCGCGGCTCACGCGTCAGCTGTTGACCGAGAGCCTGCTGCTGGCCTCGGTCGGAGGAATCGCCGGCACGTTGTCGGCCGGCTGGCTTCAGGACTTGCTCGTCCGACCGGCCTCGCTCGGACTCCCCAACGCGCTCACTGCCGATGTATCGAGCACGGCCCTCGGCTTCGCGCTTCTAATATCGCTGACCACGGGACTGCTCTTCGGCGCTCTACCGGCCCTGCGCCTCGCGCGACGCGACGTGGTAGACGATCTCAAGTCCGGCGCCTGGACCACTGACGCGGGCGGCGCGAGGTTCCGCGGTGGGCTCGTTGTGGCCCAGGTCGCGATCACGATCACGCTGCTCATCGGCGCCGGTCTGTTGATTCGCAGTTTTGCACATGTCACGGGGGTCAATCCCGGATTTGACTCGAGCAACCTGCTCACCGCCGAGATGCGGTTGTCCGGGGATGAGTACTCGGATCTCGAGCGGCGGATCCAATTTTACTCGAACCTGCGGGAGCATTTGCAGGCGATCCCGGGAGTGGAAGGCGTAGCGATCGCCGACCGACTGCCGATCCGCGATCCCGGCAACTGGCTCATAACGTACGCGGCCGATAATCCGCCGCTCGATCCGGCCGACGTGAGGGGGGCGCCCTTCCGCGTCGTCATGGATGGATTCCATCAGGTGCTGGGGATCCCGCTCCTGGCCGGTCGTGGGATCGAAGCGACCGACGCGGACGGCGCCCCGCTGGTGGCCGTCATCAGCCGCTCCACGGCGGCTCGGCTCTTCCCGGAGGAGAGTCCCATCGGCCGCCAGATCGTTGTCGACTTCGATGGACCGACCGAGTTCGAAGTCGTAGGTGTGGTGGAGGACGTACATCTGTTCTCGCTCGCCGACCCGCCGACAGAGGTCGTATACGCCTCCTACTATCAGTTGCCGTACAGCTCGATGCGCATCGCTGTGCGGACCGCTGGCGAACCCGGCTTGATCGCCGGGCCGTTGCGCGAAGCCGTCTGGAGCCTGGACCGCGACATCGCGATCGCGCGGGTCATCACCATGGACGAGGTGTTGGCCAGCTCGGTGAACCGCTTCCGCGTGATGGCACTATTGCTCGCCGGCTTCGCCGGCGTCGCGGTCCTGCTGGCGACCATCGGCCTCTACGGCATCCTGGCCTACTACGTCACACGGCGCCACAACGAGATCGGCGTCCGCGTGGCTCTGGGCGCCAGCAGCGGCGCGATCGTCGAGCTGGTGATCAAACGGGGTATCGCACTCGTGGCCCTGGGGCTCGCCATCGGACTGGTGGGGGCCTTCGGACTGACCCGGCTGCTAGAAGGGATGCTGTTCAACACCGCGCCCACCGACCCGATGACGTTCGTCGCCGTGAGCGCCCTCTTCTCGCTGATCGGTTTGGCCGCGTGCCTGATCCCGGCCTGGCGCGCGCTGCGGGTCGATCCGGTGGTCGTGTTACAGGCGGAATAAAGTTGGAACGGCTGTGTCACGCTTCGATTCCTCGACCTTACTCGAGTTCGCCCTCACCACGGTAGATCGTAGTCGCGCCAGAGTAGATCGAGCTGCTGCAGCACGCGCCGCGCATCGGGGTGGTCAAGGTCATACGTGCACGAGCGCACCTCGCGGACATCAGCGTCCGCCAGCTCGGCGCCGGGGCCGCTGGGTAGCCGCCGCACGCTGTACCACACCTCCTGCATGTCGTACGCGCTGGGACAGACCCCGGTGAACGGCCGAGCGGTCAACGCCTCCCAGCCCTGTTCGAGGGCCGCCGCCAGCTTCGACGCCGCACCCTCGGCAACCGCTCCCTCCGCCGGCGCCGGCCGCTCCGTGCCCGTCGCTTGCCAGGTGCCATCATCGCGGACCGCGATCTTCAGCTGGCACAGCGCCCCACCCCCGTCGGCGGTGGGGCACAGCCCGCCCACGCGACCGCGCACGAACTCGAGGTTCGTTTCCGCCGTCGCCGCACTACACGCGGTGAACAGCAGGCCGGTCAAAGCGGCGAACACGAACCGCTGGATCTCCAACGTTACCTCCTTACCTGTCGCTCACGACCGGGCGGCTTCAACGCCCATTTCGAAAAGACCGCCGCGCCCTCGACAAGGCAACCCAACGCCTCCAGCCACGCGGCCACCGCCTGGTTGGAATTGTGCAGTGCCCAATACCCCGTCGGATGGTGAACGAACTCCAGGTTGTAGGCGGAATTGTAGATCAAAGTCTCGCTGTTGGCTTCGTGTATCGAGTCAAGCTGATCGCGCAGCCGCTCGATCTTGCTAGACTCGACGATCACCCGGTGGAGTTGCTCGATCCCGTGGACTTGGCGGCGCACGCCAGACATGCCCGGCAGCCCGGTCAGCTCGCGCCGCCCGAGTCCCGCCTGGGTCGGCCACAGAACCGCCGCCGACGCATCGCCGACCCCTGTCTTGACCCGCGCGTAGTAATCCCACTCGCCGTAGGAGTATCGGACCATCCCCTCGTCACCCAACGGCAGGACGAGGCTCGCGTGACGACCGTGGTCGATTACGAAGACTGGAAGAGGCTCGGCCGGGGCGGCCGGCGGAACGATGACGGTTGTGCAGGCCTGAGCAAGCAGAAGTCCCGCCGCACCACCTCCGATCGCGTTTCTCAGCCGCTGCCGCGACACCTTACCTCCGTTGGTGAGCTCCCACCGATGACCCACAGATTGAAAGGGTACGATCTGGCGCCAATCAGCGCCAGAAACACTCCGAACGCAGTTCCCCTTCACTAGTTGTTATCGCTTGCTGTTGCCTCGTTGGACACTTAGGTGCATGATGGTCGACACAGGATGTGGATGACGCGGCCGTGAGCAGTCCACCTGCGCCAGCAGGTCTCAGCCGTGCCCAAGCAGTACTGTATTCGCTTATCGTTAAGCTGGTTCCAGCCTCTGCCCAGCCGCAGCAGCCCCACGCACGTCATACCTGTGCCAACGCTCAGCCATTCGAGGGAGGCGTCTGCACCTAGATGCCGAGAGGAGGCACTACCATGCCGACCTACATCACGCTAGCCAGCTGGACCGATCAGGGCATCAGAAACATCAAGGAAAGCCCTGCACGACTCGATGCCACCAAGGAGATGTTTCGCAGCAAGGGTGCGGAGATGAAGCAGTTCTACCTGGTGACGGGCCAGTACGACCTGGTCGTCATCAGCGAAGCGCCCGACGATGCGACAATAGCTAAGGTGGCGCTTGCATCAGGCTCACAGGGCGCGGTGCGCACAGTGACTCTCCGCGCCTTCACAGAAGACGAGTACCGAAAGATCGTCGGCGACATGCCGTGAATCGTCTGTGTCTATGTCATTTGGATCAGGTGCCTCCCTCGAGGTCTGAACTGTGTCCAGACATCCCTAAGGCAACTGTGGAGGTGCAACGATGACAGCGAGACTTGCTACAGGTGTCGTACTTGCCGGCGCGATGGCTTTGCTGATGAGCTGCCGAGCTGAGCGCCTGCCAACTGACGCCGAAACGCCAGGCAAAGCCCCTGCCCTCTACACCACGGACGACCTGGAGGTCTTCCCGTCCTCGCACAATTTCGGCGACGTCGAGGTCGGCACGTCGATGAGCGGTGTAGTGACGGTGATGAACCTCGGTGCAACCGATGTCGACCTGGAGGCGACGATATTGGGAAGCGCAGACTTCGCCATCACTTCCAGCGTGCCCGCCAGCATCGGCCCGGGAAGCGTCGTCGACATCGCGCTGGAGTTTGCTCCCTCCGCGGAGGGCCTTGCCGCTGCAGACCTGCTGATCAATGGGGAGACTGGATCCTCGCTTAGCGGCGTGGGCGTCGCCGTCGGGCCTCCACCCCCGGTCGCCGTCGCAGACATCCTGGCTTTTTTCGATGCGTCGGTGGCCGACGGCACGTTGTTCGGCAGCGGCCCAGGTAATTCTGCCGACGGCCGGCGTCGCGCCCTGAGAAACATGATCGAGGCGGCCGGAGAGATGATCGATGGCGGACTTATCGATGACGCCTGTCAGCAGCTGCTGGACACCTACCGGCGCACGGACGGGCTGCCCCGGCCGCCCGAGTTCGTCGCCGGCCCTGCGGCACCGACCCTGGCCGCGATGATCCTCGACTTGATGTCGGGC
>JBDHHX010000314.1:0-4204 GCA_039589155.1 Gemmatimonadota bacterium | reverse complement strand
GACCCACTCCCGCCCATGTACTTCCTGAACCTCCGACTCGTGGACCTCGAAACTCTCCCGGGTAAACGTCGCCGGCACCGCATAGACCTGGCCGTTCACCTTCACGACCAGGGCGCGCAAGATGGCGAGCGTAAGCGGCAACTCCATGCGGAACGTCGTGCCGATGCCCATCTCGGTAACCAGCTCGACGGCGCCGCCGAGGCCGCGGATCGCGTTATGGACGACATCCATTCCGACACCGCGACCTGACAACTCCGTGATCTTGGCCGCCGTGGAGAAGCCCGGGCGCGCCATGATGCGAAACAACTCCTGGGCGGACGGCTCTGCATCGCGCTCGAGGATACCGGCGTCGCGGGCCTTCGCGATGACCTTGTTGCGATCAATCCCACGTCCGTCGTCCCGCACCTCGACAATCACCCGTGATTTCTCGCGCCGCGCCGAGAGCGCTATGTGCCCGGTCGGCGGCTTGCCCGCCTGCTTCCGCTTCTCGGGCGACTCAATTCCGTGGTCCACCGCGTTGCGCAGCAAGTGCACGAGCGGATCGCTAATCGCGTCGAGCAGGGTGCGATCGAGCTCGAGGTTCTTGCCCGCGACGTCGAACTCGATTTCCTTGCCCAGCGTTCGCGCCGCGTCTCTGACCACTCGCGGAAAGCGGTCGAAGATCTGCCAGACCGGCACCATGCGGCTCTCGACGACCTGTACCTGCATCTCGCCGATCAATCCGCCGGCCCGCTCGACAGCATCTTGCATCGCTTCCATACCGGTTTCCGCTGCCAGCGCACGCAGCTGCCCACGAACGATGGCCAGTTCACCGATCAAGTTCATCAGCGCGTCGAGACGCCGAATGTCGACGCGGACACGACTGTCGGAGCGAGCCGCGCTGCGTTCCGGTCGCCGACTGGCCGCCGGCTTCGAATCGGCGACCTTCTTGCGTGCCGGCTTGTCAGCGGCGCTTGTCTCCCCGGCAGGCGCCGTTGGAGCGGCTGCCTCTTCGGAGATCCTCCAGAGCACAAGCTGCTCGACCATCGCCGCGGGGTCCGGCGGCTCTCTGCCCTCGACGGTAGCTACGACGACTTCTTCGAGCTGGTCGCTGCTCTGTAGCAGGATATCGACTACGGCGGAATCGACCGTCCGCTTCTCCAGCCGCAACTCATCGAGCACCGATTCGATGTTGTGGGCGAGGTGAGTTGCGACCTCGTAGCCCATGGCTGCAGCCATGCCCTTGATGGTGTGAACCGAGCGGAAGATGGCATCGAGCGAGTCGCGGTCGTTCGGCTCGCTCTCCAGCGCAACGAGCGCGCGACTCATCTCCGCCAGATGTTCGCGCGCCTCCGCCGCGAATAGTTCCGCGTATTTTTCCTGCTGGCTCATCCCAACAAGCGCTGTACGGCTTCGAGCACTCGCGAGGGCTGGAAAGGTTTGACAACGAAGTCGCGGGCTCCAGCCTGGATTGCCTCGACCACCAGCCCCTGCTGCCCCATCGCGCTGCACATGAGGATCTTCGCGTCAGGATCCTCACCTACAATCGCTTTGACAGCGTCGATCCCGCCCATATCGGGCATGACGATATCCATGGTGACGAGGTCGGGCTTGAGATCCTTGTACTTCTGGATCGCTTCCACTCCCGTGGAAGCCTCACCGACCACTTCGAAGCCGGCACCCTTCAGGATGTCGGCAATCATCGTGCGCATGAAGATCGCGTCGTCGACTATCAAGACCGTCCGGCTCATTAGCGTTCCCATCCTCCTATCGACCCGAGCTGCATGGCTCGATCGCGGTCTACATCCTGGTCCAGGATGCGTGCAAAAAGAGCTTCAATATCGAGTTGGAAGTACGGGCGGGACTGGAACTGCCCGATGCCCGCAACGATATCGTCGGCGCCCAACGCCTCCAGCAACTCGCCTTCGACATCCAAATTCTCGCTTGATTCTTCGACCATGCCGACGAGGCGATCGACCTCCAGAGCGACCCGACGTTCGCCGTCGTCGAAAACGACCAGTGCTGTTTCTTCGTTCTTCAACGGGTTGAACCCGAGCAACCTAGAGAGCTCGCCGGCGATGACGAGACTGCCGCGCAAATTGATCAGACCGAGGATGCCCGGCACGCTGCCCGGGACCGGCGTTGCGTCGGTCGGCTCTCGTACCTCGGACACCTGGCCCGCGTCGGCTGCAAGCAAGTGCTCGCCGACCTGAAACAGAAGCTGGCGTCTAGCGGAGTGCGACACCGGTTACAATCCTCTGGGCGGTCAGTGGGAAAAAGGGGGAGGGAACCGCGGAAGTATAAGTATAATAACGACTAAGACCGCGGTCAACTCGTCCGGCGCGCCCACTCGGCGGCCTCGGTCAGATCGGCCGGAAGGGGTGCTTCAAACTCGAGCGCGCGGGCCGTAAGTGGGTGCTGGAAACGGAGTTCCGCGGCGTGTAGAAACTGGCGCGGCACACGCGCCGCCAGATCACGCGCCCAGCGGTTGCCACTCGCTAGCCCACGCTCCCAGCCTTCGGCGTATTGCCGGTCCCCCACCAGCGGATGACCGATGTGCCTCAGGTGCACGCGGATTTGGTGCGTACGCCCGGTTTGCAGCCGGACACGCAGAAAATCGGCGGCACGCCAGCGTTCCAGTCGCTCGACCTCGGTCAGCGCCGGGCGGGCACCGGGAACGACGGCCATCCGCTTACGATCACCGCGATGCCGCCCGAGCTCGGCGTCGATCACGAGGGTGTCTTTGCGGAGGTGTCCCCAACATGCGGCCAGGTAGCGGCGAAAGACTTTGCGGCGCGCCAGGGCATCGGCCAGACGCCGGTGCGCGGTCTCATCCCGGGCAACGATGATCAGCCCGGATGTGTCCTTGTCGAGTCTGTGGACGACTCCGGGCCGGCTTGACCCACCGATCGAAGAGAGGCGCCCGGCCCGGTGCAGCAAGGCATTGATGAGCGTACCGCTGGAGTGGCCTGGTGCCGGGTGGACGACCATCCCGGCGGGCTTGTTCACCACAAGCAGGGCCTCGTCCTCGAACAGCACGTCGACGGGGATCTCCTCGGCCAGCGCTTCGAGCGGCTCTGGCGGCGGCACCTGCACGACAATCCGGTCGCCGGCTTCGGGTACATAGCTCTTCTTTGGCTCGCGCTCATTAACCAGAACGCGACCGGCCTCGATGAGCGCGGCCACTTGCGAGCGCGATAGCTGGAGATGTTCGGAGAGGTAGCGGTCGAGCCTCTGGTCCGCAGAATCGTCGACCTGGAGTGTGTAGGTTACGGAGCCGTCCGTGCCTTCAACTCGTTTCACTCTTCTGCTGGTCACGCCGCTGGTCCTCCGCCCATAGCGAGGCGAGGAGCAGGATCGCGCCAATGGTCACCGCCGTATCCGCGATATTGAAGACCGGCCAACGCAACTGCCCGATTCCGAAGTCGAGGAAGTCGACGACACCTTCGACCGAGCGGATTCGATCGATGACATTCCCCAGCGCGCCGCCCGCGATGGCCCCTATCGCGAACAACCGCAGCCGGTCGACCGCCGGCGTATGCCGATACATGACCAGAAGCACGCCGAGCGCCACGAAAGCGAGACCCAGGAAGATGAACCTCGAGTATGGGCCAAGGTGCAGGCCGAATGCCGCTCCCGGGTTGTGGATATAGGTCAGGCGGAAGAAGTCGCCCATCACCGGGATCGACTCGTAGAGGGCGAGCGTGTTCTGAACCACGTACTTGGTGAAAAGGTCCAGAACCAGAATGATACCGGCCGTGCCGGCAAAGATGCCGAGCTTGCCTCGCAATGGAGAAGCCTCGGTCAACTCCGTAGCCTGGCTCACCTCTTCAGCCGGAGAGTAGCCGTTAGGAGTCACCGTCTTCTTCGCGCTCTTTGCACTTGATACAAAGCCGAGCGTGCGGGAGCGCGTCGAGTCGCTCGTGCCCTATGTTTTCGCCGCACTCCATGCAGAAGCCAAAGGTCTCCGGCGTCTTGTAGAGCCGGCGAAGCGCCTCATCGATATGGAAGAGGAATCGTCCTTCTTTGCTGGCGAACAGAAACGCTTTCTCCCGCTCCATCGCGTCCGTGCCCTGGTCCGCCATGTGGAAGCTGTAAGCGGAGAGGTCGCCATCCGAGCCCTGCAGGGTATCCGAAAAGGACTCGTCAAACTGGGCCAGCTGCTTGACGATCTTCTCACGCTCATCTAGAAGGCGCTTCTCGAAGTGCGCCAGATCTTTCTTGG
>JBDHHX010000313.1:0-4207 GCA_039589155.1 Gemmatimonadota bacterium | reverse complement strand
GTCGTGACCTTGTTTTCGGTCGCGTCGATCTTCGTCTTGCTGGGAGCCCATTTCCTGGGCGCGCTGCAGATCATCGTGTACGCTGGCGCCATCATGGTGTTGTTCCTTTTCGTGATCATGCTGCTGAACCTGGGGCACGATTTCGAACCCGACGTCCGCGGCCGGTTCCGCTGGGTGTTCGTCGGTGGCATGGCGCTCGTGGTATTCGCCGAGATCGTCACCGCGCTGCGCACTATTCCGGAGTCGGCCGGCACTGACCTGCTGACGCCGTGGCTTAGCGAGCGGGGCGCCGTGGCCGGTGTGGCCGAGCCGCTGTTTCGCAACTACGCCGTGGCGGTAGAGATCACCGGCTTACTTCTACTCGTCGCAATGGTCGGTGCGGTCGTGATCGCCAAGCGGAGAGCATAGGGTCATGTTCGTCGAGTCTCTTGTTCTGAGTGGTTTGCTGTTCGTTATCGGAATGGCGGGCGTGCTTCTGCGGCGGAACGCGATCGTGATGTTCATGTGCATCGAGCTGATGCTCAATGCGGTGAACCTCACGCTGGTGACGATCTCCAGGTTCGTAGGCGTAGAAGCTCAGATATTCGTGATATTCGTGATGACTGTGGCGGCGGCTGAAGCAGCGGTCGGATTAGCGATCATCATATCGATCTTCCGTCACTATAGCTCGGTCGACGTTCGCAACTTCAGGTTACTGAGATGGTAGGTCCCGTGGTCCTGGGTCTCATAGCGCTGGCGCAGGAAACGGCGAGCCACGCGGCCGCCGTCGAAGCCACCTATACTCCGTTTCTCCCCTCGTGGATGATCTTGTTCCCGTTCCTCGGGTTCCTGATCAACGGGGCGCTGGCCTTTCTGGCGCCAGAGCGCAAGCGGGCAGTCAGCATCGTCGGACCGTCGGTGCTGGGTCTCGCGGCGCTGATTGCGCTGGTGAACCTGGCCCTTCTGGCCGGGGTCCACGATGCGGCACCTGTCGTGCGCACATACTGGACGTGGATCGACATCGCGCAGCTACGAATAGACGCGGCGTTACAGCTCGACCAGCTGTCGATTCTCATGGCCGTGGTCGTAACCGTCGTGAGTTTCATCATCCACGTCTACAGCGTCGGCTATATGGGAGCGGATCCGGGCTACGCGCGTTACTTCGCGTACCTGAACCTCTTCGTCTTCTTCATGCTGGTGCTGGTATTGGCCGCCAACTTCCCCGTGATGTTTGTGGGCTGGGAAGGCGTGGGTCTCTGCTCCTACCTGCTGATCGGTTTTTGGTTTAAACAGTCGGCGAAAGCGGCGGCAGGGCAGAAGGCGTTCGTCGTCAATCGGATCGGTGACTTCGGCTTCCTGATGGCGATGTTCGCACTCTATGCCTACTTGGGAACGCTGGATTTCCAGGGCGTCTTCGAACTGGCGCCGCGGGCGTTCGGTTACGGCGGCGCGGCTGTCACTCTGATCACCTTGTTCATGTTCCTCGGTTGCACGGGCAAGTCGGCCCAGATACCGCTCTACATCTGGTTACCCGATGCGATGCACGGCCCGACTCCGGTCTCGGCCCTGATCCACGCAGCGACGATGGTGACCGCCGGCGTCTACCTGGTGGCCCGTACTGGTATTCTGTTCGCGCTGGCCCCGCTGAGCATGAACGTGGTGGCGGTAGTCGGCGGTGCGACGGCCCTGTTCGCGGGCACGATCGCCGTAGCCCAATACGACATCAAGCGGGTGATCGCCTACAGCACGATCTCCCAGTTGGGCTACATGTTCCTAGCCGTTGGCGTCGGTGCGTTCACGGCCGGGATCTTCCACCTGGGTACCCACGCCTTTTTCAAGGCGCTGTTGTTCATGGCCTCGGGTGCCGTGATCCACTCGATGCACCATGGCCTGGAGCAAGCGGGCGAGCCGGCGGGCGAAGACATGACCCAGGACATGCGGAACATGGGGGACATGAAACGCCACATGCCCACCACGTTCAAAACGGCCTGGATCGGCGCATTGGCGTTGGCTGGCGTCTTTCCCTTGGCCGGTTTCTTCTCAAAAGACGAGATCATCTGGTCGGTGGGCGCTGGAGGCAAGACCGTCCTTTGGGTCGTGGCCATCGTGACGGCGCTACTCACCGCGGGCTACATCACGCGCTGGCTGGTGATGGTGTTCCACGGCGAGAACCGGACGGGTGCCAGGGCGCGGAAGTTCCTGCACGAGTCACCGCTGATCATGACGGGGGCGCTCGTCGCACTGGCCATCGGCTCGGTGGTGACAGGTTGGATCAATATCCCTGAAGCGCTGCCGTTGCTGCCGGAGTTCACGTGGCTGCACCATTTCCTGCACCCGAGCTTCGCGGCGGCCGAGAACATCATGGTGGAGCACATCGGCGCGGCGGCGCACGCATCGCCGATAGGGGGCGGTGAAGGAACGTGGGCGGCCTTGTCGACCGTTCTGGCGGTCGTCGTGATCGTGACCGTCTTCCGGGCGCTGAACGGGAAGAAATACAGTCCGGCCGTGGAGTCGACCGAGCCCACGGGCGTTATGGGCCTGCTGTATCACAAGTATTACGTGGACGAGATCTATGACCTTCTGATCATACGGCCCTTCAAGGCGACCTGTACGTTTTGTTGGCGAGTCGTAGACCAGGGGATCATCGACGGCGTCGGTGTGAACGGAACCGCTTACACGACGCGATTCATAGGCTGGGTGTTCAGTCGATTTCAGACCGGTTACATCGGCACGTATGCACTGATCATTGTTCTCGGCGTGCTGATCATTCTCGGATTCGTGACACTCTAGGACTGATCGTAAGAATATGTCGCTCGCGAATTTGTATAGCAGTCACTGGATCGTCACATTCCTGGTGTTCTTCCCGGCCGTTGCGGGGATCGCCTGCCTCTTCATCCCCAAGGGATGGCTGCGGAACTTCGCTTTCGGCGCCGGCTTGTTGGAGTTCCTAGTCTCGCTGCCGATGTTCTGGACTTTCCAGATCGGCAGGGTGGATCTGCAGAACTACGTCTCGGTCCCTTGGATTCCGGACTGGGGTATCTCCTACGCCGTTGGGGTCGACGGGATTACGATCCTGCTCATACTGCTGACGACGTTCCTGCTGCCGATCTCCGTGCTGGTCTCCTGGGAGCAGATAAATACCAAGGAGCGCGCCTACTACGCGATGCTGTTGGTGCTCATCACCGGCATCCTGGGCGTTTTCGTAGCGCTGGATCTCTTCCTTTTCTACGTCTTCTGGGAAGTCACGCTCATCCCCATGTACTTCCTGATCGGTGTCTGGGGGCACGAGCGGCGAATATACGCGGCGGTCAAGTTCTTCTTGTTCACGGCGTTCGGTTCGCTTTTGATGTTGGTCGGCATTCTGGTGTTGTTCTGGATGCACCTGGACCAGTTCGGTTTCGCCAGCCTGGCGTACACCGAGATGTTGCGGCTCGACATCAACGGCTCGATCGAGTACTGGCTCTTTTTCGCGTTCGCTTTGGCATTCGCCATCAAGGTCCCGATCTTTCCGTTCCACACGTGGCTGCCCGACGCCCACGTGGAGGCGCCCACAGCCGGATCGGTCATCCTGGCTGCCGTGCTTCTGAAGATGGGCGTCTACGGATTCCTGCGATTCGCGATCCCGCTGTTCCCCGGCGCCGCCCTCGATCCGCGGGTCGTGATGTTGTTCCTCGTGCTGGGCCTGATCGGGATCACGTACGCGGCGTGGGTCGCGGCGGTCCAGCCCAACATGAAGAAGCTCATCGCCTACACGTCGGTGGCCCACCTGGGCTTCGTGATAGTGGGTACGTTCGCGTTCACGTCCACGTCGGTGTCCGGCGGTGTGCTGCAGATGGTGAATCACGGGATATCGACGGGCGCACTGTTCATTCTGGCCGGCTTCCTCTACCAGCGGCGACATACGTACGAGATCGCGCAATACGGCGGACTGGCGAAGGTCCTGCCGATCTTCTCGACGGCTTTGGTGATAACGGGCCTCTCGTCCATCGCCTTGCCCGGGCTGAACGGATTCGTCGGCGAGTTCATGATCCTGGTGGGAACCTTCGTCAGGTACCCGTGGGTGACGCTGGTCGCCACGACCGGAGTGGTATTCGCAGCCTACTACATGCTGCCGATGATTCGACGCGTTGTCTGGAACGAGGTCACGATCGAAGAGAACCGTAGTCTGATCGACCTCTCCCGGCGCGAGTTGGCGATCATCGTTCCGCTTCTGCTCCTGATGGTCCTG
>JBDHHX010000312.1:0-4420 GCA_039589155.1 Gemmatimonadota bacterium | reverse complement strand
CAGGCCGGCCAGCGCGCCCGCGAGGCTCAGGGTGATCAGCAGCTTGAGGGACGAGACCTCCTCCTGCTTCGGAGGGCCGCCAGCGCCATCGGCGCCCGTCTGCGGCAGTACCTGCTTGTCGTCGCTCACGACGCTGCCTCCGGGCCGCCGGTCCCGAACACTCTCGGCTGGGTCCACTGGTTCAGGTAGGGCACCAGCGCGTTCATCAGCAGGATGGCGTACATGACGCCCTCGGGCAGTCCGCCCCAGAGCCGGATGATCACGATCAGCGCGCCGATGCCGGCACCGAAGATCCAGCACCCCTTGTTGGTGACCGGCGAGGTGACCAGGTCGGTGGCCATGAACCAGGCGCCCAACATCAGTCCGCCGGAGAACAGCATGAACTGAGGCGTCGGGTAGCTGGCGCTGATCAGGTGTATCAGTTCCGAGAGGATCGCCACGCTGATGAAGATGCTGACCGGGATGCGCCAGTTGAGGAAGTTGCGCAACGCCAGGTAGCCGCCGCAGATGATGATGATCAGCGCCGACGTCTCTCCGGCGGAGCCGCCGACGACGCCGAAGAAGAGTTCGCGGGCCGACGTCGACACGGCCTCGAACTTCATCAGCCCCAACGGCGTGGCCGCGGTAACCGCGTCCACCTGGGCGGTCATTAGCGGCAGCGCCAGCTGCCCGGGATAGAGCTCCCAGAATCCACCGGTCGCCGCCGGCCAGGTGGTGATCGCCACCGGGAAGGCGGCCTGCAAGAATGCACGCCCGAGCAGTGCCGGGTTGAAGGTGTTCTGCCCCAGGCCGCCGAAGATCAGCTTGCCGACGCCGATGGCGAATACGCCGCCCAGGAACGCCATCCAGAGTGGGAAGCTGGGCGGCAGGGTCAGCCCCAGGAGCAGACCGGTGATCGCTCCCGAGCCGTCGCCCAACGAGCCCTTCGCCCCGAAGGCGATCTCGGTCAACAGAGCGCCCAGCGTCGCCGCGGCTATGACCAGCAGCGCGCCGAAGCCGAAGAAGAGGGCCGATGCCGCCACGATGGGCACCAGAGCGCCCACTACGTTCCACATGATCTTCGGCGTGCTGGCCGGCCCCTTCAGGTGAGGCGACGCGGTGACGAGAAAGCGCGGCCCCGTCATGCCACCGACATCGCTTTCAACCGCCGCAGCTGCGTCCGCGTGACCGCGAAGAGCTGCGACAGCGGGATGTTCGAGGGACAGACATAAGAGCAGCAGCCGCAGAGCATGCAGTCCCAGATGTGGTGGTCCTCCGCCTCCTCGTAGCGACCGGCGAGCGCGATCTTGCCCAAGAGCTGCGGGTTCAAGAAGACCGGGCAGGCGTCCAGGCAGTGACCGCAACGGATACAGCTGTAGCTGTCCTGGTCCCGAGTCTCGGCCTCCGAGAGCACGACGACACCTGTCGTCCCCTTCAGAACCGGGACGTCGAGGCTGGCCTGCGGTGCGCCCATCATCGGGCCGCCGAAGACGATCTCGTGGGCGTCGTCGGTCATACCGCCGCAGGCGTCAATCAGCTCGCGGACCTTGGTGCCGACGGGCACGATCAGGTTGGCGGGGTTCCTCACGCCGCGACCGGTGACCGTGACGATGCGCTCGATGAGCGGCAGCCCCGTCTCGAACACCTCGGCGATGGTCGCCGCCGAGCCGACGTTTTGCACGACAACGCCCACGTGCATCGGCAGTTTACCCGACGGGACCTCGCGACCCAGCAGCGCCTCGATCAACATCTTCTCAGCGCCCTGCGGATACTTCACGGTGAGCGGATGGACGGTGACGTCCAGGTCCGTGGGCAACGTGGCGCGTATCGCTTCGACGGCGTCGGGCTTGTTCTTCTCGATCCCGATCATCGCCCGCTCGACGCCCAACGCTTTCATCATTATGCGGACCCCCATGTGCACACGCTCGGGGTACTCCGACATGATGTGATGATCGGTTGTGAGGTAGGGCTCGCACTCGCAGCCGTTGATCAAGATCGTGTCGATCTTGACGTCGTCGGGCGGTGACAGCTTCACGTGCGTGGGGAACGCGGCGCCGCCGAGGCCGACCACGCCAGCGTCCTGCACGGCCTCGACGATCCCCTTGCGGTCGAGACCCTCCCACTGGGGCACCATGCGCGGCCGCGGTGCCTGGGCCGAGTACCTATCCACTGCGATCCGCAGCGCCGGCTGGTAGTCGCCCAGCGGATGCGGCCAGAGCTCAATCGCCGTTACCGTGCCGCTGGCCGACGCGTGGACCGGCGATGAGATGAACCCGTCGGCGACGGCGAGCTTGTCGCCGCGCTCGACCCTGTCGCCCGCGGCGACGATGGGCTTTGCCGGCGCCCCGGTGTGCTGGCTGAGCGGGAGGATGATCTCGTCGGGGAACGGCATCCGTCTGATGTTCTCGCCCTCCGTGAGCTGTTTCAGCTCCGGTGGGTGGACGCCATGCCTGAATGTAAGGCGGGCCATTAGTTTTTAGTTAAAGGGCTCAGCCCTCTTGATCCACTTCTCGAGATCTTTTTCCTTCGGATTGAGCGGCGTACCCGGGTGAATGATCTTGACCGGGCAACGCTCGGCCGCCATGACGATCTCTCGGAACGTGCCGCCCTTCGGGTCCTTGATGACCGCCTGCTTCTTGTTGTCGTAAGCGAAGAGCTTCTTGTTCAGGTTGGTGCACTCGTTACAGGTGGTGCAACGGGCCGTCTCGATGTACGGCTCCATCGCCAGCCCCTCGTCTTCCTCCTCCTCGACGGCGGGCGCCGGCGCCGCGCCGGCTGCGGCCGGTGCTTCGGCCACCGCCACCCCCGCGTCCCCCGCCGGCGCCGGGCTGCCGCCCAGGTCCGAGACGTCCATCGTCAGGGGCTGAAGCCCGGTCGTGTTCTGAGCCCGGGTCAGCAAGTCGGTCACGGTCATGTCGCCGTTGCCGGCGCGCAGCAAGCCTTCAGCCATGCGTCGCGCGACCAACTGCGGATAGCGGGTTCGCAGATCGGCGATCTTCGCCTCGTACTCGGCGCGCAGGGCAGCGATCTTCTTCTCGAGCTCGGCCTCGAGGTCGGCCTCGACGATGCCGCGCGCCTCGTCGCTGACCTCCTGGCCGGCCATCTCGCGCAGCTGGTGCCAGAGCAACAGCCGCTCGTCGGCCAACTCGACGATCTCGTCGGCGACCGAAACGCGCCGCAGTTTTCTGTTCGCGTCTATACTATATATGAACGGCTTCTGGCCATTTCGCTCGCCGGCGGGAAGCGCCATGTACTCGTGGAACGCGATCAGCTCGTCCTCGTCCACGTCCGCGCGCACGTTCTTGAAGTGCTTCTTGAAGCGCGCCTCGGTCGCCGCCCAGTCGGCGATGGTCATCGGCAGCTCCATCTTCTGCTCGCCGCCCTCGTCGTCTACGTACTTGAGCTCGTAGGTCGGCCAGGTCTCGTCCCGTTCCGGGTTGCCATCCAGGTTGAGGCAATCGGCCAGCGACGCGCCGCCGTCCGGGTCGTAAACCAGGAAGGGGAAGGCGCGGCTCTCCAGCGACAGCTTCGCCGCCTGGGTCGCCTGGTCGTCGCCCAGTCCGTGCTCCGGCGGACAGGGGCAGTGCAGGATGAAGACCGCCGGCCGCCGCACGTTGAGTCCCTTGATCACGCCAGCCAGCATGTGAGTCGGCAGCGCCTGCGAGGACTGCAGCACGTAGGTCCCGCGATGCGCCATGGCGATCAGCGCCATCTCCTTGCGGGTCTCCTCCTTGCCGTGCTGGTCCTTACCATAGCCGGCCATGTCGGAGACCTGGCCGGTGAAGCCACTGGTGCAGGCCTGGCCGCCGGTGTTGGAGTAGACCTGAGTGTCGAGAACGATGATGCGGATCGGCTTGCCGGACGCCATCAGGCGCGATGCGTTTTGGAAGCCGATGTCGAGCATGGCACCGTCGCCACCCATGGCGAATATGGGCGGACAAAGGTGGAACTCCTCGTCGCTGAACTCGTGCCAGTCGAACTTGGAGAAGACCGGCTCGTGGGTCTCGGGCTCGTACTCGCCGCTCAGCTCGAGCTCGGCGCGGCGAACGGCGATGAAGCCGTCGCTCATCTTGCGCATGTGGCCAGGTGGTTGGTCCACGGGAACGGGTACGGGTTGTAGGGATAGGTGCTCCCCCAAACCGACGAACAACCGGTAGCGTTGGTCATGCCCGTCATCGAGCGGCCCTTGCCGCTGGGACCTTCCGTGTACCGCCAGTGCAGATCCTTCAAGTCGCGGATCATCCTGGCGATCCGTTCCACGTCTTCCTTCTTCGAGCCTTCCAGCGGGACATCGACGTCGCCGCTGTCGTCGGCGCTGACGGAATCGAGGTCGGCGTCAGAGGCCAGCAGACCACGTGCCTTCGCATCGAGACCAGCGATCAGCTGCTCGAGATGGCTGATGTGTTTCTTCACCCGCGGCTGCATGACGGCGTTCACCGCC
>JBDHHX010000311.1:0-4220 GCA_039589155.1 Gemmatimonadota bacterium | reverse complement strand
ACGTGCGAGTCGCCTACCCACCCGTCACGCCGCAGCAGTCGAACCTTGACGTCAGCCGCCTGCTCCGATCTCTCCAACCACGAAACAACGGCCAGATCGTCGGCCATCCACTCGACATCAACGCGGCCAAGCGGATCGCCGTCATCGACCCGCACGGGAACGTCGAACGACGCTCCACCGTCATCGGAGAACGCGACGTAGACACGCGCCTGCTGTTCGGGCGCCGTGTACCATGCGATGGCTACGTCGTCGCCGGACGCCGAAAGCTGCGGCCCGTTCACCGGACAACCGGGATAGTAGAAGTTGTCGTCCGCAACAAGCTCGGGCTCCGACCACGCATCGTCTTGAAATCGAAGGACTCCGATGTCGCGAAGCTCGGTCTCACCACGGTCGCGGTACGCGGCTACCAGGCCGCTATTCGCATTGACCAGCGCCGTCTGGCAGCACTCGCAGGTTCGCGAGTCGAGCAAGACATCTCGAGCCAGCTCTCCGGAAGCTGTCACCATCGTGGCCCGCAAGCTCATCTCGCCCAAGTCCAATCCCTCGTGCTCGCCGCCCGACTCATCACTCGCCATCTGCCGGCCGTCGAGCCAGATGAGAGCCGCGGAACCATCGGCCAGCGGAATCATCGAGACGAACCCATGCTCCGTCGCCGAGTGATCCCGATGCGGAACGATCGGCTCGCCCCATGTCGTGCCACCGTCCGTCGAGATCGCGAGCTTTACGTGGTACGCATAGCTCCCGCCCTCCGTCTTCTCGAGCCAATGAACGATCCACTCGCCGCCAGAGAGCTCGACCAGCGACGGGAAGTCCGCCCAGTTGACGAAAAAGCGATCGCTCTCGTGGATAGTCGAAGGCTGTGACCAACCGCCTCCGGAGCGGACGGCGAACTTGAGCGAGTGAGACCCTTCGCCAGACGGCTCAAGCCAGGTGAGGATGACTCGGCCGTCAGGCGCCGCGAAGAGATTGGACTCGCCACTCCAGGCCGGTCCGGAAAATTCAACGCCGCCGATGACCACGTTCGGTTCGCTCGGGGCACAGCCGGCCGACATAATCACGGCACAGGCCAGGAGACCTGGTCGCCACCTCGTCATCAGTCCATACATTCTAGTACCTCACCTGTCCGATGGGGCTGCCGGGAGGCAGCTCGGAGGGCCCGCTGGCCGGTGTCGTGCCCTCGGCGCGGTCCTGCCAACGCCTGATATCATCGAGTGCCAGTCTCTGGTGCGGGGTCGGATTCTGAAGCTCGGCTAGCCGACCGCCCAGCTCGCCGACCTTGGCGCTCAGGATTGCTCGCACCTGTGTGACGTTCGTGTCACTGCCCGCCTCGGCCATCAGGCGATCGAGCAGCGCGCGATCGACCGCATGACGGATCGCTTGCATGTACGCGGTCGACTCGTCTCCGGCGTACCAGGTTGCGGTGAGCGAAAGGTCGACCACTTCTTCGAGGCCCGGATACGCATCATTTCGAGCGTTGAACTCGACGAGTCGTGCCATCCGTTGCGGCTGGAATACGAACTGGAAGGTGAAATCAGCCGCGCTGGCCGCGCTGCCGATGGGGTCCAGCGTCGGGCTCGTTGCTTTATCGAACACCTCGCCGCCACGCATCCCGAAAGCGCGAGGCGGTATGGCCTCGAGGATGCGCTCGGGAATCGCAAGGAACTGGGGATCGATGGTCGTCAACATGGCGTCCAGCGCATCTCGCTGACGATCGCCGGGAACGATCTCGATCGGCGTCTGGCCGTCTCCGCGCAACGCGAAGTTGTAGTCGGCACCGCCCAGCGTATGGGCCGCGGCTTCCAATTGGTAGCGGTGGTGCAGGTAGAGGGGCACGAACACCTGCTCCAGTGATGCCAGGGGCTCGCCATCGCGAACGGCGCTCTCACCGAACGACTCGATGCCAATGCGGCGCACCTCGATCTCGTGCCTCAACATCTCTACCGGGTCGGCCCCGTTGTCCCACAGCGCCGCCAGCGGGTGCGCGGCGCCCGCCGGGCGAGCGTCCTGGTCGGTCAAGAAGCGTATGCCCCGGTTCAATCCATTCTGAATGATCTCCTCCAGCGCGGCTTCTTCATCGATATCATCGGGGAAGTCACTGTATAGCCAGGTAACGGCAAACTTGTCGTATTCACCGATACCGACGGCGTACGCATCGGATAGGTCGAGGCTTCCGTCCGGCGCGATCCCCACCAGCGGGGCCGGGTAGTCCATCACGCTGGCGCGATCCGCGTACGTGCTGGCGATGTAGTTATGTGCGAAACCCAAGGTGTGTCCGACCTCGTGGGCCGATAGCTGGCGGAGCCTGGCCAGCGCCATCTCTATCGGGTCGGATCCGTTCGCCAGGCCGGCCAGGTATTCGAAGCTCGGGCCGCCAGCCAGGTCACAGACACCCAGTTCGGCGGCGAGAGGCGTCACCAACCCGGTCCCGATCATGTTGTCCTGGCGCACCCTCAGGCTACCCAGGTTGACGTTCCCCTTGAGGATCTCGCCGGTTCGCGGGTCCTCCACCGAGCCGCCGTACGACCAGCCGCGGGTCGACCTATGTGTCCAGTGGATGATGTTGTATCGCAAGTCCATCGGGTCGGCGTTCTCGGGCAGCAACTCGACGCGGAAAGCGTCATCGTAGCCGGCCGCCTCGAAGGCCTGGTTCCACCATGATGCACCTTCGATCAGCGCGCTGCGGATCGGCTCCGGCGCGCCCCGGTCCAGGTAGTAGACGATCGGCTCTACCGGCTCGGACCGCGGGGCGTTCGGGTCTTTCTTCTCCAGCCGGTGACGCGATGACCAGGCGACCACCAGCGGCTCGTCTATCGGCAGCGCGTAGTCGTGGAAACTGATGCCGAAGGCGCCCACCCGGGGATCCATGACGCGCGGCTCGAAGCCTTCTTCGGGAAGCTGGACGAGGGAATGGTGCTGCCTCAGCGACACGGCGTCACCGCTGGCGGCGGTGCTTCGCACAAGCGGCCCGGGCTCGTCACTGGTGAAGGTCAGCCAGGTCTCGATCTCTGTGTTCAGGGGGAAGGCCTTGGTGCGCGGCAGGTGGAAAACGCTGCGGCTACGATCGAGCTTGAAGCTGCCCTGCCCCGCCCGTTTCAGCCTCTGTGCGACGCCGTGCGCATCGCTGAGGAAGAAATCGGTGGCGTCCACCAGTACCCTGTCGCCCGACTCCGCCACGACCTCGAACCCCCACCGCGTCGACGGCGCGAACGCTTCCTCGACGGCTCGCACTTCGTCCTCGTTGTCGGAGCGGGCCCGGTACCCGTAGTTCGACTCGATCAGCAGGACCGTCGGTCCCACCCTTCGAGCCTTCATAACGTACGTGCCGCCCAGTTGCCCTCTGTCCAGACCCACCGGGTTGCTGCCGAGGCCCGTCGTGAGCGAGATCTGGTAGAGGAACTCCGTCTCCCAGCTATCGATCTCCAGATACATGTCGCCCGAAGCATCGTCCCAGTAGAGGTCGAAGAAACCCTCCAGCCGCTCCATGCCCTCGGTCTTGTCGTCTATTGACGGGATCTCATCCGTGGCCTTCTGCGCCACAGCAGTCGATGGCATGACGGCCAGGACGAGTGTAAGGACGGAGATTGCAGCTCGGATCGACATCGAAATCCTCCGTGATCGCGAATGGTCTGGCAGCTCAGGTATGGAACAGTCGGACAAGGTAATGCGTACCCCACGCGAACGGGAGCCTTGAGTCATCCACGCCCTACGGTCTGTCTGGACGTGTCAGAGTCGGCCCCGTACCTTGGACCGCTGTAGTGACCCCGACGGTCGAGGAAGACTTCGAGGAGATGTAGTGACGACATGTGTAGAAACATCAAGAGGCTTCGGCACCCGGAGGGACCACCCACCGACAAGGAGCTCGAGGATGCCGCGCTCCAGTTCGTTCGCAAGGTGAGCGGCTACCGAGTCCCCTCGAAGACCAACCAGGAGGCGTTCGACCGGGCAGTCACCGACATCGCGGCCGCGACCCGCCAAATGTTCGACAACCTGAGCACACGCTAGCGGCGGTTCCTCGCTTCTCGCTTCTCGCTTCTCGCTATCGTAATCGTAATCGACACGAGCGCGCAGCGCTCCGCTCACAACGCCAGCACAGTCCCAATCCCCCTCTCCCGCGCCCGCTTGTAGATCTGGATCGCGGTCGCCATGTCCTCCAGCGCCAGGCCGAGGTTGATACAGATCGCGCGCTCGTCATCGCTCGCACGGCCAGGCTTCGCGCCGAC
>JBDHHX010000310.1:0-4251 GCA_039589155.1 Gemmatimonadota bacterium | reverse complement strand
GGAACGTCGAAACTCGAGAGTCGATCGACGAAGAGAACTTCAGCGTCGACCAACGACTAACGGCTGTCGGCTGTCGGGTTTCTCCCCCACGCCTGACTAGTTACCACCGCCAGGTACTGGTGGCTTCTGGTCGACTGGTATCGGCGAGCGATACGTCTCGCCGCCGGTGTTCTCCTCGAAGTCGGCCCAGGCGCGCTCCATAAGATCGGCATCCATGAGCATGTCGATGCCGGTGAGCGCCATCACCTTGGCGGCGATCTCGGCGGCGAGCACGGCGCCGTCGGTGCCGTGTGATGCCGCGGTGGCCCAGGAGTGCCAGGGTACGTCGGCGGCGGCGGATGTGACGCGCACGCTGACGGTGGGCGTGATGTAGGAGACCTCGGCGACGTCGGTGGAGCCGCCGCTCACCGGTTCGGGCTCATCTGCCAGCGGCTTGATCTCCGTGCTGAGCCCCTTCTCCTCGATTTCGAGCGAGCGCTGTAACTCTTTGGCGAACGCCTGGCTCTCTTCGTCGAATTCCGGTGCGCCGACGTAGTCGAGGTTGACCTGCATCGCTTCCTGCAGCGGCCGGTTGAGATTGGTCTCGTGGACGCCGGTGATGAGCGTGACCTGGTGCGTGGTGCGTGTGGCCATGGCCGCGCCCTCGGCGATCTTCAAGATCCAGTTGTAGTATTCCTCGACCTTGTCGCGGTCCGCTTCGCGGACGTAGTACCAGACCCTGGCGTACTCGGGTACCACGTTGGGCGCATCGCCGCCCGCTGGAATGACGTAATGGATGCGCGCCGAGGGTCGGATGTGCTCGCGCATCATGTTGACGCCGAAGTTCATCATCTCGACGGCGTCGAGTGAGCTACGGCCGTTCCAGGGGTCGCCGGCGCCGTGCGCCGCCTGGCCGAAGAACTCGACGGTGAAGTTGTTGAGCGCCCGGCCCGGCTGGTTGCGCACTCCCGTCTCTTGGCTGGGGTGCCAGTCGAGCACGCCGTCCAGCCCGTCGAAGATGCCGGCCTTCGCCATGTAGACCTTGCCGACCACCGTTTCTTCAGCGGGAGTGCCGAAGAGCTTCACCGTGCCCGGGATGCCGTGCTTCTCCATCGTGCGCTTGAGCGCGATGGCGGCGCCGACCGAGCCGGCCCCGAACAGGTTGTGCCCGCAGCCCTGACCGCTGGTGACCCCATCTTCGCGGGCCTGGCGGTGCGGCACGGCGGCGTTGCCGACGCCGGGCAGGGCGTCGAACTCGGCCAGCACGCCGATGGCCGGTCTTCCGGACCCCCAGCTGGCGACGAAGGCGGTGGGCATTTCGGCAACGCCGCGCTCGACCGTGAAGCCCTCTTGCTCGAGGGCAGCGGCGAGGAACTCGGCGGATTGCGCCTCCATGAGGGCGATCTCGGAGTAGTCCCAGAGCGTCATCGCCATGAGGTGGATCTCGGACGACAGCCGGTCGACCTCGTCGAGAACACTCTGTTTCTCCGGCGAAAGGGTCTGGGCGGCCAGCGAATCGGCGCCTGCGATGGCGACGAGTACGAGCAGGAAGCGGGCGATACACCGTGAGATCATCGTCGTGTCCCCCTGGCTTGTCGGTATTGACCTTGTGGGTGCGATGGCGGGAATGATATTGTAGCCGGCCCCATCACGCCAGAAGCAGGAGATCACATGTCCAGACCCAGATCGTCGCTCGTCCTCGCTCTCGCGCCTGCACTCTTCTTTGTGCTTGCTGGCTCGGTTCACGCCCAGGATGCCGGTGAACGCTTCGACCAGATGACGCGGCCAGAGCGCACGAACTACGAGGAGACGAGTCGCTACGGCGACGTGATGTCATTCGTCGAGAAAGCAGCAGCGGCCGCGCCCTGGATGCACCTGACGACGATGGGCTACTCGATGGAAGGTCGAGCGCTGCCGCTAGTCGTGGTCGGCGATGTGGAGGATGCCAGCCCCGAGGCCGTGCTGGCGTCGGGCAAGCTTCGCATGTACGTGGGCGCGAACATCCATGCCGGCGAAGTCTGCGGCAAGGAAGCGATGTTGGCGCTCCTGCGCGAGTTGGCGAACGGCGAGCACGCCGAGTGGCGCGAGTCGTTGGTGCTGCTGATCGCGCCAATCTACAACGCCGACGGAAACGAGCGCATTAGCCTGACCAACCGGCGCGCCCAGCACGGTCCCATCGCCGGCATGGGTCAACGGGCAAACGCCCAGGGTTTGGACTTGAACCGGGACAATGTCAAACTCGAGACGCCCGAGGCGCGCTCGATGGTGGCGACCTGGAACCGGTACGATCCTCACATCGTGATGGATCTGCACACGACGAACGGCACGCGGCACGCCTACTACGCGACGTACGCGCCGCCGCTGCACCCGAACACGGACCCGGGCGTCATCGAGCTGACGCGCGGCGAACTGCTGCCCGAGGTGACCCGGTCGCTGAAGGCGAAGTACGACTGGGACTACTACTACTACGGCAACCTGCCGTGGCGCGGCATGGACGTGGAGCGCGGCTGGTACACGTTCGGCCACCATCCTCGATACCTGACCAACTACGTTGGCATGCGGAACCGGATCGGCATTCTGAGTGAAGCGTACTCGTACGCTACGTTCGAGGACCGCATCCTGGCGAGCGAGCGGCTGGTGGAAGAGGTGGCGATTTACGCGAGCGCGAACGCCGAGAAGATTCAGAGGACCATCGAGGCAGCGGACGAAGCGGAGATTGCCGGGGGGACGCAGGCGCTGCGTGCCACGTTCATGCGGGCGGACGAGCCGGTCGAGATCCTGATGGGCGACGTGGAGATGGAGCGAAATCCGTACTCCGGGCAGCCGATGCTGCGGCGGCTCGACGTGAGTCGGTCGGAGACGATGCCGGAGTTTGGGACGTTCGCGGCCACGGAGAGCGAGACGGTTCCCTCGGCCTACCTGGTGCCGGCTGAGCTAGTGAACGTGTTGAACGTTCTTGATGACCATGGTGTGGAGTGGACGGTTTTGGCAGCGGACGAGTCGATGAGGGTGGAGCGTTTTGGTATCGACTCGACGACGGCGGCGGAACGCGAGTACCAGGGACACAATCAGCGGACATTGTTTGGGGCGTACGAGGAGGTGGAACTGACTATTCTCGCGGGGACGGCCGTTGTGAAGACGGATCAGGCGCTGGGGCGGTTGGTGTTTCTTTTGTTGGAGCCGCGGTCGGATGATGGGTTGGTGAATTGGAATTTCCTTGATGAGGCGCTCGAGGAAGAACCGAAATACTATCCGATCTATCGGGCTAGGTGAACATTGAACATTGGACATCCGACATTGAACATCGAGGTGACTGCCGAACACTGATCATCAAAGCTCTTGAACATCGGACATTGAATGTATTACCACATGTTCAATGTCCGATGTTCGACGTTCAATGTTTATCGCTCGGCAGTAACTCGATGTTCAATGTTCGATGTCCAATGTTCAATGTTCAAGGAGCCAATCCCAGTGGCTCGACGCTCGCGCCACAACTGCGTCGAAGTCTTCTTCCAACAGAACTCGCTGTTCGACCAGTGACCGCGCCGCCCGCGTCACCGCTTCCATGTACGCTTCCTTGCTGGCGTAGAGCGCCTCGATGCTTGGGCGCGGATCGTCGGCGGCCTGTCGATCGGCTTCTGTCTTTGCCAGTGGGATGTAGGTGCCGATGAAGTCGGCCAGCTCGTCGGTCCCGCCGGGATAGCCGGTCCGCAGATTCCAGGGCGCGTAGGTGGCCAGCGGCGCGAGGATCTCCACGGAACGCAGGCCGGCCAGCTCGTTGCCCAGCTCGTCGACCTGGGAGACCCGCTTGGGGAAGGGGATTCCGAGGGCCGGCGGTTCGATGTCGACAATGCCCTCGCTCCACCAGCGCGGTCCGTAGCCGACGCGGTAGGCCTCGTGTGCGACGGCCGGGAACTCGACGCCCGGAAGATCTGGGAAGTTGACCCCGTCGAGTGGCACGAGCGTTTCGCCTGCGATGGTGGGATAGGCGCTAGGTGGCGGCGCGGCGTCTTCTTTCACCCACTCCATCATTCGTACCAGCAGCGCCCGCATCGTCACCAGGAAGTCGAGGGGATTCCCGCGGTAGGCGCCCGAATCGGCCAGGCGACTGTTATCGGGCGGCGGATAGCGGCCGACGAAGTGCTGGCCGCTGGCCAGGTGGTAGATGCGTTCGTTGGGGTAGAGTTCGATGTCGCTCTCGCCGTCGACGCTGGTGTGGATGGGCGCCGCGGCGCGGCCCCAATACTCGTAGCCGGTGTTCGTATAGAAGAT
>JBDHHX010000309.1:0-4258 GCA_039589155.1 Gemmatimonadota bacterium | reverse complement strand
GGGGCGCCGTCGTCGATGATCATCGCCATCCTGATGCCGTCGCCAAGTGATTCCGGGCCAACCAGGACCTCCTTGCCTTGCAGCGCCGACTCGAGTTGATCCACCTCGAACGCAAGATGGGGCACGGTCCTGACTAGTTCTGAGATCGGGCTATCGTCGTCGAACCTCATCCACTCGATCCCGTAGGGGCTGGTCTCGAAACCCGAGACCCACATCCCATACTGCTCCAGATATCTCTCACCGGGGCGCGGCGTCTCGGTTGGCACACCGAGATGGTGATACCGCCAGCCCTGTTCGGCAACTGCTGCCGGCGGCTCATGCTCGAGCCGAACGCTTCCTGGACGCATCATTCGATATCGTATTCGAATGTCATCGGGTACTCCTCCGCGTGAGCGGAGGAAAAACCGCCCGCGCCATGCAGGCCGCGGAGCTCACCTGTGCCCGACCCGGACACGACGAACCACTTAGCCGTCGCCGTTCCACCCCCGAACGTTCCGCTGTGCTGGAGCACGAAACTGCCCGATCGATCTCCGATCCTGCCGACCACTCGTTCCATGCCGATGAAGTCGGCCGAGCCACTCTCGTGGTGGAAGATCAGGTACTCCAGCATCCCTTCTCCCTCGATGTCGCCGTGGAACGACTTGCTCACGCTGACCCGCGTGAGCTTCGTTCCCTCGTCGCCCTCGATGACGGGCTTCTCGTCCCAGTTCTTTACCTTGAACGTGGCCGTCGCCTGCTTGCTCATTCCTCTTGGCCTCCTTCTCTCACATCGCCCGGGTCATAACCGGATCCCCAGTGAGATGGGTATCTGGTACATCGAGTTGCAGCCGCTCGCAGCCAGGCGAAAGGTCCCTTCGATAAAGAACCGGTGGACTCTGACGCCGAAGCCGCCGTTCGCCCCCAGCGAAGTCGTGCTCGGGCAATCGTCCGACGACAGGGATAGACCCAGGCCTGTGACGAAGTAGGGGCTCACGTTACTACTCGGCTTCACCGATAACACGATACCCCCAGTGAACGCAACGATGTCAGTGTCTGGATTGGTTCCATCGGAAGACCCCCAGAAGTGGCTGTACATCGCGTCGACGCGGAAGCGAAGACTCCGGCGCGGGTCTCCAAATATCACCATGCCGGTAGCCTGAACACCGACGTTCGTCGACTGATCACCCAGGTCGCCTACCGGAACGCTCGGGCCCGCCCCAAGGGCAAAGGCAACCGAGGATGAGCTCTGAGCGTAACAAGGGGTAGACGCAACGAATAACAGGAAAGCCCCACATAGAGTAGCCGTTCGTCCGAGACGGCGTAGCCACGCGGCGCGAATTCGCTGCACGGATACGACGAACCGCTCGCGCCAGCTGCCCGGCCGCGGTCGAAGCGTCAAGCCCAGTAGCTGCTCCGCCGGAACCAGAACATCGAAGTACGTGTCGATCCGGCAAACTCGCTCACCGCGGAACCCGAGCAGATCGATGCCCTCGAAGGCCGCCTTCCTACCCGTCGGTTCGTAGCCCGGCGGTTCCAGCGGCGCCGAATGCGTACCCTCGATCTTCCAGGGCACAGCGCACCGAACACCGTCGTCGGCGACGCAAACGGGCGGGCGAATGGTGTAGCGAAAATCGGGGAACGCCCGCAGCACGGCCTCGCTGAACGCTCGCACCGCTTCGCGGCCCTCCGCCGGCTCGACCATCACGGGGTCATGCCAAACGGCGTCGTCGGTGAGATGCGACAGGTAGCCGTCGAGATCGCGCTCGTTCCACGCCTCCACCATAGCATCGATTACCGCCCGGATCTCTTCCGTCGTCATCGGTGGTACAAGCGCTTGAGAATCTGGATCTGCCCCGTGTGATACGTATCGTGCATGACGATACCCATCAGCAGGTCCACAAACTTCGTCTCACCTCCGTCCTCAGGCTTCTTGTCCAGCCGTTTTCCGTTGAAAGCACGGATCGCTTCCACAAGCTTGTCGTGTTCGTCCCTCAGTAGCCCACGGTCTTCCTTCCAGACCTTCGCATCCGGCACCTCGGGCACGTCAGGCCAGTTGGAGGGGCCTCGGGGAAATCCACCCTTACCTTCGCCGGTGAGCTTGCGGCGGACCGCGTACTTCCAATAGGCCATGTGGAGAACGAGTTCCCAGATGCTGTGGCGGCCAGGGGCCGGCTTCCAAGCGGCGACCTCCGAGGTGACGCCTCTCAGCGATCCCATGGGACTAGCGCCTCCGTACCAAAGCCGCATTCCGGCCGGGGGATCGAGCGCCTTGAGAATCTCATCGAGTCGAGCGTCGGCCATTCTTACCTTCCCGCGTTCTTAGCTCATAGTCCCTTACTCGAAGCCGACTCGCGGCAACGTCGCAAACAGCCCGACGGCGGCGAAGCCCGCAATCAACAGGCCGAACACACCGGCCAGGATGCTGCCGTACAGCAGGAACCCGGTCCCGAAGAGCGCCGAGTAAACCACGGTGCAGCCCAAGAACCAACACAGCATGGCCGCACTGAATGCGCCGCTGGTCGGTCCGGTCTGCACGGCGGCGCGCCAACCCCAGTTGAACGGACGGATGCGATTGTAGAAGCCTTGCAGCGTTGGGGTGTCCGTGGGCGGCGTCAGGAATGTGACTGTCAACCAGACGACGGTCGTGATGGCAACGCCGAGGACCAGCTTGAGCGATGGGTGTAGCGCCGCGAAACCCAGCGCCACGTGGACGAACTCGAAGTAGACGGCGACCAGGAACGAGATGAGCATACCCGACAGCTCGCTCCAGGCGTTGATCCGCCACCAGTACCAACGAAGCAGGAAGATGAGCCCGGTGCCGGCGCCGATCTGCAGCAGAATCTGGAAGGCCTGTAGCGCGTTCTCCAGCCAGAGCGAAACCAACGCCGCCAGAACGATGAGCAGCACGGTGGAGATGCGGGCGGCACGCACGTAGTGCCGCTCGTCGGCGTTCCGTACCAAGAATCGCCTGTAGAAGTCATCGACTATATATGAAGCGCCCCAATTCAGATGCGTGCTGATGGTGGACATATACGCCGCGGCCAACGACGCCACGACCAGGCCCAGCAACCCATGCGGCAGAAATACGAGCATCGCCGGATAGCCCAGATCGTTACGCACGATCGAAGGATCGAGCCCCGGGAAGCGAGCCGTGATCGCGTCCAGGTTCGGGTAGATGATCAGCGAAGCCAGCGCCACGATGATCCACGGCCATGGCCGCAGCGCGTAGTGGGCGATGTTGAACCACAACGTCGCCTTCATCGCGTCGTTCTCGCTGCGCGCCGCCAGCATCCGTTGGGCCACGTAGCCGCCGCCGCCCGGCTCGGCGCCGGGGTACCAGGTGCTCCACCACTGTACCGCGATCGGTATTAAGAATATCGGCACCGCGACTCGCCAATCGCTGAAGTCGGGCAAGAGCGACAGCTTCCCCTCCAGTGCCGGGTGCGTCACTAGCCCCACAAGTCCACCTACCTCCGGCTGGGCCAGCGCGTAGTACGCTGCCGCGATCGATCCCACCATCGCAATGACGAACAGCAGCAGATCCGTCACCACCACGCCCCAGAGCCCCGACGTGGCCGAGTAGATCACCGTCACCGTTCCGGCGATCAACACGGTCGTGTATTTGTCAACGCCCAGCAGGATCCCGGCGATCTTGATGGCCGCCAATGTCACGGTGGCCATGATCATCACGTTGAAGAAGACGCCAAGGTAGAGCGCCCGGAATCCGCGCAGGAAGGCTGCGATGCGGCCGGAGTAACGAAGTTCGTAGAAGCCGATGTCGGTGAAGACCTTCGAGCGCCGCCACAACTTCGCGTAGAAGAAGACGGTGCACATACCCGTGATCAGGAACGCCCACCATGCCCAGTTTTGGCTGACGCCGCCGCTGCGCACCATGTCCGTCACCAGGTTCGGCGTGTCGGTGGAAAACGTCGTCGCCACCATCGACGTGCCCAGCAGCCACCACGGCGCCTTGCGGCCGGAGAGGAAGAACTCGTCGGTCCCCTTCCCCGCCCGGCGCGCGAAAATGACGCCAACCGCCAGCGCGATGACGCCATAGAGACCGACGACCAGCCAATCCAGGGTTACGAGTCGCATGCGTGAGGGCTCCCTTGCGTGTGAGACCCTTAAATAGCTGTGCCCGGTGTCCGGCGCCAGCTTTGCTGGTGCGGTGGTACGGCAGTGCGGTAGAACGCACAGGTCAGGAATCACCACTCACCACCGCACCACTCACCACCGCACCACAAGACTTCCGCACCAACAATCCGGGCGTTATTCTCAT
>JBDHHX010000308.1:0-4303 GCA_039589155.1 Gemmatimonadota bacterium | reverse complement strand
TGGAACGTAGATAAGGACGAAAGAAATCGCTATGGCCAGCGAAATACCGCCTTGCGGGGCAAGCGCCAGGCCGAAACGGCGCGGTACGTCTATACCCTCGATCGCCACCCGCGAGGCCACCACGCCACCCGCCCACTTGGCCAGGATACGACCGGCGACGTAGATCGCGACCAGCGGCACGATCCACCAGGACGGGAAACGCAGCAGCGCGCCCGCCAAGACCAGCATCATGATGTAGGTCGGCTTCTCCCACTCGGAGAGTGCGGCGTAAACACGACGTCGCGTCGGCGACAGGTTGCCGATCATGATGCCGGTGATCATGCAGACCAGCAGCGGGGATAGTCTCAGATAGTACGCCGTGCCCGCCGCAAACAAGACCAGGCCGATGAGCAACAACATGAACTCCTGGCTCTTTGGCCGGATGCGGGTCAGTGAAAGAAACAGGATGCCGAAGAAGACTCCCAGCAGAATCGAGATCGCCAGCCACTCGAACAACGACATTGCGATGCCCATGCCCAAGAGGCCAGTGTGGTACGCCGCGTGTGTCAGCCCGAGCGCTACGATTCCCACGACCGCGTCGAGGCTGGCGATGTAGAACAGCAGACGTGTGATCTGGCCCCGCGTCCCGTAGGTGTTCGAGATCAGCGCGATCGCGGCCGGCGTCGAGACGCAGGCCGTCGCTGCCGCGGCCAGTACGATCGCCTGAGCGCTGAGGTCGAACCAGGCGTCTACCACCAGCGCACCGACTACCAGCGCGATCAGGAAGGCGACCGAAGCCTGCACCAGCGTGATCGCCAGGTAGCTTCGCGGGAACTGGCGCAGGTGGTCACGGTCCAACTGCAAGCCGAACAGCACGCCGATCCAGCCGAGGCCCAACGACATCAACGGGGTCAACTGTTCCACCGTCGCCTCGGGCAATACACGTAGCAGATGTGGGCCAAGCACGAAACCGAGGAACAGATACGGCAGGCCGATAGCGATGGAGATCTGCGGGCCCAGCGGGACCTGGCGCCGAGAGTAGGTCAACTGTGCGCCGATCAAGCCGATCAGCGCCAGCAGAAGAACTACGAGCAGCGGATTCACAGTCCGGTATCTTCTCCCAGCTCGGGCGCCACGCCTTCCACCCGGGTGACCGGTATCGTGAACACGATTCCCGTTCCCGGCTCCGCCATGTTGCCGACGACGTCCTGGATGACGGCGAACGCGCCATCCACCTTCTCGTCGTCATCGATGACGCTGAAGATCGTATAGTTCTGCGCCCGCGATCGCGAGATCAATGTCTGGATACCGGCGAACAGCGGGATGTCGTGCGTGAGGATGTGTGCCATCCCCTCGCTATTGATGATCGTAGCGCCCGTGATACCGAGTTCGAGAAACCCCGACAGAACATCATCGAGAGCTTCCGCCTGGTTGATCACGGCCACGAGAAGTTGCATTTGAAACGATGTCTCCCGCCGGGTCCTATGGGTGCTCTTCGTCGAATTGCCGGATCCGCTCGATCACGTCGTCTGCAGTACCGGCGCTCAACAGCTGCCCCAGCACATCCGGTTGCCTCATAAGCCGGGCGATCCGTGCCAGCAGCTTGATGTGCGTGCCGCTGCTGGCCGGTGGTGAGAGGAGCAAGAAGAAAGTGTGAACGGGTTTCTCGTCCAGCGACAGGAAGTCGATTCCATCATGGGAAAGCGCCAACTCGATCACGGTGGAATCGAGCTCCGGATACACGGCATGCGGGATCGCCACGCCGCCTCCGATACCGGTCGACTGCGCCGCCTCGCGTGCCAGCAACGCGTCCAGCACTGGTTGCTCGGCGGCGATCAATCCGTGATCGACCAGGTTGTGCACCATGCTCCGCAACGTGCTCTCGACGCCTTCCGTCTGGAGGTCGAGCATGACGAGGTCTGGCCGCAGATAATGATGGAGTTTCATGGCCTTCTCACCGGTAAGCGGATTGACAGTGAGATAGGCGCTGACCATCGATCATGCAAGATGTTGCTAGTGGGAGTTGGGGAGTAAGGGGGATTCCGGATCTGCGAAGGCGATTCGGGGATTGAGGGATTCGGGGCGGCAGGGAGTGGGGGAATCCCTTCCCTAACTCGTTTTTACCTCACTCCCCGAATCCCCGAACCGCCTTCGGTAATCCCAAATTCCCAACTCCCCAACTCCCACTACCAACATCCCACCGCGAACATTGCCGCAGCCCCGCCGCCGCTCTAGCTTGCCAGCCATGAGCACGTTCATAGTCGAGGGCAAGAAACCGCTCAGCGGTCACGTGCGGCCGGCCGGCAACAAGAACGCGGCACTGCCGATGATGGCGGCGGCGCTGTTGACCGAGGAACCGGTACACCTGGCGAACGTTCCGGACATCCGGGACGTACACACGATGCTCGAGTTGCTAGAGGCGCTCGGCGCCAGCTACGAGTGGACAGGGCCCGGCGCACTGACGCTGCAGGCGTCGGAGGTGCGCTCGGCGGCGTTGGAGCCGGCGCAGACAGCCAGGATCCGCGCGTCTATCCTGCTGGCGGGCCCGATGTTCGCCCGGACCCACCACGTGCAGCTGCCGCCGCCGGGCGGCGACGTGATCGGTCGGCGGCGTCTCGACACCCATTTCGATGCGTTGCAGAAGCTGGGCGCCGAGGTCGAGCTGGGCAGCCAGTTCGTGCTCAGAGGGAAGCCACGGGCAGCCGAGGTCTTTCTCGACGAGCCGAGCGTGACGGGCACCGAGAACGCGATCATGGCCGCCGCCCTGGCGCCTGGGAAGACCGTTCTCAGGAACGCCGCCGCGGAGCCACACGTCCAGGATCTCTGTCAGCTGCTCACGGCCATGGGTGCCGGCATCAGCGGAATCGGCACCGGCGAGCTGACGATCGAGGGTGTCGAGCGGCTGGGTGGTGCCAGCGCCGAGGTGGGCCCGGATCACATCGAGGTCGGATCGTTCGTCGGTCTGGCTGCCATGACCCGTAGCGAGCTTACCATTGGTGACGTGGAACCGCGTCACCTGGTTAGCATCCAGCTGATGTTCGAGCGGCTCGGTGTCTTCTGCGAGCTCGATGGCCGCAGCCTGCGCGTGCCCGCCGAGCAATCGCTGGAGATCTGCATGGATGTGGGCCAGCAGATCCCCAAGATCGACGACGGACCCTGGCCGCACTTCCCGGCCGACCTCATTAGCATCGCCCTCGTCGTCGCCACCCAGTGCCGGGGCACTATCCTCATCCACGAGAAGATGTTCGAGTCGCGGATGTTCTTCGCCGACAAGCTCTCCGCGATGGGTGCCCGCATCGTCATCTGCGATCCGCACCGCGCCGTCGTCGTCGGGCCGACAACACTGCGCGGTTCCGTCGTCGAGAGCCCCGACATCCGCGCCGGCATGGCCATCCTCATCGCCGCACTCGGCGCCGAGGGCCGCAGCGAGATCCACAACATCAGGCAAATCGAGCGCGGCTACGAACGTATCGATGAGCGTCTCCGCGAACTGGGCGCCTCCATCGAACGAATCGAGTGAGCCCGGAGCGCGAGGTCACGCTCCAAGGGCTGCGCGTTTTCAGCCAGATAGACTGGACCCAGCGCTTCCCCGGTTTGGTTCAGGGCATCACCGCACGGACCGCTGACCTGGACTTCGGTACACCCGGGACCACCGGCTCGAGCGGTGTCGACGGATGGGAAAGACTGCGCACCGCCACGGGCCTGCCAAGCATCGCCCGTTGTTGCCAGGTCCATGGCAACGCTGTCGTTCCCCTCCGCCATCCCCTCCCTGAGGGCGTTAGCGTCGTCGCCGACGCCGACGCACTGGTCAGCGGCCGCGGCGACCTCCTGATCGCCGTCACCGTCGCCGATTGCGTGCCCGTCTTCTTCGTCGATCCCGTCCGCCGTGCAATCGGTCTGGCCCACGCCGGATGGCGCGGGATCGCAGCAGGCGTCGTGGAGGGCACGCTCGCCGAGCTGGTCGCCCACGGCTCGCGGCCCGGCGACCTTCGCGTCCACCTGGGGCCGGCGATATGTGGTAAATGCTACGAAGTGGGCCCCGATGTCGTACAGGCCCTCGGTGCCGCCGAGACCCAGAGACGGACCGTGGACCTGCGGGCGCACATCGCCGGGGCGCTGGTTTCGGCCGGGGTCGATGCTCAGCTATTGACGGCCTCAACGGCCTGTACGCGGTGTGATTCGGGGGATTTCTTCTCCTACAGGGGTGGTGACCGGGGACAGCGAATGTGCGCGTTCCTGGGTTGGCCGCCCGGTTGATTTCCACACAAGCCGCCCCTATATTTACGCCCGTTGTTGGGGGCCGAAGCTACATGGCCGCGAGGCC
>JBDHHX010000307.1:0-4547 GCA_039589155.1 Gemmatimonadota bacterium | reverse complement strand
TGGCCCTGTCCTCGGCCGACAGTGGTTTCGGTTGCTCGTCCACGATGGCTAAAGATGTCACCACCCGACGGCGGGTGGCTACCCCAGGCGCGCCCCGTCGGGAACGCTGCGCTCAGGTACCGCCAACGCCGGCGTGATGCCGTCCGGGTACCCGATATCGAACAGCATACCTTCGGACAGCTCGCCCATCATCTTGCGTGGCTCCAGGTTCACGACGAAGAGCGCCTGGGCGCCCTCGAGCGCTCCTTCTTGACCCCGGCGAGGATGCTCCGCGTGTGGTCGCCAAAGTTGACGGTGAGCTTCACGAGCTTGTCAGAGCGCGGCATGTCCTCCACGCGCTCGATCGTGCCGACGCGGACGTCGATCTTGGAGAGATCATCGATTGATATGGTTGGTTTGACCGGCGCCGCTTCAAAGTCGTTCATGGTCTTCCCCGTTCATCGGCCAAAACGCGTCAGCGAACCGCGGGCGTACTCTCCCAACGCCAGGACTGTCACGGCGGTAACCAGCGCGATGAGCGGTACCTGCCACGACGGGCGTTCGGACTCGGACGTCATCAGTACGGCGAGCGCCACCGCAAGCGCACCCCAGGCGTAATAGTATTTGACGCCCTTGCGTTGCATCCGCCAGAGATAGTGGGCACTGGCCAGAGCGCAGGCGCTGTAAGGGATGCTGATCGCCAGCAAGACGGGGCGCTGCACATCAACGTCGAAGTACCAGGCGAACAGCACCGTAACCACGGCGCCGCCGAGCGCGACTCCGACGAGGAGGATCGCCAACAACGTGATGCCCTTTGGCCGCGGCGCGCTCATTCGCTGTCTCGTAGAAGCCTCTCGTAGGCGATCATCTGATAGCCATCGAGCAGCACGCCGGGTTGGCGGGCCGCCTCCACGAAACCGCACCGCTCGTACATACGCTGCGCGGGTGCAAAGAACGGGTGCGAGTCCGTATGAAGACTCGCCTTCTCGAAGCCCGCTTTGGTGAAGCGTCGGAGAATCTCCTCGATCTGCAGTACGCCGTATCCCCTGCCTTGCTGGGCCGGCAAGATGCAGTTGTGTCCGATCACTCCCACGTCAGGCCACCCCAGCGGGTTCCAGGACGCGAAGCCGACGACTTCCCCGTCCAACCGGGTGACGAAGCCGCAGTCACCCACGGTGTCGGGCTCTTCGAAGACGGCCGTATCGTAAGCGCGCCAATCACTCAGCAGCTCTTCGACTTTTTCATCGGGCAGTAGATCGAGCAGCGCCGAATAGCTCTGGACGAGCATCTCGGCGAAGAGGCCCGGCGGACAGTCGGCGAACGGTCCGAATTCGATCACTTGAGGCGAAACCGACACCACATGAACTGCTGCGACGAGCCGCCCGGCGTGACGTGCTCCTCAAGCTCTTCTTCGAGGAGCTCGAATTCAGCGCCCATGATTCCGCCCAACGCTGCCGAGTCGTAGCGACGGACGTCCAGGCCGCTGCATTTCTGCGGTCCTTCCGGCCCGAACGTGGAGACGACGACCTGTGCGGACGGTGCCAGCGATCGCATGAGCACCTCGCGATACGCTTTGCGATCCCCTTCATCGGTGAGAAAATGGAATACGGCACGATCGTGCCAGAGGTCCCAGGGGTGAGGCGATCGGAACTCGGTCAGGTCGGTGACGAACCACTCTACCTGCTTGGCCCGAGAACCCAATCGCGCCTGCGTCAGCTCGAGGGCGAAGGCCGACACATCCAGCACCCCCAGGTGCCGGTAGCCTCGATCCAGCAAGCAATCGACCAGGCGGGAGGCGCCACCGCCGACGTCGATGATGCGCGAGTCAGGGTCCAGCGCCGCTGCGTCGATCAGTCGAAGCGAGACATCGGGCCGGTCCTGGAACCAGCTGAGCTCGGCTTCGCCGCGGTCGCCGTAGACCTTATTCCAGTGGTTCTTTCGGCTCACCACTGAGCGCCGGAGCCTCCACGTTCTCATCGACGGCGCGCGACGCCGCGCCCATCAGTTTGCGCAGCTTCTTCTGGAACCCCTTCGTGCTGGTCGCCCACATCGTGCGACCGACCGCAAACGCCGCCGTCAGCGGGCCAGCAACCACGCCAACGATCCCAGCGATGCTGGTCGGCTCGACGATCGCGCCCGTGATGCCGACGCCCATCGCACCGAGCACCAGCGGAACGATCAGCGTCACCCCACCCGCCGGGCCACGGTCGGCCAGGACCCGAACCGACGCCTCTCCCGCGCGCGGACTCACGGTGACGTTGATCATGCTCAGCTCGCCGACCGTCTGCCACTCCAGCGAACCGAGTGCCTCCTTCACCGTTCCGTGGTGGCCGGTCGCCTGGCGGATAGCGTCCACCACGCGCGCCACGCCCGCCTCCGACAGCTGGCCCGACGCCGTGTACTCCATCTGGTATTTCTGCGGACCGCCGAAGAATCGGGCAGCCGCGCTGAGCGGCGCGGCTGGTACAACGGCAGCCGCCTTTTCGATGAGCGCGGGGTCCAGTCCGACCTCTTTCGCGATGGCCTGGATCTCGTGCAAGGTGAGCCCGTCAGCCGGATCTGCGGCACCGGGCTCGCGGTCCTGGAGCTCGAACGCCTTGCGCAGGATGAGCGCGAACTCGTTCTCAGTGAAGCGACGGTCGTCGTTTGGAATCGTCGCCTCCCTACTGGCGCTTGTCCCGCTTCGCCTCGGCCTCGCGCGGTCGCTCGAGCAGGCGCTCGGTGAACTCGACGCGGTCGTTGATCGACAGGACCTCTTCGCGCATCAGCCGGACCTCGTCGCGCAGCCCGTCCACGGCCTCGGCTATCTGCCTGACGTCCTCCTCCGAGGCGCCTCCCCGCTTGAGATTCCGCACGTGCTCGTAGCGCAGTCTCATCCCGATCAGAACCATTCCACCTATTCCCATCATCCCCAGAAACGGAATGATCATCTCGATGGCTTCATTCATACTTCGTTCTCCGCGTGTCCCTCAGATCCCGGCTCCACGTTCCTCCGCCTTTCCACAGAATGTAAGCACACATTGCGATCACCACGAGCGGAACGATCGGCTCGCTGGGCTGCAGAGGAAACAGTGCGGGGTCGTCGACGACGACGTGCACGTACGTGGCGACTAGCATGATCCCGGTCACAACCAACGCCGCCAGCCTCGAATAGAAGCCGACAGCCAGGAAGATACCGAGGGCGATCTCAACGAACGGCACGGTCCAGCGGGTGAGCGCGTACAGCGGCAGGTTCGCAGCCAGCAGCTGGCCGGACCAGGCGTCGGCCAGCATAGGCACGAGCAGTTTCATCGCCCCTGTCATCAGGAAGATAACGGCCAGGACGAGTCGTAACGTCCCGGCCAGTTTGTCGTCTGAGGTACTCCGAATCGTCTCAACAGTCATGGCGGGTCGACTCCCAAGCTGCCTTCCGGGAACTTGAAGTATGCGTCTCGCACGATGTCACTTATCTCCACCGTGACCTGGGGCGCTGCCGCCTCCGAGACCGCTACGTAGTGGTCGAGCAGGACGGCCAGCAGCTCTCGGCCTATCTCCTGCTTGAGCTGCTTCGACCGGCCCTCGAGAAATCGAACGTCGAGGTGGACGAACCCGTTCTCGTCGCCGTCGCCGACGTAGAACCGATCCCGCTCCACCGCCCGACTCTTGCAGTTGCTCTTCTTGATGCCACCCACCTCGGCGAGCACGCCGTGGATGCGGGCGAAAAGCAAGTCGAACTCGATGGCCGTTCCAAGACCGGTCGTGTACTCGAGCGTCAGGTGAGGCATGGCGCGCTACAATTCCAGCTCGAATTGGAAGGCAATCACCGCCCGGCCACCGACCCGCACCACCTTCGGCTCTGATCCCTCCACCTCGACCTCCACCTCGACCGTTCCCGGCCGCCCCATGGCCTCACCCTGCTGTGCCCGAAACGACAGAACTCCGTCCACCGGGTCCGCCAGACCGTGCCTGGCCAGGTAAGCGCCCAGCGGTCCGTTGGCGTTGCCGGTCACCGGGTCTTCTGGAATACCGATGGCGGGGGCGAACATGCGGCCGTGGGCGAGGACGTCGCTGGGTTCTGACTCCAGCACGAAGACGAAGTAGCCGTTGCAGCCGATGCGGGCGCTGATCTCGGCCAGCCGTCCCAGGTCCGGGCTCAGTCTGTTCAGGTCCGCCCGGGAGCGGATGCCGACGAGCACCTTCGAGTGTCCGGTGGAGACGACTTGGACCGGACAGCGTTTGTCGAGGTGGTCGGCCTCGAGGCCGAGGGCGGCGACGATCTCACCCACCTGCGACTCCGAGAACGGCTCGCCGAACTCGATGCGACCCTGGGTCATCACGATCCGATAGCCCGCGTCGTCGCTTTCGATGTCGACCGGCAGGATGCCGGCCCCAATCTTCTGGACGACAGTAGAGGGAGGCAGCGCGTTTTCCACCGCACGCACGTAGTGGGCGGCGATCGTCGCGTGCCCGCACGAGGGCACCTCGATGGTCGGCGTGAAGAACCGCACCCACACGTCGTGGTCCGGGCCGTCAGGCGATAGAACGAACGCCGTCTCCGGGTTGTTGAGCTCCCGGGCGATCGCCTGCAT